>CAYOJM010000056.1:0-23795 GCA_964404295.1 uncultured Sedimenticola sp. | reverse complement strand
AACTGGCCCGCTACATCGCTCACAAGGGGTCCATCACCGTGGACGGCACCAGCCTCACGGTGAACGGCGTGGAGGGGGCGCGCTTCCACCTCAACATCGTGCCCCACACCCTGCAGGAGACCATCATGGACACCTACCAGGTGGGTACCCGGGTCAACCTCGAGGTGGACCTGGTGGCGCGCTACCTCGAGCGGCTGCTGCTGGGCGAGAAGGCGGCCGATCCCGCTGCCCGGGGCGTCACCCTGGAGGCCCTGGCCCGGGCCGGCTTCCGCACCGACTGAGCCGTGTGGCCCTTCCGCCGCTCCGTGCGCCGCACCGTCGAGGCCGAGGTGCGTTGGCAGGGGGAGGCGGCGGTCGTCGACGTGCGCGGCCAGACCTGCCCCGGCTACCTTCTGGCCATCGACCGGGCGGTGGCGGCGCTGCCCCAAGGTACCCGGGTCGAGCTGCTCATCAGTTATCCCCCTTGCGGCGCCGACGTCCGGACCTGGTGCCGGGAACGGCGCATCCGGTTCCAGGGGCTTAGCCCGCAGGGGAACCACTGGCGGATCCACATACGAAAGTGATCTTTCGACGGGCCGGAAGGGCTCTGTGGGGAGGGTGTCCGGTTGTTCCAATTTGAAGAGACTTGCGCCCACCACCGGTGGTGGGGGCGCGATCATGGTTGTCTGAACGACTCGAGTTTCGGTCTGCCCGGCGGACGGCCGGTGACCTTCAGTTGCTCGATGCGGCCGGATCGGATGGCAAGGACGCTTTTCTCCCGGTGGGTGGTCGGCGGAAGAGACGGAATGGAAGCGCCGACTATTCCCCCGTGTGTTCCAGCGCCGCCGCCAGCAGGGCCACGAGGCGGGTGCCGGCCGCTTCGGCCGTCTCTCCCCAGGCGAGGATGCCGTCTTCGTGTCCGCCCATGGAGAGGGCGCCCGTGCCGGGGCGGCCCATACCGGCGATGATCCGCAAGGTCTCTTCCGCCATGGCCGGCGTGCCGTATTCGGCGTTCGGGTCGGTCACGGCCAGCCCCAGCGCTTCGGCCTGACACCAGATGGTGGGAGAGTGGACATGGAACACGAAGCGGGCCGAGGGGGCTGCTTCATATACCACCGCGTGGGTGAGCGCCTCGGAGGAGGGACGGCAGGGGCCTTGAGCGCGTAGGCGGTTGGCCGCCAGGTCCCAGCCGGACACCCGGGTGAAATGGTCCGGCGCCAAGGTGTGGCGGCCTGCGGTCTGGGTACAGGTGATCCAGAACCCCTTTTCCACCTTGCGGCTCAGGTTGCCATAGGCGTACCCCAGATACCGGGCGGGATCCCGCCCCAACAGTGCCAGCCGGCGGAGCACCACGAACCAGGCGCGCAGTGGGGCCGTCACCACCGCCTCCGCGGGGCCGCCGGGTTGGTGATCGAGCCGGAATCTGATGACCCCTTCGGCTTCCCGCTTCTCGTGGTCCTGCGCCTTCATGCTAGAATTCCCGCCTTTTCCGACGCATGCCGGAATGCCTGCCATGGCGCTCAATACTATCGAAGAAATCGTCGAAGATCTCCGCCGCGGGCGGATGGTGATCATCATGGACGACGAAGACCGCGAGAATGAGGGCGATCTGCTCATCGCGGCGGAAAAGATCACCCCCGAGGCCATCAACTTCATGGCCAAGTACGGCCGTGGGCTCATCTGTCTCACCCTCACCAAGGAGCGCTGTCAACAGTTGCGGCTGCCGCTCATGGTCAATGCCGACGACCAGCTCGAGTCCACCAACTTCACCGTCTCCATCGAAGCGGCCGAAGGGGTCACCACCGGCATCTCGGCGGCCGATCGCGCACGCACCGTGCTGGCGGCGGTCAAGCCCGATGCCAGGCCCGAGGATCTGGTCCAGCCCGGACACATTTTTCCTCTCATGGCGCAGCCGGGCGGGGTGCTGGTGCGCGCGGGCCACACCGAAGCGGGTTGTGACCTGGCGCGCCTGGCCGGTTTCGAGCCGGCGGCGGTCATCGTCGAGATCCTCAACGAGGACGGCACCATGGCGCGCCGTCCCGACCTGGAGAAGTTCGCCGCAACGCATGGGCTCAAGATCGGCACCATCGCCGATCTCATCGAATACCGCATTCGCAATGAAAAGACGGTGGAACGGGTCAATGAGTGCCTGCTGCCCACCGAAGCCGGCGAATTCCGCGTGGTGGCCTATCAGGATGTGGTCGACAACGAGCTGCACTTGGCGCTGGTCAAAGGACGCATCGATCCGGACGAGCCGGTGCTGGTTCGGGTTCACGTGCAGAACAGTCTTTGTGACCTGCTCGGCAGCACTTTTTCCGAGTGTGGATGGCCGCTGCGCCACGCCATGAAGCAGGTGGCCCACGAGGGCAAGGGGGTGATCGTCATCCTGCGCAACCACGACACGGCGCGGGACATCGTCCAGCGCATCCAGGCCTGCCATCTCAAGGGTACGGGCGAGGCGGGCCCCAGCATCGATCTGGGTAAGATCAAGGACAAAGAGCTGCGTACCTTCGGCGTGGGTGCGCAGATCCTCATCGACTTGGGCGTGAAGAAGATGCGCGTCATGAGCGCGCCCAAGCACCTGCACGCGCTGGCGGGTTTCCATTTGGAGGTGACCGAGTTCGTGGATTTCGAACTGGCGGAGGAAGAGACATCGTAGGAGGCCCGCCCCCGGGCCGAACATTCGCGGCGGGGGCGCCGTGCCGGTCGGATCGGAAACGGGCTTTCCCTGCCCGTTTCCTCGTCGGCGGCGTAAAACGCGGTTTTCCGCCGCCTCCGCTTCGCGCCGCACTTCCCTGTGCGGGTTCGCGGCGGGGGCGCCGCTCCTACGCTTGGTGGTGAAGACCTTGCGTAGGCCGGGCGAGGCCGCACCGCGGCCGACCCCGGCGGACCTGGTCGATGTGTCCGCGTCGGCCTGCGGCCTCGGCGGGCCTACGCCTGTTCCGTAGGAGGCCCGCCCCCGGGCCGAACATCAATTGTTAAGGACGAGGGTTGAAAGAGACATGAGCATCAAAACCATCGAGGGCGACCTGGTCGCCGGCGGCGCACGCTACTGTCTGGTGGTGTCGCGCTGGAACGGCTTCATCGTCGAGCACCTGGAGGCCGGCGCCCTGGACACCCTGCGCCGCCATGGCGCCAAGGACGAGGAGATCACCATCGTGCGTCTGCCCGGCGCCTTCGAGATGCCGTTGGTGCTGGACAAGGTGGCCGCCAGCGGCGAGTACGACGCCATCATCGCCCTGGGGGCGGTCATTCGCGGCGGGACCCCCCATTTCGAATACGTGGCCGGAGAAGCGGTCAAGGGTATGGCCCAGGTCACCCTCAAGCACGGCATTCCCATCGCCTTCGGCGTGCTCACCGTGGACACCATCGAGCAGGCCATCGAACGCGCCGGCACCAAGGCCGGCAACAAGGGGGGAGAGGCGGCGGCGACCGCCATCGAAATGGTCAACCTGCTGCGCCGCCTGTGAGTCGCGCGCGCTCCCGGTCCCGCCGCCTGGCGCTCCAGGCGCTCTATCAGTGGCAGGTCACCGGCGACGACCTGGGGGAGATCATCAACCATTTTCTGGTGGAACACCCCCAGCGCAACTTCGAAGTGGACTATTTTCGTGATCTGGTGCGCGGCGTGCCCGCTCGGCTGGACGTGCTGGACCAGACCCTCGAACCCTTTCTCGATCGCCCCATCGAGGAGGTGGATCTGGTGGAGCGGGCGCTGTTGCGCATGGGGGCCTATGAGCTGGCCGACCATCTGGAGGTGCCATACAAAGTGGTCATCAACGAGGCGGTAGAGCTGGCCAAGCTGTTCGGGGCCGAACAGAGCCACCGTTATGTCAACGGCGTGCTCGACAAGGTGGCGCGGGTGTTGCGTCCGGCAGAGACCGGCACGCCGCCCGCCCGGGACGCCTGAGCCTGGTGGACGAGTTCGGGCTCATCGACCGTTTCTTCGCCGGGCTGGCGCCCGCCGGCAAAGGGATCGACCTGGGGGTGGGGGACGATGCCGCCCTGCTCCAGCCCCCTCCGGGCCGTCGGCTGGCCATGACCTTGGATACCTTGGTGGCTGGTTGCCATTTCCTTCCCGACGCCGATCCCGAAGGGCTGGGCCACAAGGCCTTGGCGGTGAATCTGAGTGATCTTGCAGCTATGGGCGCCGAACCGGCGTGGGGATTGCTGGCGCTCACCTTGCCCCGAATCGACGAAGCTTGGCTGACCGCCTTCGCCGCAGGCCTGGGGGCCCTGGCGCGGCGGCATGGCGTGGCCCTGGTGGGCGGGGACACCTGCCGCGGCCCACTGGCCCTTGCCCTTCAGCTCACCGGCTTCGTTGACCCGGGCCGGGCGCTCCGGCGTGACGGCGCCCATCCCGGCGATCTGATCTTCGTCACCGGTACGCTCGGCGACGCCGCCCTGGCCCTGGCGGGAATCCAGGCCGGTCGGCGGGTGTCGGCGTTCTTGCGCATGCGGCTGGAGCGGCCCGAACCCCGCGTGGCCGAAGGCCGGGCCTTGGCCGGCATCGCGTCGGCCTGCATCGACCTCTCCGATGGGCTCGCGTCGGACCTGGGGCACCTCTGCGAGGCCAGCGGATGCGGCGCCCGGGTGGAGGCGGCGCGGGTTCCCCTGTCCCCGGCGGCGCGGCGATATTGGGACGGCGATTGGGCGCCCATCCTCGCCGGAGGCGACGACTACGAACTCTGCTTCACCGTGCCTCCCGAGCGGCTCGATGCCTTGGCCGCCAGCGGCGTGGCCTACACCCGCATCGGAAAGATGGTGGATGGGAGCGGCGTGACCTTTCTCGATGAAAGGGGCCAGCCCTTGCCCCCCATGTCCGGATACGATCACTTCTCGTGAAAAAGCCCAACCTCAAGAACCCCGTCCATCTCCTCGCCTTCGGTTTCGGTTCGGGATTGGCGCCGGTGGCGCCGGGAACCTTTGGCACGCTGGCGGCGGTGCCGCTCTATCTGCTCCTGGCCCGGTTGCCGCTGTCCGCCTACCTCGTCCTGCTGGCGCTGATCGTCGTCGGCGGCGTCTGGATCTGTGGGCGCACCAGCCGGGATCTGGACGTGCACGACCACCGGGGCATCGTTTGGGACGAGTGGGCCGGCTTTCTGGTGACCATGACCGCTGTGCCCCAGGGCTGGCCTTGGGTGACGGCGGGTTTCGTGCTGTTTCGCCTCTTCGACGTGCTCAAGCCGTGGCCCATCGGCTGGCTGGATGCGCGGGTGAAAGGCGGGTGGGGCATCATGCTCGACGACCTGCTCGCCGGCGCCGCCGCCTGGATTCTGCTCCAACTGGCGGCGCGTGGGATCTGACCGGCTGGAACCGCGGACGCCGGTGAGGGTCTCATACCGGGATTGAAACGGGAGTTCGACATGAAACGCATCGCTCTGCTGCTGTTGTGGGTTCTGGCGCTGCCGGTCGGCGCCGTGGAAGTGATCAAAAGTCCCAACGACGACCGCAGCTATCGCTACTTGAGCTTGGAGAACGGCCTGCGCGTGCTGCTGGTCTCCGACCCCGCCGCCGACAAGGCGGCCGCCGCCCTCACCGTGGGGGTGGGCAGCAACAGCAATCCCCCCGACCGCCCTGGGCTGGCCCATTTCCTGGAACACATGCTCTTCATGGGGACGAAGAAATACCCGGCGGTGGACGACTATTCCGAGTTCATCCGCCGTCATGGCGGATCCGACAACGCCTTCACGGCGGGCAATCAGACCACCTATTTCTTCGACATCCAGCCCGATGCTCTGGAACCGGCGCTGGACCGTTTCGCCTGGTTCTTCATCGCGCCGCTCATGGATGCCCGCTATGTCGAACGGGAGAAACACGCCGTAGAGTCCGAGTATCGGCTCAAGATCAAGGACGACGAACGGCGCATCGCTGCGGCCAAGAAGCAGGGCTTCAATCCAGCCAGCCCCTGGTCGCGTTTCGCCGTGGGCAACCTGGAGACCCTGGCCGACCGTCCCGGCCGGCCGGTGCGTGAGGACCTCTTGGCCTTCTACCGCCGCCACTATTCTGCCGGCATCATGGGGCTGGCGGTGGTGGGCCGGGAACCGCTGGATCGGCTGGAACAGTGGGTGCGTGAGAAGTTCTCCGCTGTTCCCGATCGCGGCGCGCGCCGCTTCCGGCCCACGCCGGAACAGCGCATCTACGGTCCGGATCGGCTTCCCCTCCAAGTGTCGGCGGTACCGCTCAAGAAACTTCACCGCCTGGAGTTGAACTTCCCCCTTCCGTCGGCCAAGCGTTGGTATCGGGAGCGGCCGCTGTTCTACCTGGCCCATTTCATCGGGGATGAAGGCCCCGGCAGTCTGCACGCCGTGTTGCGCAAGAAAGGGTGGTTGACCACGCTCACCGCCTCGGGGCAGAACCTCGACGACGAGGAGGCCCTGTTCACGGTGCAGATGGAGCTCACCGAGGCGGGGATGGACCATCTGCCCGAGATATTGCAGGCCTTTTTCGCCTACCTGGAGCGAATGCGCGAGTCGGGGGTGGCCGAATGGCGTTTCCGGGAACTGCAGCGCAAGAAGGCGCTCGATTTCCGCTTCCGGGAGAAGGGCGAACCGGCCGACTATGCGGTGGAGCTTTCGGCCCGCCTGCTGGACTACCCGCCCGCCGAAGTGCTCACCGCCGGCACCCTGCTCGAACGGTACGACCCCGACTTGATCCACGGCTACCTCGAGCGGTTGCGGCCGGACAACATGGCGGTGACCCTGGTCGCTCCGGACCTCCCCGCCGACCGGGTGGAGCGCTGGTACGGGGTGCGTTACGCCCTCGGCCGGCCGATCGAAGTGGCCTCGGCGCCGGCGGACTGGCTCGCGGAGCTCTCGCTGCCTCCGCCCAACCCTTTCCTACCGGAAAACGTGGAGCTCAAGAGGGTGGCCGATCCCAGCCCCGTTCCCCGACCGTTGACGGAGACTGCAGGGGCGACGCTCTGGTTCCAGAATGACACCGAATTCGGGGTGCCCCGCGGCGCTTTCGCCGCCAGTCTGGAACTGCCCCTGGCCACCGCAGACGCTCGCGGCGCCGCGGCCCTGGAGTTGCTGCTGCGGCTGGTGGAGGACCGGCTCAACGAATATGCCTACCCGGCGCGGACGGCGGGCCTGGGTTACAGCCTCGAGCGTACCGGAAAAGGGCTGTTGCTCATGGTCTATGGATATGACGACAAGCAGCCCGTGTTGCTGGATCGTCTTCTGGATGCGCTCACCGAGGCCCGCTTCGACTCCGAACGCTTCCGCGTGCTCAAGGACGAATTGGCCCGGGACCTGGCCAACAAGGCCCTAGATCGGCCGTTTCGCCAGGTGCTCGAGGCTTTGGACCACGCTTTGATGACCCCTTCTTGGAGTTGGCGGGAGCGTCTGGCGGCCTTGGAGGGGATCGACCGGGAAGCGCTGGAGGCTTTCGCCCGCCATCTGTTCGACCGCGCCGAGCTGAAGGTGCTGGCCCATGGCAACTTCACCGCCGAGGAGGCGCGCGCCATGGAACGCCGGTTGCGCCGGCGGCTCCTTGCCCACGCCCGGCTCGAGCCGGTGCCCGATCCACGGGTGAAACGGCTCGAACCGGGGCGCAGTGAGCGGCTTCGGGTCCAGGTGGACCATCCAGACGCCGTGGTGGCCGTCTATTACCAGGGACAGGATCGGAGCCTGGAGGAGAAAGCCCGTTGGCGGATGTTGGCCCAGGTGTTGCGCAGCCCGTTCTATACCGAGCTGCGCACCGAACAGCAGTTGGGCTACGTGGTCGCCGTCGTGCCGTGGGAAAAGGAACGGCTGCCCGGCCTGCTCTTTTTGGTCCAGTCTTCCGCGGAACCGGCGCAGGAGGTGGAGCGGCGCATCGACGCCTTCGTGGCCGACGTGGCGGCCCGGCTCGAAGCCATGGACGACGACACTTTCGCTACCCATCGCGCGGGACTGTCGGCCCGTCTCAAAGAGAAGGACCGCAACTTGTTGGACCGCACCTTGAGGTATCTGGACAACCTGGAACGGGAGCGTTACGGCTTCGACTATCGGCGCAAACTGGCCGAAGCGGTGGAACAGGTTGAACGGGAAGCGCTCATCGCCTTCGCCCGCGATCGGTTGGGACCACAGGCGCGGCGGATGGTGGCCTGGTCACGGGGCACCCGCTTCGCAAACCGGTCGTCCGACCAAGCTGCCCCCTGAACCGGCGGGCGGCTTCGGGGCTTTCCCGATACCCAGGTGGAGGCGCAAGGGGTAGAATCCCCGAAATTGGTGCTGGAGGCCGAGACGATGGACGCGGATCAACTTCGCCTGGTGCTGCTGCTGGCCGGCATGGCCCTGGTGGCGGCCATCTATCTGTGGGACAGGTACCAGCGCTCCCGTCGGCGCCTCAAAGGGCTGAGCTTGCGCAAGGCGCGCAAGATCCGCAAGGAACTGGGGTTGGACGAGCCGGAGCAGGTGCCCAGCTTCAGCGCCGAACGCACGGAGATCTCGCCCGAGCCGGGGGTGACCCTCCGCCTCATCGAGCGCGAAGGGAAGGCTGAATCCGCTTCGGAGCGCACCTCGGCGCAATCCGAGCCCCAACAGCCCGAGCTGGAGCTGGAGCCGCCTCCCTCGGCCCCCGAGCCCTCCGAATCGTTGGCGCCGCCCGCGGACGCCCCCCAGCTCGTGGTGCAGATCGGGCTCCGGGCCCGGGAAGGGGCACTCCGAGGCGCCGATATTCAGCGCGTCATGGCCGAGATCGGGCTGGAGCCCGGAGCCATGCGCATCTTCCACCGGCTGGACGCCCGTCATCCAGGGCATCCGTTGTTCAGTGTGGCCAACATGGTCGAGCCGGGCCATTTTCCGCTGGAGGCCATGGACGACTTCACCACGCCGGGCCTGCTCTTTTTCGCCCAGCTTCCGGGTGTGCGTGATGGGTTGGAGATCTATTCCGAGATGCTCTTCGCCGCCAATCAAGCCGCCGAAAGCCTCGACGGCGTGCTGCTGGACGAGAACCGTGCGGTGCTCACGCGCCAAAGCATCCAGCACACCCGGGACGCCATCGCCGAGCACCGCCGCCGGGTGCGGCTGGCCCAGAAGGTCCGCAGCGCCTGATCGTCATGGGCGGCAAACGGGCGGACGAGAAGGTCCGACAGCGGGTGGAGGCGTTGCGCCGCCTCATCGAGTACCACAACTACCGCTACTACGTTCTCGACGACCCCGAGATCCCCGACAGCGAGTACGACCGCCTCATGCGGGAGTTGCAGGCGCTCGAGGCGGAATATCCGGAACTGGTCACGCCCGACTCGCCCACCCAGCGGGTGGGCGCCGAGCCGCTCGACGCCTTCGGCGAAGTGCGCCACAAGGTGCCCATGCTGTCGCTGGCCAACGCCTTCAGTGACGAGGAGTTGCGCGAGTTCGATGCCCGCGTGCGGCGCATGTTGGGCGTGGAAGGGGCCATCCGATATGCCGCCGAACCCAAGCTCGACGGCCTGGCGGTGAGCCTGAGATACGAATCGGGGCGGCTGGTCCAGGGTGCCACCCGAGGAGACGGCTACCGCGGCGAGGATGTCACCGCCAATGTGCGCACCATCGACGCCATTCCTTTGCACCTCTTGGGTGAGGGCTGGCCCGAGGTGCTGGAGGTGCGTGGAGAGGTGTTCATGCCCAAATCCGGCTTCGAGCGGCTCAACCGGGAGGCGCGGCGCAAGGGAGAAAAGACCTTCGCCAATCCGCGCAACGCCGCCGCCGGCAGCCTGCGCCAGCTCGATCCGCGCATCACCGCCCGTCGGCCGCTCTCTTTCTTCGCCTATGGGTGGGGTGAGCTGTCGGTGGCGCGGCTGGCGCCGACCCATTCCGAAAGCATGGCCTGCCTCAGGGGTTGGGGTCTGCCGGTCTCCCCGGAGTTGAGGGTGCTCGAAGGGGTGGACGCCTGTCTGGAATACCACCGTGAAATGCTGGCACGACGGACGTCGCTCGATTACGACATCGACGGCGTGGTCTTCAAGGTGGACGATCTGGACGCCCAGGAGCGGTTGGGTTACGTCTCCCGCGCTCCGCGTTGGGCCATCGCCCACAAGTTTCCATCGGAAGAGGCCCTCACCGTGGTGCGGGACGTGGAGTGGCAGGTGGGCCGCACCGGGGCCCTCACGCCGGTGGCGCGGCTCGAGCCGGTCCAGGTGGGCGGGGTGACCGTGCGCAACGCCACCTTGCACAACATCGACGAGATCCGGCGCAAAGACGTCCACATCGGTGACACCGTCTATGTACGCCGTGCCGGAGACGTGATTCCCGAGATCGTGCGGGTCCTGCCCGAACGCCGCCCGCCCGACGCCCGTCCCATCGAACTGCCCAAGACCTGCCCGGTATGCGGATCCGAGGTCATCAAGCCCGAAGGAGAGGCCGTGGCCCGTTGCACCGGCGGCCTCTACTGCCCCGCTCAACGCAAGGAGGCCATCAAGCACTTCGCTTCGCGCCGGGCCATGGACATCCAAGGGCTTGGCGACAAGCTGGTGGAACAGCTCGTGGACAAAGGGTTGGTGAAGGACCCGGCCGATCTGTACGCCTTGACCGAGGCGGAGCTGGTGCGCCTGGATCGGATGGGCGAGAAGTCGGCGCGGAACCTGCTCGAGGCCCTCGAGCGGAGCAAATCCACCACGTTGGCCCGTTTCCTCTACGCCCTCGGCATCCGCGAGGTGGGGGAGGCCACGGCCCAGGCCTTGGCCCGCCACTTCGGCTCGCTGGAAGCCATCGAAAAGGCCGACGAGGAGAGGTTGCAACAGGTCCCGGACATCGGCCCCGTGGTGGCCGCCCACATCGCCGCGTTCTTTCGCCAGCCCCACAACCTGGAGGTCATCGAAAAATTGCGGCGGGCCGGCGTCCACTGGCCCGAAGAAGCGCCGGCCCCTGCGCCCGAGTCCTTGCCGCTCCACGGCAAGACCTTCGTGCTCACCGGTGCCTTGAGCCGCCCGCGGGAAGAGGTCAAGGCCCGTCTTCAGGCCTTGGGCGCCAAGGTCACCGGTAGCGTCTCCAGAAAGACGGATTACGTGGTTGTGGGGGCGCATCCCGGCTCCAAGTACGACGAGGCTCGACGATTGGGGGTGCCCATCCTCGACGAGTCGGGGTTGCAGCGCATGCTGGAGGGGCTCGATGGAAGCCGTTGAAGATCTCCAGATCCGTATCGCTTTCCAGGAGGAGGCGATCCAGGCGCTCACTCGAAATCTGGTCGAACAGGAACGGCGACTCGCGGTGCTGGAGCGGACGGTGGACCGGCTCGCCCGCCGCCTCGACGAACTGGAACGCGGGCGCTCGCCCGAAGGCCCGCCCGACCACGAGCCCCCGCCCCACTATTGACTCCGGTAAGGAACTCGAGGATCCACGAAGAGGTTCGGACAGCGCCATGAAGACCCCTTTGTTTCATCGCAGCCCGTGGATGCTGCTGCTCTTTCTTCTGTTGGTGTCACCCGTCGTCGCCGGGGATACGGGTGCGGAGGAGAAGTCCGAGGAGACGCCGCCGCCCGTCGTGCCCGAAGCCCTGCGTAGTCCGCGCGCCACCATGGCCACCTTCCTGCATGCCATGAACGACATCAAACGGGGGCAGCCCGAGCGCATCGAGGATGCGCGCGCCACCCTGGACCTGAGCGAGGTCAATCCCCTGGTACGGCAGGAAAGGGGCGAAGACCTGGCGTGGATGCTGCTCGAAGTGCTCGATCGCACCCGGTTGGTCGATCTCGATCGGGTGCCGGACCGGCGCGATGGCGAACCCTGGGTGTTCGAGCGCTACGGCAGCGGCGAGGTGCGTATCGCCCGTGTCGAGGACGGCCGGTGGCTCTTCGACAAGGAGACCGTCGCCGCCTTGCCGGCCATCCTCGAAGAGGTGGCGGCGCGGGAGAAACAGGTGGCCGGTGCGGACAACGCGGAATGGCTGCCACTGCACATCCGCCTGCAGCAGCAGCTCCCCGATTGGCTGCGCCAGCGCACGGTGATCCTGCAGAACTGGCAATGGCTGGGCCTGCTGGTCGTCATCGCCTTGGGGGTGGTGGTGGACCGCGTCGCCCAGTTCCTGGCACGGGCCGCCATGCGCCGCTGGCTCCAGCGTTTTCCGGAGGTGAGTCGGCGCATCGGCGACGCGGACACCCGCTTGCGCCCCTTGGGGCTGATGCTCATGGCCGCCCTCTGGTGGATCGGAATCCTGCTTCTCGGACTGCCGGAGGAGGTGCTGTTGGTGCTGCTGGTGGCGGTGAAGCTGCTGGCCAGCGTGGCGGCGGTCTGGACCGCCTGGCGGCTGGTGGACGTGGTTTCGGCCTTGCTGGCGGAGAAGGCGGCCGCCACCGACAACCGGGTGGACGACGTCCTGGTGCCCATGGTCACCCGTACCCTGAAGATCTTCATCGCGGTGGGTGGCGTCGTCTTCGTGGCCGACAATCTGAACATCGACGTCACCGGCTTGCTGGCCGGGCTCGGTCTGGGCGGCCTGGCCTTCGCCCTGGCGGCCAAGGATCTGGTGCAGAACTTCTTCGGGTCGGTCACCGTATTGCTGGATCGCACCTTCACCGTGGGCGACTGGATCATCGTGGACGATATCGAAGGCACCGTGGAGCACATGGGCTTTCGCAGCACCCGCATCCGTACCTTCTACAACTCACTGGTCACCATTCCCAACTCGCGCTTCATCACCGCCGAAGTGGACAACATGGGCGCGCGTCGCTATCGCCGTTACAAGCAGAAGTTCGGTGTCACCTACGACACGCCACCGGAGAAGATCGAGGCCTTTTGCGAAGGATTGCGCGAGATCGTCCGCCAGCACCCCTACATGCGCAAGGACTATTTCCAGATCTGGTTCAACGATCTGGGGCCCAGCGCGCTGGAGATTCTCATCTACGTCTTCTGGGAGACGCCCGACTGGACCACCGAATTGCGTGAACGCCACCGTTTCCTGCTCGACGTCCTGCGTTTGGCCGACGAGCTGGGCGTGGCGTTCGCCTTTCCCACCCAGACGATCCATCTCTACCAGGAGGAGCAGCGCGACACGCCGCCGGGCGCGCCCACCTTGGAAACGGCGCGTGAAGTGGCGCGCCGCATCGCCCTTCGGTCCCGGTAGGCGAGGCGGTCCCGCCTCTATCCGTTTTTCCGGTGGTCCAGGGCCAGCCAGAAGCGGGTGGCGCCGGCCACCGAGGCCGGCATGGCCGCCAGGTTCAATACGGGGATCATCATCAGCAGGTTGGCGCCGGCGCCGAAAGCCCAGGCGCGAAAGGGATGGGCACGCAGCCGCCGGCGCTGTTCCGCCGGCCGGAGGTGGTGGTTACCCATGGGGTAGTCCAGATATTCCAGGGCCAGGAACCAGAAACCGAGCAGCACCCAGAGCACCGACCCCACAACATTGAGACCCGGGATCACCATGAGGATCAGCACCGGCACCGCGCGTACTACGAAATACCACAACTTGCTGATCTCCCCGGCCACGGCGGGCAGGATCTCGTCCATCAGCCCTGTGGCCGCGTCCGGGGGCAGCCGACCGGTGAGCTTTTCCTCCACCCGCGCCGCCAGGATGCCGTTGAACGGTGAAGCGATGAGGTTGGCCACCACGGTGAAGGTATAGAAAGTGACGAGCAGGTAGGCCAGGACGAACAGGGGCCACAGCAACCACTCGAGATAGTGGAGCCACCCTTCCTGGGGCAGTGCCCAAGCGATGAACTCGGCGAAATAACGGCTTCCGATCCAGGCCGTGAGCGCGAACACCAGCACGTTGACCAGGAGCGGCAGGATCACATAACGCCGTAAGCCGGGCGAGAAGACCAGCGCGAGGCCGCGCACGGGGGAAAGAAAAGCATCGAGCAAAGAGATCATCGGTACACCATGAACAGAATGAGGGCTCCCAGGGCGAAGCGGTACCAGGCGAAAGGCGCCATGCCCATGCGTTCGATGTGGCGCAGGAACAGGTGGATGGTGGTCAAGGCGGCCAGGAAGGAAAACAGCACCCCCAGTCCCAGCTCGCTCCAGCGCGCCGGCTCGGCCGACCCAATGAGATCCTTGCCCACCCAGACCACGGAGGCGAGGATGGTCGGAATGGCCAGAAGGAAGGAGAAGCGGGCGGCCGCTTCGCGCGAATAACCGAGCATGAGGGCCGCCGTCATGGTGATGCCCGAGCGCGAGGTGCCGGGCACCAGAGCCAGCGCCTGGGCTGCGCCCACCGTCAAGGCATGGCCGAGGTTCATGGCCTCCAGGCGCCGCCGATGACGGAATCCTTTATCGGCCCACAGCAGCAGCGCCCCGAAGCCGATGGTGGTAGCGGCGATGACGAGGGGCGAGCGGAGGCTGGTCTCCACCAGGTCCTTGATCAGCACCCCCACGGCCATCACCGGCAAGGTGGCGAGGATGATGTACCACCCCAGCCGGCTGTCCGGCGTGGTCCGACCCGAAGGGGGAAGTGATGCGAACCAGTCCTTCGTCACCGACCAGAGAGTGTGGCGGAAATAGAGCACCACGGCCAGCAGGGTGCCCAGGTGGACCGCCAGATCGAAGGCCAACCCCTGATCGGCATAGCCGAAGAGCCGCGGCGCCAGGATGAGGTGGGCGGAGCTGGAGATGGGCAGGAATTCGGTCAGCCCTTGCACCACGGCCAGCAGGATGATCTGGATCAGCTCCATGTGGGGGGTCCTTCGTAATGCAAAAGGGCGAGTTTACCGGTTTGGTTGCGCCATTGGAAAAAGCGGATCACCGGCGGGCGCTCGCCGGCCGGGTGCCAGGCGAGGGCTGCCCTCCACCCCGGTTCCGGCTCGAAGGCGAGCAGCCCATCGGGTGCCGTCGGCGGACCGAACAAACCCGATCCCGAGCACTTCTGGCGCGCTTCCATTCGCGTCCAATGGTCGAAGAAGAGGGTTGTACGGCTCGGTTCCGGGATTTGCGCCAGCGCCTGTCGGGCGTGGTCGTCGAACAGACGGGCGGCGATGCGGGCCATGTGGACCACCGGCCGTACCCGTTCGAGATCCACGCCCAACGCCCGATCCCGGGCCACCGCAAGCAGGGCCACGGCGCCCGAGTGGGTCAGGTTGAACGTCAGTGCGCCGTCGGCAAGCATGGGCTTGCCGCCCGGGGCGGTGCACAGCGCCAAGGCGGTCGGGTTCCGATTCAGGTAGCCGGCCAGGATCAATCGCGTCAGGGCGCGTGCGCAAGCCCAACGGTGCCGTGGCCGGGGATTGCGAATCCGTGCCATGCGTCGGCGATCCGCATCGGTCAGCGGCGCCGCCGTCGGCGTCGAGCGGTCCAGCGGAAGCCGCCAAAGGTGGATCTCCCCCGGTGGGAGCGGGAACGGCTCGATGAAAGGGTGCGCCATGGTGAATGGAGGCCGGAAACGGTGAGCTTCTTGCGCGGGGGTCCTGAATGGGCGGTCGATGGCGGCTCGAATGGCGCGGTGCCGACTACAAAAATACATTATAACTCCGACTCCTTTCGTCATCGCCTTCTCGGGACCCGGTTCGAGTCTGACGTCGCCTGCAGATCCATTGGAGCTCGAGCGGTTTCGTGGCAACATGGGCTGCGACATGTCCTTGTCTTCCGTGGGTGGATCGTTCATAAGGTTTTTGCAATTGAGAGAGATCGACGAGGAAGGCTACGCCATCCGTCCCAACAAGAGCGCTGCAAAACGGGAGATGGCCGCGATCCGCCGGCTGGTGGAAGCGCTGATCGATTGCAGTGAAGAGGAGTGGGCGCGCATGGGGCTGGAGGGGAAGCTCCAGGAAGGGTTGCGCCAGGCCCGACGAATGAAGGCCTCGGGTGCCCGCAACCGGCAGATCAAGTTTCTTGCCCGCCGGCTTCGGGAAGACGGCCTGGAGGCGGCCCGGGCGTGGTTCGAGAACCGCGATCGCATGCAGGCGGAGGCGCGCCGCCGCTTTCGTTCGATCGAAACCTGGCGCGACCGGTTGGTGGCGGAGGGGGATGCTGCCTTGCAA
This sequence comes from uncultured Sedimenticola sp., assembly GCA_964404295.1. Taxonomy (GTDB): domain Bacteria; phylum Pseudomonadota; class Gammaproteobacteria; order Chromatiales; family Chromatiaceae; genus Thiolapillus. Next base: position 7,948 of record CAYOJM010000056.1, on the reverse strand, counting down.
GCCTATCTCGAGATCCATCCCCAAACCGACCGGCAGCAACTCCGCGCCTTGATCCGCGCCGCGCGCAGGGAATGCGATGCCGGTAAGCCGGCCGGAGCAGGGCGGCGGCTGTTCCGTTTCCTGCGAGAGAACTCGGACGCTGCCGATTTCTCTGCTACATTGGAACCATGACGCGGTTTCGTGCGTTCTCATCCATGCCTGCTCGGAAACGTCCCCTCTTTCTCGATCCGCTGCGGATCCACTTGCCGGTCGCGGGGGTGCTCTCGATCGCCCATCGCATCAGCGGTGTGGTGCTCTTGTTGTCGCTGCCGTTTCTGCTGTGGCTGCTGGAATCGGCGCTCTCCGGTGAGACCGGGTTCGCTCGTGCTTCGGCCCGTCTGGATGGGATGGGCGGATGGATGATCCGTTTCCTGCTGTACTGGGCGTTGTTGCACCATCTGTTCTCGGGTGTGCGCCATCTCTTCATCGACGCCGACTTGGGTGTCGAGGCGCCTCACTACCGCTGGAGCGCTTGGGGGGTGGTGGCCGGCGCGCCCGCACTGGCGCTGCTCATGACGGGGTGGCCGGCATGAGCGGGCGGCGTCTCGCCGGTTTTCGCGCCTGGTTGTGGCAGAGAGTCACAGCGATCTATTTGGGGGGATTCGCCGCCTATCTCGTGATCCGATGGGCGGCGGCGCCGTTCGATGACGCGGCCTCGCTGCGCGCCTGGCTGGGCGGAACGCCGGTGTGGATCGGGTTTGTGGTCTTCACGGTCGCCGTGCTTCTACACGCCTGGATCGGGATACGCGACGTGATCCTCGACTATGTGAAACCCCCCGTTTTGCGGCTGCTCATGCTGGTCCTGACGGCCTTGTTCCTGATGATCCACGGGGCGTGGGCGGCCCGGCTGCTCGTGAGCGTGACATGAGACCCGAACGACGCCGGTTCGACGTGCTCATCATCGGTGCCGGCGGCGCCGGGCTCAATGCGGCGGTGCAGCTCACCGACACCGGCCTGAAGGTGGCAGTGGTCTCCAAGGTATTCCCCACCCGCTCGCACACGGTTGCGGCCCAGGGCGGTGTGAACGCTGCCTTGGGCAACGTCAAGCCGGATCACTGGCACTGGCACATGTACGACACCGTGAAGGGTTCCGACTGGCTGGGCGACCAAGATGCCATCGAGTTCATGTGCCGCGAGGCCATCCCCACGGTCTATCAACTCGAACACAACGGTGTGCCTTTCTCCAGGTTGGAGGACGGTCGCATCTATCAGCGTCCTTTCGGCGGCCAGAGCCTGGACTTCGGAAAAGAGCAGGCGGTGCGCACTTGCGCCGCCGCCGACCGCACAGGCCATGCCATCCTGCACACCCTCTATCAACAGAACCTCAAGGCACGCAGCCATTTCCTGAGCGAATATTTCGCCGTCGATCTGTTGCAGGATCGGGAGGGCGCCGTGACCGGCGCCTTGGTGATGGAAATCGCCACGGGCAAACCGATTTTCATCCATGCGCGCGCCACTCTCCTCGCCACCGGCGGCTGCGGCCAGGTCTATCGCACCACCAGCAACGCCCACATCAATACGGGCGACGGCATGGCCATGGCGCTGCGTGCCGGCTTGCCGCTCCAGGACATGGAGTTTTTCCAGTTCCATCCCACCGGCGTGGCCGGACGCGGCATGCTCATCACCGAGGGCGCGCGGGGGGAAGGGGGGTACCTCGTGAACAGCGAAGGGGAACGGTTCATGACGCGGTACGCGCCCCACGCCAAGGACCTGGCCAGCCGCGACGTGGTGGCGCGCGCCATCGTCACCGAGGTGAACGAAGGTCGCGGTTGCGGGCCGGACAAAGACCACGTGCTGTTGAGATTGGACCATCTGGGTGAGCGGGTGGTGGCCGAGCGGCTGCCCGGCATTCGCGAGACGGCGCGGGTCTTTCTCGGCATCGACCCGGCCTTCGAGCCCATTCCCGTCTATCCCACCGCCCACTATGTCATGGGCGGCATACCCACGGACCGCTTCGGCCGGGTGGTGGCGCCTGCTCGCCACGGGCCGGAGGAGCCGGTGCCGGGCCTCTACGCGGCGGGGGAGTGTGCTTGTGTCTCGGTACACGGTGCCAACCGGCTCGGCGGAAATTCCCTGTTGGACATCCTGGTCTTCGGGCGGTTGTCCGGCCTTCACATGCGCCAATACCTGGCCGAGAACCCGCACCACCGGGTCACTGATTCCGCTTCCGAAGAGAGGGCCATGGCCCGTTTCGAACGTTTCGACCGGCCGGGAGAGGGCGTGAGCGTGGCCGAGCTGCGCGCCGAGTTTCGCAGGGTGATGGAGGAGCACGCCGGCGTCTTCCGAACCGAGGAGATCATGGCCGAGGGGGTGGAGAGGGTGAAAGCGATCCGCGATCGGCTCGATGAGGTGCGGCTGCGCGACACCAGCCGCGTCTTCAACACCGCCCGGGTGGAAGCCTTCGAGCTGGAGAACCTCATCGACACGGGGATGGCCGTCATCGTGTCCGCCCTCGCGCGCCGGGAGAGCCGCGGCGCCCACTCCCGGCCCGACTATCCCGAGCGGGACGACCGCAACTGGATGCGCCACAGCCTCTATTTTCGTGAGGGCGACCGCCTGGACTACAAACCCGTGCGCACCCGCCCGTTGACGGTGGAGAGTTTTCCGCCGAAGGAGAGGGTGTACTGATGGAGTTCCGCGTCTGGCGCTTCGATCCCGAGCGGGATGCAGAGCCCCGCATGGAGACCCACCACATCGAGGTGACCCGCGGCATGATGCTGCGCGATGCCCTGCTTGAGATCAAGGCGCACGACGAGTCCTTCACCTTCCGTCACTCGTGCGGCGAGGGGGTGTGCGGTTCCGATGCGGTGAACGTCAACGGCCGCAACCGCTTGGCCTGCATCACCCCTGTGGCGGAGCTGAAGGCGCCGGTGGTGGTCCGGCCCCTGCCGGGGCGGCCTGTGATCCGCGACCTGGTGGTGGACATGAGCCGGTTCTATGACCAGTACGAGGCGGTGGAGCCCTGGCTCAAGCGCCGCGAGCCCGAGCCCGAGCAGGAGATCCTGCAGACGCCGGCCGAGCGCGCCCGCCTCGACGGCCTGTGGGAGTGCATCCTCTGCGGCTGCTGCTCCACCTCCTGCCCCTCCTTCTGGTGGAACCCGGAGAAGTTCCTCGGCCCCCAGGCGCTGCTCTCCGCCTGGCGCTTCCTCGCCGACAGCCGGGACCAGGCCGAGGAGGAGCGCCTCGACGCCCTGGACGGTCCCTACAGGCTCTTCCGCTGCCACACCATCATGAACTGCGTGGAGGCCTGCCCCAAACATCTCAACCCCACCCGGGCCATCGGCCACATCCGCGAGCTGATGCTGAAGAAGTCGGTGTGAGATGACCCCGGAAGAGGAGAAGCACCGCCTCGCCTGGCAGTGCCGGCGTGGCATGCTGGAGCTGGACGAGCTGCTGCTTCTCTTCCTGGAGCGGGAATACGATGGGCTGCCCGCCGATCTGAAGTCGGCCTTTCGGCGCCTGTTGACGGAACGGGATCCCGATCTCTTCCAGTGGCTCTTCGAACGGCCGGATTCGGCGCCGGACCACTATGCCGGCCTGCTCAAGCGCCTTCGATCTCCCGCCTCCCCGTAGGCCGGGCGAGGCCGCCTCGCGGCCAACCCCGGCGAACATGGATTTCTACTGGATTGCCTTTTCCGGCTTCTTCTCCTTGAGGCCGCTCACGTAGAGCGCCACCGCCTCGATCTCCAGCTCGGTGAGCTTGCTGGCGATGGTGTGCATCACGGCGTTGTCGTTGGTCCGCACCCGCTCGTTGAAGGCGCGCAGCTGGTCGGCCACGTAACGCTTGTGCTGGCCCGCCAGCCGCGGCAGTTTCTCGGTGCCCTCGCCGTAGTCGCCGTGGCAGGTCTTGCAGGCGGGGATGCCGCTGAAGCGGTTGCCCTTGTGGAAGATGTAATACCCCACGGCGGCCAGCGCCTTGTCGCGCACGCGGTGGGTCCTGGCGGGCTTGGAGCTGAAGTAGTCGGCCAGGGCTTCGATCTGCTCGTCGGTGAGCTCCTTGGCCATCTCGTTCATGGTGTCGCTCTTGCGGATGCCGTCGCGGAAGTTCTTCAGCTGCTTGACCAGGTACTCCTTGTTCTGGCCTGCCAGCCGGGGGTAGATGGCGCTGGAGGCCTCGCCCTCGGTGCCGTGGCAGAGGTGGCATTTCTCCTCCACGATGGCCTTGGCGATGTCGGAACCGGCGGCGGTTCCCGCGTTGGCGACCAGCAGCAGGGGGAGTGCGATGAGCAGTCTGTTCATGGTCTTCGAATCGTCTCCTTTCGACAGGGAAGGTTGAAAATATACCATAGCGCCCCCAGGTGACGGCCCAGTTGCTATAATCCCCGCCCCTTTCCGGCGCACCCTTTTCGAACCCCTTTCATGTCCGACCTGCAGAACGAGCTGGCCCGCCGCCGCACCTTCGCCATCATCTCCCACCCCGACGCGGGCAAGACCACCCTCACCGAGAAGCTGCTGCTCTTCGGGGGTGCCATCCAGCTCGCCGGCACGGTGAAGGGGCGCAAGGCGGCGCGCCACGCCACCTCCGACTGGATGGAGATGGAGAAAGAGCGGGGCATCTCGGTCACCTCCTCGGTGATGCAGTTCTCCTACAAGGGGCGCATCGTCAACCTGCTGGACACCCCCGGCCACGAGGACTTCTCGGAGGACACCTATCGCACCCTCACCGCTGTGGACTCGGCGCTGATGGTGATCGACGTGGCCAAAGGCGTGGAGGAGCGCACCATCAAGCTGATGGAGGTGTGCCGCATGCGCGACACCCCCATCCTCACCTTCGTCAACAAGCTCGACCGCGAGGGGCGCGAGCCCATCGAGATCCTGGACGAGATCGAGGAGGTGCTGGGCATCGCCTGCGCACCCGTCACCTGGCCCATCGGCATGGGCAAGCGGCTGCGCGGCGTCTTCGACCTGCGCAGCGAGACCACCTACCTCTTCGCCTCGAAGGACGGCTCCCGTGTGCAGGAGGGGGAGACCATCGAGGGGCTGGACAACCCCGCCCTGGCGGAGGCCCTGGGCGAGGAGACGGTGGAGGAGCTGAAGGAAGAGATCGAGCTGGTGCGCGGCGCCAGCCACGAGCTGGACCTGGAGGCCTACCTGCGCGGCGAGCAGACGCCGGTCTTCTTCGGCTCGGCCATCAACAACTTCGGCGTGAAGGAGCTGCTGGACGCCTTCGTCGAGTATGCTCCCCCGCCCCAGCCGCGCCAGACGGCCCAGCGCACCGTGGAGCCGGGCGAGGAGAAGTTCACCGGCTTCGTGTTCAAGATCCAGGCCAACATGGACCCGGCCCACCGCGACCGCATCGCCTTCCTGCGGGTCTGCTCCGGCAGCTACCGCAAGGGGATGAAGATGCGCCACGTGCGCATCGGCAAGACGGTGCAGGTGAACAACGCCATCACCTTCCAGGCCGATGCCCGCCGCCAGGTGGAGGAGGCCTTCCCCGGCGACATCATCGGCCTGCACAACCACGGCACCATCCAGATCGGCGACACCTTCACCGAGGGCGAGGCGCTCAAGTACGAGGGCATTCCCTACTTCGCCCCCGAGCTCTTCCGCCGCGTGGTGCTCAAGGACCCGCTGAAGATGAAGGCGCTGCAGAAGGGAGTGCTGCAGCTGTGCGAGGAGGGCGCCACCCAGGTCTTCCGCCCCTTGCGCAACAACGACATGATCCTGGGCGCCGTGGGCGTGCTCCAGTTCGAGGTTGCGGCGGCGCGGCTGAAGTCGGAATATGGCGTGGAGGCCATCGTGGAGCCGGTGAGCGTCTACACCGCGCGCTGGATCGAGTGCGACGACGACACGGTGCTCAAGCGCTTCCGTGACAAGGCCCACGACAACCTGGCGCTGGACGGCGACGATCAGCTTGTCTATCTTGCCCCCACGCGGGTCAATCTCAACCTCACCGAGGAGCGGTGGCCGGAGATCCGGTTCCTGGCGACGCGGGAGCTGTAAGAAAGGATCTGTCGGCCCCGACGGTTGGGAGCCCTTTCCGGGGGTGGTTGGCGGGACGTCCGAGGCCAGGGATGGCCGAGGCCGAGCGCACAGGGATGTGCTCGTAGCGGTCCCGCCAACCACCCTCGGAAAGGGCAAGGCGTTCATTCAGAGCGCAGTTTCTGTCATCCTGGAGGGATGGATAGGCGAAGCGCATCCAGCGAACCACATCCGTATCCAGCCCCCATGTTGGAGAGAAAAAAATGGAAAACAGCCGTGTAGAAGAACTCATCAAGGCCGGCATCCCCGATGCCGAAGTGAAAGTGACCGGCGACGGCCGCCACTTCGAGGCGGAGGTGGTCTCCGCTGCCTTCGAGGGCAAGAGCCTCATCCAGCGCCACCGCATGGTGATGGAGGCGGTGAAGGAACAGGTCGCCTCCGACGAGCTGCACGCTCTCTCCATCAAGAGCACCAAGACCCCCGAAGAGGCGGCGGGCGCATGATCCGCCCGGCGCTCCTGCTGGCGGCCCTGCTCGCGGCCGCCTCTGGCCAGGCCGAAGTCAAGCACTACACCGGCCAGTTCCGCTACCTGGCCGATGCCGGCCTCTTCGTCGATTGCCTCACCGGCGACCGCTGGCCCGTGGCCCAGAAGGCGGCCAACGCCGAGCTCGAGCGCATCTATCTGGAAAAACAGCAGGCCGGGGAGCCCCTCTGGGTGAGGGTGGAGGGGGAGGTGCAGCGCAAGCTCGACCTGGTGGCCGGCAAGCGCCGCACCTTCTTCGTGGTGCACAAGGTGCTCGAGAGCGGCATCCGCGACTGCGACGCCGTGGAGAACGCCCCCCTGGAGAACACCCAGTGGGTGCTGGTGGAACTGGGCGGCCGCAAGGTGGCCGGCGGCAAGCGCCGCGACCCCTACCTCATGCTGCAGAAGGAAGGCGGCAAGGCCCGCGGCTACGGCGGCTGCAACCACTTCATGGCCACCTATACCCTGGATGGCGACACCCTCCGCTTTGGCCCGGCCGGCTCCACCCGCATGCACTGCCAGAGCGGCTACGAACTGGAGGCCGCCTACCTCGGCATGCTTCAGCAGGCCCATCGCTGGGAAGTGCGGGGTAGGCTGCTCAACCTCTACGACGCCCAAGGCAAGCGCATTGCCCGGTTTGCCGCCGGCGATCCCTGATTCCGCCTTCGATATCGTTCCCGAAAAGGGGAAAGGTTCTACCCGAACTGCAAGGAGCAGGGAATCCACCCGTCATAACGGGAGCTGATCATCCTTCCTGGTGGCTGATCTGCCGCATCTCGAGATGTCGGGTTTATCTCTTGCCCCTGAGCGACTCCCGTCGAAATATCAAGAAGCGCTGGGGATCGTTCACTGCCTGCCGCCAATCTCCGAGATCTTGATTTTCCATTCAGCCGGCCCCCTTTGGTGCACCGACTCCCCCCGGCTGTCCACGGCCACCATCACCGGCATGTTCTCCACCTCGAATTCGTAGATGGCCTCCATTCCCAGATCCTCGAAGGCGACTACGCGGGCCTTGCGGATGGCCTTGGCCACCAGGTAGGCGGCGCCGCCGACGGCGATGAGGTAGACGGCCTGGTGACGGCGGATGGCGTCGATGGCTTCGGGGCCGCGCTCGGCCTTGCCGATCATGCCCATGAGGCCGAGCCGGCCCAGCATCATTTCGGTGTATTTGTCCATGCGGGTGGCGGTGGTGGGGCCAGCGGGGCCCACCACCTCGTCGCCCACGGGGTCCACGGGGCCCACGTAGTAGAGGAAGCGGTCGCGGAGCTCCACCGGCAGGGGTTCGCCGCGCTCCAGCATCTCCTGGATGCGGCGGTGGGCGGCGTCGCGGCCGGTGAGCATCCGGCCGGAGAGCAGCAGCCGGTCGCCGGGCTTCCAGCGGGCGATCTCCTCGCGGGTGACGCGGTCCAGGTCCACCCGGATGGCGGCCTCGTCGGGCTGCCAGGTGACGTCGGGCCACTCCTC
>CAYOJM010000055.1:0-29417 GCA_964404295.1 uncultured Sedimenticola sp. | reverse complement strand
CCACCCCTTGCACCTCCACTTCCAGGTCGAGAGCCCACACCACCTGCAGTGGAAGGAACAGCAGTAGGACGGCCGCCAACGGCTGCCGCAGAGGAGACGCCACGACAGGCTCAGTCCTGAACCAACATGGACATGCGCACCAGCTCGGCCAGGGAACCGGCCTGCATCTTGTCCATGACCTTGGCGCGATGGGCCTCTACCGTCTTGGTGGAAACCCCCAGGGCGGCGGCGATCTCTTTGTTGGACTTGCCGGAGGTGACCATTTCCATCACCTCATGTTCGCGCGGCGTGAGGGTGGCGAGGCGGGCGGCGAGTTCGGCGCGCAACGCGCGCGCCTCGCGCTGCTTTTCGTCCACCGCCAGGGCGTTGCGGATGGCGTCGAGCAGCATTTCGTCGTTGAAGGGTTTTTCGATGAAATCGATGGCGCCCTCTTTCATGGCGCGCACCGACATGGGCACGTCACCGTGGCCAGTGATGATGATGACCGGTATGTGGATCTCGTGCCGGCGCAGATATTCCTGGAGCTCCAGGCCGCTCATGCCCGGCATGCGCACGTCCAGAAGCAGGCAGCCGGCACGGCCCGGATAGTAACTCTCGAGAAACGACTCGGCGGAGGGGTGACACTCGACGTCGAGCCCCACCGACTCGATGAGCCAACGCAGAGAGTCCCGCATGGCCTGGTCATCATCCACCACGAACACGGTGGGCCGAGATGTCTTGTTTTCGCCGGTGCTCATGAAACCCTGCTCTCCATCGCCGGTTCGTTCAGCGGCAGCACCACGGTGAAGACGGCGCCGCGTCCGGGTACCGAGTGGGCGCTGATTCTACCATTGTGCTCGGTGACGATGGTCTGGCTTATGGAAAGCCCCATGCCCATTCCGCGCTTCTTGGTGGTGAAAAAGGGGTCGAACAGCTGTTTGAGATGCTCGGGATCGATGCCCACGCCGGTGTCGCGCACTTCGATGAAAGCCTGTCCCTCGGCATCCACGCCCGTGGCCACCATGAGCCGACGATGCTCCAGGTCCCGGCTTTCGAGGGCGTCGAGGGCATTGCGCAACAGATTAAGGATCACCTGCTCCATCTGCACGGGATCGACCCGCACCATGACCGGTGTCCGGCTCAGCCGCGATTCCACCGCCACGCCCAGCTTGCGGCGGTCGTGGGAGATGAGAGCGCATGCATCGGTCACCAGGGTGTTGAGATCCACCACTTCGCGCACCGGCTGCTTGCGCGTGACCATGCCCCGCAACCGCTTGATGATCTCCCCCGCGCGCCGCGCCTGGGCGGTGATCTGTTCCATGGCGGAGATGAGCTCTTCTTTTTCGCCGATGCCCAGGCGCAACCTACGGGCGCAGCCGTTGGCGAAATTGACGATGGCCGACAACGGCTGGTTGAGCTCGTGGGCGATGCCGGTGGCCATCTCCCCCATGGTGCTCAAGCGCGAGACGTGGATGAGTTCGTTTTGACGATGGCGGGCCGCCTCTTCGGCGCGGCGCATGGCGGTGATGTCCCGTCCATAGACATTGACATAATCCATGTCCGGCACCGGCGCCAAGAGCAGGGAATAGATTCCATCCCCCGTGGTCACTTCCACTTCCCGCGCCCTGCCCGAGGAGAGCACCGCCTCCACCTGCCGTTTCCAGTAGATGGGAACCGTCTGCATACGCCGACAACCCCAATAGTCCAACAGCGGTTCACTGGCTCGATTGGCGTAGATCACCACCCCGGGCCGGTTGATGCGCAACACCGGCATGGGGCTCTCGCTGGGAAAAGCGGCCAGGCTGGCGATCTCCCGCGCCTGCCGCTTGCGCTCGGAGATGTCGCGGATGTAGGTGGTGAAAAGGAGCTGGCGCTCCAGCCGCACCGGCTTGATGGCCACCTCCACCGGCAAGATGCGCCCTTCCTTGCTTCGAGCGGTGAGCGTGCGCAGCACCGGCTGACTGCTCCGGGGCGGATACCGCAAGCAATCGCCCAGCAGGCTGTTGAAAGCCTCGCGGGAGCCCCGATCGAAGATGAGCCGGTCGAGCCGCCGTCCCAACACCTCGTCCCTGCGGTGGCCGAACACCTGCTCCGCCGTGGGGTTGAAATCGACGATCCGTCCGTGTTCGTCGATGGTGACGATGGGATCCAAGGAAGCATCCAGTACCGCCGTCTTGAGCGCCTCTCGCGCTTCGATCTCGGCGGTGTAACGGGCCCGCATCTCTTCACGCGCCCGCATCACCGCCTGGGTGAAGCTTCGGATCCAGTCCTCCATGATGAGAAGCCGATTGCCCCCCCGCGGCGTGGGGGTTTCGATATGCAGGGCCCGGCTGGAAAAATCCGCCACCCGCTTCAGAAGCCGGTTGATGCGGTTGGAAATAAGGATGAAAAGGAGCACGAAGATGGCACCCACGATGGCGGCACCGGTGAGCCGGTGGCGCCGCTCCACGGCGATGATGCGCGACCGGGTGGCTTCCACCACGTCCTTCGGAATGAGCGTGGCGAACAACAGGTTCAGCGGCGTGTTGCCGTATTCGAAGAAGGATTGCACCGTAGCCACGTAACGGCCGCGAATTTCGTCCAGCGGGGCGCCGGTCAGCATCGGGTCCCCGCCGCTGGCGGCGAGGATCACCTGTCGCTCGCCGTCCACCAGGGCCACCGTGGTCTGGGCATCCGGCGCCCGCTGCTGGGACGCGTCCAGGAAGCGGCCGTCCATGGGCACCAACAGCACCAATGAGCCCATGTGGTAATAACCGGCATCCTCCACCTTTTCCGCCGCCAGCAGATAGAGACGGCCGTCCAGGCGGGTCATGTAGAGCTGCCGGCCGGCGGCGGCGATGGCATGGCGAATCTCCTGCTCTCCCTCCCGCGGAAGCGGCCGATCGACGGGCTGGTAGATCTCCCGGATGCGGCCCTCCGTGTCCGCCAACACGACATAGTCGGGCTGTACCGGAAGGCCGGTGATGCCCTGGATGGGAAGCCACAAGGGCTGGCTGTCGTGATAGACCACGGGCGGATCTTCGTCGGCCGAGAACCAGACCAACGGTTCCAGATAGTCGGCCATGCGCCGATGGTGGGCCAGCAAGCGGGTGGTGTTCACATAGGACTGCACGAAACTGTCGAAGCGCAACATGGACTCCCGCGCGCGGGATTCGAGCTGCGCCTGCAACTCTTCGTCGAAGATGTTGCCGATGGCACGGGTCTGGATGGGGTCGATGACGATCCAAACGGCCGCCGCCGTGAGCAACCCGAACAGGGCCGCCAGCACCGGCATGGGCACCCGGCGCAACACGCTTTTGAACAGGCCCGGCCGTTTCCCTTTCATGGCGTCTATGGTACCGGGAAGCCCATGGTTTTTCCTCGAAAGCGGCGCGCGCCCTCCGGCGTCCGGCCTGTCCCCCGTCGCGCCGTCGGGTTACACTTCCGACCCATGGATTCGGCACGTTCGACCGAAGGGCCGCCGGGCCTGCTGCGGCGGCTGGCGGCCATCTTCTACGACGCCTTCCTGGTCGCCGGGCTGGTGGTCTCCGCTTTCGCCCTCGCATACCTGCCCCTGGCCATGGGCCTGGGGTTGGAGGACCTGCGCCAACACCCGATGGTCCGCCACCTGCTGGGCCTGTGGATGCTGTGCGTGGCGGCCGGTTTCCATCTTTGGTTCTGGACCCATGGCGGGCAGACCTTGGGAATGCGCGCCTGGCGGCTCAGGCTGGTCTCCGTCGACGGCGGCCCGGTCGGCTTCGGTCGAGCGCTGGTCCGGTACCTGGTGGCCGTCCTCTCCTGGCTGGTGTTGGGATTGGGTTTTCTCTGGGTGCTCGTCGACCCCGAAAAACGGGCCTGGCACGACCTGGCCTCCGGCACCCGCCTGGTGCTGACCGACCCTCGCGCCGACCGGCTCAGCCCTTGATGCAGATGATGGGCTCGAGCCGGGCCACTTTGGCGGCGATTCCGGCGCGATGGGCCGACGCCACCACTTCGGAGACGTCTTTGTAGGCCTCGGGCGCCTCCTCGGCAACGCCGCGAAGGGAAGGGCTGCGGACCAGGATGCCCCGGGCGGCCAGGTCCGCCACCACCTGGTGCCCTTGCCAACGGCGGGTGGCGGCCCGCCGGCTGATGGCCCGCCCGGCGCCGTGACACGCCGAGCTGAAAGTGCGCGCTTCGGCGACCTCCGTCCCACGCAACACATAGGAAGCCGTGCCCATGGAGCCGCCGATGAGCACCGGCTGGCCGGTGGCGCGCAATGCCGGCGGCAGCTCGGGATGGCCCGGACCGAAGGCGCGCGTGGCTCCCTTGCGGTGAACGTAGAGCCGCCGCCTTCGGCCTTCCACTTCATGCCACTCGGCCTTGCAGGTATTGTGGGAGACGTCGTAGAGCAGCGGCAGGGTTTCACTTGGAAACAGCTTGGCGAACACCTCCCGGGTGAGGTGGCTGACGATCTGGCGGTTGGCCAAGGCGCAGTTGATGCCGGCGCGCATGGCCCCCAGGTAAGCACGGCCCAACTCGGACTCGATGGGCGCGCAAGCGAGCTCCCGGTCGGGCAGCCGGATGCCGTGGCGCGGCGCCTCGACCACCATGCGGCGCAGGAATTCGGTGCCAATCTGGTGTCCCAGCCCGCGGGATCCGCAATGGATGCTCACCACCACCCCACCCTCTTCCAGGCCCCAGGCACGGGCGGTGGCTTCGTCGTAGACGGCCGTCACCTCCTGCACCTCCAGGTAATGATTGCCCGAACCCAGAGTGCCCATCTCCCGCCGCTGGCGTTCGCGCGCCCGGGCCGATACCTGGCCGGGGTCGGCACCGGGCATACAACCGCCCTCTTCCATTCGTTCCAGATCCCCTTCCCGGCCGTAGCCCCGTTCCACCGCCCAGCGCGCGCCGCCGGCCAACATAGCGGTCATTTCCCGGTCACCGAGGCGGATGAGCCCACGGCTTCCCAGGCCGGCGGGAATATTGGCCTCCAGGGCATCGGCCAGCCGTTCCAGGTGGGGCGCGAGCCCCTTGCGGTCGAGGCCGGTGAGATGGGTACGCACGCCACAAGAGATGTCGAAGCCGACGCCTCCGGCGGAGACGACGCCGCCCTCTTCAGGATCGAAGGCCGCGACCCCGCCGATGGGGAAGCCGTAGCCCCAGTGGGCGTCCGGCATGACCATGGCGGCGCGCACCACGCCGGGCAGCCGTGCCACGTTGCACGCCTGTTCCAGCACCCGATCATCCATGGTTTCGAGCAGGGCGCGGCTGGCGAACAGCTCCACCGGCACACGCATGTCACCTTCTGCCTCGAACCGCCAGCGGTCGGGTCCCACGGATTCCAGCCGAGCCATGTCGATGCCGTTCATACGTCCACCACACATTGTGCGATCCACTCTCCCCCACGCCGGACCACCTCCAGCTCCGTGAAGGTGGCGCCCTTCACCTCCACCGCCGGCCGGTGGCGTTCCGGATCCACCGGCTCGCCCCAGATGGTGGCCCGCAGGCCGCCCGGCTCCATCTGCACGTCGAAACGGGAGAACAGCATGCGCCGGGTGGCCATCTCATAGATGATGGCATTGAGCCAGTCCACCAGCAGCAACTCCAGATCCGGCGCGCGGCAGCGAATCTCGACGGGCGTCCTCGGCGCCACCGTCTCAGGATCGGTGATCACCGCCGTGAGCGCCAGGGCGGCACCGGCGAAAGCCACTTCCGGGGTGGGGCCGCACCCACGCACGCCGACGTCCGCCTGGTGGGGAAAATGGGTCCAGCGGGGTTCGGCGTCAGCCATCCCCCTTCTCCCCTTCGTATTGGCGGCGGAGCCGGACCCACTGCAGGAGACGGGACTGTACTGCGCCGTTCACCGTACCCTCCGGATAGTTGCCTTGCGCGTCGGCCACCCCTGCAGGCAAACCGGTGAGCAGCTCCAATGCCTGCTCTGCATGATCCACCGCCCAGACCCGAAAGCGGCCCTGTTCCACCGCCGCCACCAGATCGGGATCCAGCATCAGATCGGGCACGTCGCTGGCGGGCAGGATCACGCCGTGGCCACCGTGCAACCCGCGTGCCCGGCACAACCGAAAGAACCCTTCCACCTTCTCGCAAACGCCGCCCACCGACTGGACCTGTCCGTGCTGGTTCACCGATCCGGTGACCGCCACGGCCTGTTTCAAAGGCAAATCCCCAAGTGCCGAGACCAGAGCGCACAGTTCGGCCAGCGAAGCGCTGTCGCCTTCCACTGGATCGTAGCTCTGTTCGAACACGAGGGTGGCCGTCACCGGCAAGGGTGCGTGCCGGGCGTAACGCGCAGCGAGATAGGCGGTGAGAATGAACACACCTTTGGCGTGAATGGGGCCGCCCAGCTCGGTCTCCCGCTCGATGTCGACGAACTCACCACCTCCCAGCCGTGCAGTGGCGGTGACCCGAACCGGGAGTCCGAAGCGGTTGTCCCCCGCCTCCACCACGGTGAGGGCGTTCACCTGCCCAAGCTGCAGTCCTTCGGTATCGATACGCACCAGGCCGCGCAGCACCACCTCTTGCATCAGCTCCGGCAAGCGGTCCAGTCGCCGTTGGCGGGCGGCCAGCGCAGCAGCGACATGGCGCGCTTCGATCCGGCCTCCACCTCCCCGCCGCGCCTGCAGATCCGATTCACGCAACAGATCCAAGAGGCTGTCCAGATGGAGGGAATAGCGATCGCCACGGCCGGCGTGCCGCAACCGCTCTTCCAACACCCGTTCCACCGCGTGCCGCTCCAGCGGTCTCAACCTTGCGCGCCTCTGCAGCTCCGCCACCCGCCGCGCCATGAGGCGGTCCGTCGATTCGTCGCGCGGGAGGGTTTCAGCCAGATCGGCCACCACCTTGAACAACAGGGCGAATTCGGGATCGGCTTGGCGCAACAGATAGAACATCTCCCTTTCGGCCACCAACACCACCTTGCAGTCGAGCGGAACAGGCTCCGGATCCAGACCCGGAAGCACTCCGGCGCCACCCGCCTCTTCGGGCGGTTCGAAGCGCACCTCGCGGGCCCGCAGCGCCCGTTTGAGCGCCTCCCAGCTCCCGGCATTCTCCATCAGCCGCGACAGATCCAACACCAGGAAGCCGCCGTTGGCTCGGTGCAGAGCACCGGGCCTGAGCAGCGTGTGGTCGGTCTCCTGGCTTCCCATCCGCGTCACATAGGCCATTCGGCCCAGTAGGTTGGCGACGGTGGGGTTGTCCTCCTGAACCACGGGGGCGCCGTCAAGACCCCCGTTGTCCACCAGCACATGGGCCTGGAAGGGGTGAAAAACCGGGTCCCGGAGGTCGGCGGCCTCCCCTTCCACACCGCCACGAAACAGGCTCAACCGGCGGATGACCTCTTCCTCCAGTTCGTCCAACCAGTCGCAAAGTCGGCGGAAATCGCGCCATCGGCCGAGGAGCCGCTTCACCATGGGCGCCACCACCAGACGTGCGGTCTCCCTTTCCAACGCTTCGAGCTCCCGCTGCATCTCCAACCGCCACCGAGGCAGCACCACCAGAGTCTCCTCCAAGGCCGCCTTCATCTCCTCCACGGCGCGGTCGACACGCACCCGCTCTTGCTCGGGAAGTGCATGATAGTCATCGGGATCCAACGCCCGACCGTCCCGTTGGGGCACCAGGCTGAAGCCCTCCTCGGTCCGCATCACCAGCACGCCTTTGTCTTCTCCTTGCCGCATCAGTTTTCCAGTCAGGGCTTCTTCGCGCTGCTCCAGGCGGCGTCGGATTTCGGTGGCTCTGCGTTGATACTCGGCGCCTTGAAAAGCGGCCGGCATGGCAACCAACAGGTCTTCCAGAAGTCGGATCAGATCCTGCGCGAGGCGCCGGCCATTGCCTGCGGGCAACGCCACCACCAATGGTTGGCCGGGATTGCGGAAATCATGCAAGTAGCACCAGTCTTGGGGCGGCGGTCGGGTACGGGCAACGGCATCGAGAAAACCGAGTGCCAAGGTGTGGCGCCCCAAACCGGTGGACCCCAACATACAGACATGCCATCCAGGTGCTTCCAGGGAGACGGCCGCCTGCAACGCCTCCAACGCCCGGGATTGTCCCAACCGGCCGTCCAGCGGATCCAGCTCCGACGTATCGTGAAAGCCTGCAAGCCGGACCCGGCGACGTAACGCGGAAGGCGGCAGTGGAACGATGTGGGGCGCTTTCGTCATGAAATCATTTTACCGCCCGCAGATGCCCGCCGGATTGGCTATATTTGGTATCCCGTGAGACCGAACCGGCACTATGGCCAATCCACCGGAGGAGACCATGAAGAAAAGCCTCGTTCCATTGCTGCTGTCGATCGCCTGGCCCCTGCAGGCGGCGGACGTGCTCGATCAGAAGAACATCGGCATGGAGCTGGCGCGCGACATTGCCAGCGAGACCATCTCCGCCTGCCGCGCCGAGGGCTACAACGTCAGTGCCGTGGTGGTGGACCGCCACGCCATCGTCCGCGCCGCTCTGCGCGACGATCTGGCCGCCCGTTTCACCCTGGAGATCGCCGAACGCAAGGCCAACATGACGGTGATGGCATGGATGGACAGCGGTGAGTTTCGCAAGCTGCGTGGTGACATCCGCCCCGACCTGAACCAAATCGACGGCATCATCGTCATGGAGGGTGGCGTCAAGATCGTGGCCGGCGGCTACAACATCGGCGCCGTGGGCGTGAGCGGCGCGCCGGGCGGCGACAAGGACGCCGCCTGTGCCCGCAAGGCCCTGGAAAAGCTGGCCGAACGCATCGAATTCGCTTTCGACTGAATCGTTGCCGCCGCCGGAACACGGCGGCGGCCGGCTCCCCTCGGGTTCCGGTAGAATGGCGCCCCTATCCTTCCTCCGGAACCCGCCACATGGAGATCCACGAACGCATCGCCAAGGAACTCGACGTCCGTCCCATGCAAGTTCGGGCCGCCATCGAACTGCTCGACGGCGGCGCCACCGTCCCTTTCATCGCCCGTTACCGGAAAGAGGCCACCGGCGGCCTGGACGACATCCAGCTCCGCACGCTGGAGCGCCGCCTGAGCTACCTGCGCGAGCTGGAAGCGCGCCGCGCCACCGTGCTCGAATCCATCTCCGCGCAGGGCAAGCTCACCCCGGAGCTGGCACAGGCCATTCGTGAAGCCGACACCAAGGCCCGGCTGGAAGATCTCTACCTGCCCTATCGTCCCAAGCGGCGGACCAAGGCCCAGATGGCCCGGGAGGCGGGGTTGGAACCCTTGGCCGATGCGCTTCTCGAACACCCCGAAAAGGATCCCCGTGAAACGGCCGCCGCCCACCTGAACCCGGAACGGGGCGTCGTCGACGTCGACGCCGCCCTTGAAGGTGCGAAACAGATTCTCATGGAACGCTTCGCCGAAGACGCTGAGCTGGCCGGTGAACTGCGCGAGCGACTGTGGAACCATGGCGTCCTGCGCGCCCGCCTGCTCGGTGAGCCGCGCCCCGAAGCGGCCCGCTTCGAAGACTACTTCGACTATGCCGAGCCCATCGCCCAAATCCCTTCCCACCGCGCCCTGGCCCTCTTCCGCGGCCAAAACGAAGGGGTGCTCGCGTTGGAACTCGTCATCGACGCCGATCACCCCTCGCCCACCCCTTCGGAACGACGCATCGCCGCCCGTTTCGGTATCGCACACCAGGGTCGCCCGGCGGACGACTGGCTGGCCGAAGTGGTGCGCTGGAGCTGGAAGGTCAAGCTGTTCACCCGCTTGGAGCTGGATCTCAAGGGCCGCCTCAGGGAACGGGCGGAGGCGGCCGCCATCGAAGTGTTCGCCGCCAACCTCAAGGACCTGCTCCTGGCGGCGCCCGCCGGTCCCCACGCCATTCTCGGCCTGGATCCGGGCCTGCGCACCGGAGTGAAAGCGGCCGCCATCGACGCCACCGGCAAGGTTCTGGCCACGGAGACCCTCCACCCCCATCCGCCGGCCAACCGCTGGGAAGAAGCGTTACAGCGGCTGGCCCACCTGGTGCGAACCCATGGCATCACCCTGCTGGCCGTGGGCAACGGCACCGCCTCACGCGAGACCGAACGCCTGGTGCGGGAATTGATCCGACGCCATCCCGAGTTGAAGCTTCGCCACCAGATGGTGAGCGAAGCGGGCGCGTCGGTCTACTCCGCCTCCGAACTGGCCTCGATGGAACTGCCCGATCTGGACGTGAGCCTGCGCGGCGCCGTTTCCATCGCCCGGCGGTTGCAGGACCCCCTGGCCGAACTGGTGAAGATCGACCCCAAATCCATCGGCGTGGGTCAATACCAGCACGACGTCGACCAGACGCAACTGGCGCGCACGCTCGATGACGTGGTGGAAGACTGCGTCAACGCCGTGGGCGTGGACCTGAACACCGCTTCCCCGGCCTTGTTGGCACGGGTTTCCGGACTGAACGCCACTCTGGCGGAGCACATCGTGCGCCACCGCAACACCCACGGCCCGTTCCGCAACCGTCGGGCGCTGCTCGACGTGCCACACCTGGGCCCCAAGACCTTCGAACAGGCCGCCGGCTTTTTGCGCATCCCCAAGGGTGAAAATCCCCTGGATGCCAGCGCCGTCCACCCCGAGGCCTACCGGGTGGTGGAGCGCATTGCCGAGAAGACTGGACGTCCTCTCTCCAGCCTCATCGGAGACCGAGACTTTTTACGCCGTCTCGACCCTCGGGCGTTCACCGACGACCGTTTCGGCCTGCCGACGATCATCGACATTCTCGCGGAGCTGGAGAAACCGGGCCGCGATCCCCGCCCCGAATTCCGCACCGCCGCCTTCGCGGAAGGGGTGGAACGGCTGGAAGACCTGGCGCCCGGAATGGTATTGGAAGGTGTCGTCACCAATGTCACCGACTTCGGCGCTTTCGTGGACATCGGCGTGCATCAGGACGGGTTGGTACACATCTCCGCCCTCTCCAACCGGTTCGTGAAACACCCGCGGGAGGTGGTGCGCACCGGCGACCTGGTCAAAGTCAAAGTGATGGCCGTGGACTTGAACCGCGAGCGCATCTCGTTGAGCCTGCGGCTCGACGACGACCCCCACGGCGCCATGGAGCGACCCAAACGGAAAGGGACGAAAAGAAAGCGGAACATCCGGACGCAAGACCGCGCCAAAGGCGTTCTGGGCGACGCCCTCGTCGCCGCGCTCGAAAAAGGGCACCGACCCTGATCGCGGCCCGCCCGGCGCGACCGGAACCGGGGTTTCTCGCGCCACTCGGCATGCGGAGGGATGCCGAATCCCGGATCGGCGGTCGACGGCCATTCGCCGGCGGCGCTCCAAGGCGCCTTCACAAGGCCAACAGATGCGCGCGATACCAGGCCAATTCGGCGATGGATTCCCGAATGTCGTCCAGGGCGAGGTGGGCGTTCTTCTTCTCGAAACCAT
This sequence comes from uncultured Sedimenticola sp., assembly GCA_964404295.1. Lineage (GTDB taxonomy): Bacteria > Pseudomonadota > Gammaproteobacteria > Chromatiales > Chromatiaceae > Thiolapillus. The sequence goes on along the minus strand of CAYOJM010000055.1, from coordinate 18,117 downwards.
CGACGATCGCAGGCTTCCAGCGTCGGGCCAGCTCCTTGAGGGTGCTCACGTCCAAGTTGCGATAATGGAACCACGCCTCCAGTTCCGGCATGAGGCGGGCCAGGAAACGTCGGTCCTGGCAGATGCTGTTTCCGCACATGGGCGATTCGCCTTTTGGCACCCATAGGCGCAAAAAATCGAGGGTCTCCCGCTCCGCCCGCGCCAGATCGTAATCGCTTTCCCGAACACGCTGGACGAGGCCGGACCGGCCGTGCTGGCGCGTGTTCCAGTCATCCATGGCTTCGAGCACCGCCTCGGGCTGGTGGATGGCGATGACCGGTCCCTCGGCCAGAATGTTGAGGTGGCTGTCGGTGACGACGGTGGCGATCTCGATGATCTGATCATTGAACGGATCGAGTCCCGTCATCTCCAGATCGATCCAGATGAGGTTCTCTTTGGACGGGGTGGGCTCCATGGCTTCTCCGTTGCAGCAAGGTCAAAACGCCATTTTACCGGGCACGGCTCGTGGACAGGCCGTGATTTCGTCTCGATCCACATCGATGCCTGCGCATCGTCCGGTTATCTTCTAGAATCGGGGCAATGTTCGGTGGACGACGTCACGATGAAACTCCGCATTTTCCTGTCGTGCTGCCTCATGCACACCCAGACCATCGCCGATGGGCGGATCGGCTTCGATCCCGAGCGCTTCCACGAGCAGCACTGCACCGGATGTCACGACACCACCCTATATACCCGCCCGAATCGGCGGGTGAACAGTCTCGACCGGCTGAAATCCCAGGTACGGTTTTGTTCCACCCATCTGGGCATCCAGTTGTTCGACGATGAATTGGAAGCGCTGGTGGATCACTTGAACCGCCATTACTACCGGTTGGATCCCTAGCTTCCATGGCCCGGCGTAGGCTCACCCGCCGCCAGCTCGAACGCATCCGTCGGCGTCAAGCAGCCCAGCGCGAACGCCTCGCACACCAGGCCGAGGCCCGCCTGGCCCAGGCCCGCGACGCGCCGGCGCGAAAAGGCCGCGTCATCCGCCGCCACGGCCAGAACCTTCGGGTGCGCGACGAGGCCGGGGTGGATCACCACTGCCTGTTCCGTCAAAACCTGGGCGACATCGTCTGCGGCGATCGGGTGCTCTGGCAACCGGTGGGCGACGGTCAGGGCGTGGTGGTGGCCCTGCTTCCACGCGACACCGTGCTCAGCCGCCGGGACTACGCCGGTCACGACAAGCCCCTCGCCGCCAACGTCACCCAACTGGTGGTGGTTCTGGCCCCCCGTCCCGAACCCACCGGCTATCTGGCGGACCAGTATCTGGTGGCGGCGGAACTCATGGGCGCCAAGGGGTTGGTGGTGCTGAACAAAGCCGATCTGCTGGATGCCGATGCGCTGGACGAATTCCGGCGACGCTTCGCCCACTACGAGTCCATCGGCTACCCGGTGATCACCGCCAGCGCCCACGCCGATGAAGGGCTGGACCTCCTGCGCCGCCATCTGGCGGGAGAGACCAGTATCCTGGTGGGCCAATCCGGCGTGGGCAAGTCTTCCCTCATCAATGCACTGATTCCCCACCGCCCCGAAGTGGTGGGCGACCTCTCGCCGGCTTCGGGATTGGGGCGTCATACCACATCGGCCGCCACGCTCCATTCTCTGGACAACGGCGCTGAGCTCATCGACTCTCCCGGCGTGCGCAGCTTCCGGCCGGGCCGCATCGACCGCAAGACGCTGGAAAAGGGGTTCCGGGAATTCGCGCCCTGGCTGGGACGCTGCCGCTTCTCCAACTGCAGCCACGATCGTGAACCGGGCTGCGCCTTGCGCGAAGCCGCGGAACGAGGAGAGATCCCCCCTCAAAGGCTGGAAAGTTTCCTGCGCATGGCGGCAAAGCTGGAAAAAGAAAGCTGAGCCCCTTCAGCCCCGCCGCTCACAGCCGACTTTCTACACGACAGCAGGCGTTTTCCTGTAAATGTGCGTCATGTCTCGTTTCCATCATCGATACGGATTTTTTTTTAAGCTTTACAAACGGTTCGGAAAAAAAATGAAGACAAACCCCATAGAATGCCCCGTCCTTGGACCCGGCCTATGGACACCACGATCCCCAGGGTGACCCTCCAGCGACCATGAATTCCAGCCGTCACATTTCCGGCGGATCCCGCTACGGCCGCCTACGCCTACCCCTGGCGGGCGGCGCGCTCGTCATGCTCGCCGGTTTGGCGCTGTTTGCGGCCGCAAAAGGGCTTCCAGCGCTGCTGCCGGGGCTTGCACTGACCGCCGCGGCCGCCGCCGCGGCCGTCGTCTGGAAATTCGGCATCAAAGCCCCCTCTTCCAAACGGGCTGCGTCGGATTCCATGGGTCAGTGGGAGGGACCGGACGCCTCCTCTTTGGCCAAACCATCGAGCCATCTGCGCGAAGAGGAAGGGGACCTCGATCGGAAGATCCGCAAGCTGCACACCGAACTGGAACTCAGCCGGCAGACCGCCGCCCGCGCCGAACAGGAGATGCGGGCCGCCCACCTGGCCACACGCCGTCTACAGCGGCTACTGGAACGCGAGCTGCGCACGCCGCTGAACAGTCTACTCGGCATCTCCGAGCTGCTGCTGGACAGCAACCTCGACGCCCGCGGCCGGCGCCTGGCACAAAGCCTTCAACACTCTTTGGAAGGGATGCGCGAGCTGTTGGAGCAGGCTTTGACCCGGCTTCCCCAGGCATCCACCGAAAAAGAATCAGATGAAGCGCCTGTTTCGCTCCGCTCACTGCTCGAAGAGACCCTCATCCCCTTCCACCACCTGGCCGCCCAGAAAGGCCTGAGCTTGCGGCTGGAGTTTTCACCTGGGACGCCCGGCCGCATCCTGGGCAGTGCGTTGAAACTGGGTCGGATGGTGGAGAACCTGACACGGCGCATGGTGGCCCTTGCGTCCGACGGCGAGGTGCTGATTCGGGTGACGACCCATGGACGAGACCCCGACCAGAGATTGAAGATCTTCGTCCACGGCGCAATGACAGAATCACATTGGCGGGCTTTGATTCAATCCCTCGAGGAAGGATCGGACGAGGAGAACGGATTTTCCGAACTGCAGGCGACCGCCGCGCTGGCCCTAGGTTGCGGAGGGCGGCTGGAAGCGATCCCAAAGGAACAGAACGGCCCCGGCCTCTTGCTCGATCTGCCGTTGAAGGTCGCGCCGCCGGCGCCATCGACGGGTGGCGTGCCGCGCCGGTGCCACCGCGTGCTTCTGGTGGATGACAACACTGTCAACCAGATGATCACCCGAACCATGCTCGAGGCGCTGGGATGCGAGGTGATCCTGGCCACTGGAGGCGAAGAGGCGGTGCAGTTGGCCTCCGAAGGGGGTTATGAACTGATCTTCATGGACTGCCACATGCCGGAGGTGGACGGGTTCGAGGCGGCACGCCGCATCCGGCGGATCGAAGGGGAAGAGACGCATGTGCCCATCGTCGCGCTCACGGCCGACGTTCACGAGGGCATCCGTGAACGTTGCCGACAAGCCGGCATGGACGATTACCTGAGTAAACCGTACACCCGCGAGGACCTGGCCCGCTGCCTGGCCCGTTGGCTCTCCCGGGACACCCTAGAGGAAAACGGAGAGACGCCGCCTCCCGCCTCGGCCACCTCCGACTCCGCCGTGCTGGACCCCGCACGCCTGGACGCGCTGCGTGCAATGGGTCGTTCTCGAGGCTCCAATCTATTGGAGAAGGCGGCGCGCCACTACATCGACCACATGCCGGCCGAGTTGCGCCGACTGCGCCGCGCGGTGGAAAACGGCCTGGCCGAAGAGGTCCGCCTGGTTGCCCACAACCTGAAATCTTCCAGCGACATGTTGGGCGCCAACGCCATCGCCGCCCAGTTCAGCGTGATCGAAAGGCTGGGCCGGGAACAGCGCCTGGAGGACGCCCCCACCGCCCTGGAGAAGGCCGAAGCCCTGCTGCCGCGCGTTTTGGATGCTTTGGAAGAAGCCATCCACCACAAAACATCGCCTCCCCCGGTGCGGCTGGTGGAGCCGGCATCGGGCGGCGGCCGGATCCTGCTGGTGGACGACGACGCCGCTTTCCGCATGGTCACCCTCACTTCATTGCGTGAAGCCGGCTTCACCGTGCTCGAAGCGGCCAGCGGCACCGAGGCCCTGGCCCTGGTGGACGCTGAGCCGCCGGAGCTGATCCTGCTCGACGCCCTGATGGAAGATCTGGACGGTTTCGAGGTCTGCCGCCGGCTCAAAGCCAACTCACTCACCCGCCACATTCCGGTGCTGATGGTCACTGGCCTGGAAGACACCGACTCGGTCCACCAGGCCTTCGAGGCCGGCGCCGCAGGCTTCATCACCAAGCCGGTGAACTATCCGGTACTGATCCACCACATCCGCTTCCAGCTCAGGGCAGCACGAGAATCCCACGAACTCCGTGAAAGCCGCGAGCGGCTGGCCATGGCTCAACATCTCGCGCGTCTCGGCCATTGGCGCTGGGACTCAGCCGCCGACCGGTTCGAGTTGTCGGAGGAGCTGGCTCGGCTCTGTGAACTGGATCTTCGGCACTGGCAACCCACGCTGGAGCGCTTCGTGGAACTGATCGATCCCGAAGACCGTGAACAGTTCCGCCTGGCCCTGCGCAACGCCTTGGAGAAGGGGCGGCTGGGCGCCTTGGACTACCGCATCCTCACCACCTCGGGCAAACGCCTTCACATCCACCAGGAATTGGCACTCTCCCTGCCGGGGGTGCTGCTCGGCACGGTGCAGGACGTAACCCGCCAATACGAATCGGAGCAACGCATCCGGCAACTTGCCTATTCCGATGAACTGACCGGGTTGGCCAGCCGATCCTATTTCCAGCGCCATCTGGAGGACACCATCAATCTGGCCGCCCGCCACGACGAAACCTTCTCCCTGCTCTATCTCGATTTGGATTCGTTCAAAGACATCAACGACACTTTGGGCCACGACGTAGGCGACGAGCTCCTAAAGGAGGTGGCCCGTCGTCTGCAGAAGATCCTGCGTAAGACCGATTTCGCCGCCCGTCTCGGCGGCGACGAGTTCTGCATCCTGGTCGACAACGTCTCCATCAATTACGCTGCAGAGGTGGCCACCCGTTGCCTGGAGGAGGTGAACCGGCCCATCCAGCTCGGCGCCCAGACCTTCAATCCCCGCATCAGCATCGGCATCGCCAATTTTCCAGGCGACGGTACCGACGCCCAAACCCTGCTCAAAGCGGCCGACAGCGCCATGTACGCGGCCAAGCAGGAAGGCAAGCACCGTTATGCCTTCTATCAACCCGAACTCACCATCCGCGCCCAAAAACGGCTGGACATGGAGCGAGAACTGCGCCGCGCCCTGGAACAAGAAGATCTCGAGCTCCATTACCAGCCCCAGATCTCCCTGCTCAGCGGCCGTATCGTCGGAGTGGAGGCGCTGGTGCGCTGGAAACACCCTCTACGCGGCCTGGTGCCGCCAGACGAATTCATCCACGTGGCCGAACGCATCGGCCTCATCCAGCACCTGGGTGCTTGGGTGCTGAACACCGCCTGCCGTCAGACAGCCCACTGGATCGCGCAGGGACACGATGACCTTCAGGTCGCGGTCAACATCTCACCCCTCCATTTCAAGGACCCGGCCATCGTCGAACAGGTGCATCATGCCCTTGAGAATTCCGGCCTCGCCCCGGACCACTTGGAACTCGAGGTGACCGAGAACGTGGTTCAGACCGACCCGGACAACATGGAGAGCTTCCGCCGCCTCAAGGAGCTGGGCGTGCGCATCGCCATCGACGATTTCGGCACCGGCTACTCCTCCCTCTCGTCTCTCAAGAAGCTGCCCATCGACTGCCTCAAGGTGGACCAGCTGTTCGTTCGCGACATGCTGGAAGAGCCCCGTTCGGCCACCTTGGTGGGGACCATCATCGGTCTGGCCAAGGCGCTCGGCTTGAACGTGGTGGCCGAAGGCGTGGAACGGGAAGAAGAGATCCAAATTCTCATGGGATTGGGCTGCGACACCGTACAGGGCTACTACTTCAGCCGCCCGGTGACGGCACAAGACATGCCCGATCTGCTTTCGAAGATCTATCTGCCCGTCGCCCTGCCGCCACACCCACCTGGACGAAACAAAGGAAAGGGAGCCCAAGGATGAGCACCTGCCATGCGCCCCACCGACCGGACCTAGAGGAGTTGATGGCCGAATCGGAACTGCCGGTCCTGCCGCCCGACACCCCTTATCTCCTCAAAGCCATGGCCTCCGAAGAGATGAGTTTCCGCGAGCTGGCGGCGGTGGTCGAGCGTTTTCCCTCCATCGCCGCCAAGCTGATCGCGCTGGCCAACTCCCCCTGGTCATCGCCGGTGACCGAAGTCACATCGGTGGAGATGGCGTGCGCACGTCTCGGTTTCTTCGTGGTGCGCAGCGTGAGCGTGGCCCTGAGCCTCGCCAACGTCTTCAATCCGGCCGTCTGTCCGGCCTTCGACGGGGTGCGCTATTGGACCGATGCCTTCATCACCGCCGATCTGTGCACCACGCTGTCAGAACAGGTGACGGGCGCCGCCGAGCTCGAACCCCAAGCGGTACGCACCGCCGGCCTGCTCCACAACCTGGGGCTGCTGTGGCTGGCCACCTGGAGGCCGGAGGAAACCCATACGGCGTTGTCGAAAGCGGCAGAAGAGCCCACCACTCCCGTCGACCGCCTGCTCGAACGCCACTGCGGCATCGGCTTCGTCGAGGCCGGCGCTCTGCTAGCCGATGCCTGGCGTTTCCCGCCCCTCCTGGTCGTGTCGGTGGGCTGCCATGCCAGTCCCGACTACCAGGAGATCCACTGGCGCAGCGCCGCCGTGGTGGGCTTGGCGCGCCACTTCGTCCACCGTCACCGGGATCCGGAAACGCCCCCCGACCCCCGTCTGGATCGGCTGGGTCTGGACACGGAAACGCAACAAAGCATCCTGGAAAGGATGGACCGCCGCCTCGACGAGGTGAGAGAACTGGCAGGGACCCTGTTTCACCTTTGAGGCGACGATGGCTCTAGCCCCAAAGGGCGTCACGCAGCCCACTCACCCGATGGACGGTGCGGGCCACGGATCTGGCCACCACCGCTTCGGACGCGCAGACCACCACCCGACGGCGGGCACGGGTGACGCCGGTATAAAGCAGCTCCCGGGTGACCAGCGGGTTGTCTTCCTCGGGTAACGCCAGGACCACTTCGTCGAACTCCGACCCCTGACTCTTGTGGATGGTCATGGCATAAACCGTCTCATGCGCCGGAAGACGGGACGGCGGCAGCCGACGCACGCCCCCTTTTCCATCGGGGAAACAGGCCTGTAAGCGTCCCTCCACCCGCCAGATCACCCCTTGATCGCCGTTGAACAGTCCGAGCGCATAGTCATTGACGGTGACCATCACGGGCCGCCCGTGGTAGAAACGCTCGCCCACCACTCCCAAGGCGGCTTCCACCCAGCGATTCACCGCCAACACGCCTTGTGGCCCCTCGCGCACGGCGCACAACGCCCGGATCCTTTGCAAAGCATCGAGGGCGGCGGCCGGATCGGCCATCTCCAAAAGCCGCGTGAACGCCGGAACCAGACGGTCGAGGATCAGCCGCCGGAGCTCACCGGCCGGTCGCCGCTCCACCCCATCACGCCCCCGCCCCAGCACCTCGAGCGCGGCATCGACCTCACCGCGGTTCACCGCCCAGGCCAGCCGTCCGATGCCCTGTTCCGGATCGAAACGGCGGCTGCGACGCAAAACCACCCGATGGTCGGCCATGGCCGGCAAGGACGACTCGGCGGCCGGCACCCGCTGTCCGGTCACCGCCGACAATGCATCGGCCGTCGCCCTATTCCAGCAGTTGTCGGGCCCGGCGCACAGGTCGGCCATCACTTGCCCGGCCTCCACCGACGCGAGCTGATGGGGATCGCCCAGCAGAACGAGACGCGCCTTGGGTGGAAGGGCGACCATGAGGCGGGCCATCAAAGGCAGATCGACCATGGAAGTTTCATCCACCACCAACAGATCCACCGGAAGCGGCCGGTGCGCCCCGTGGCGCGGTCGAACCCGCCCCGGCCGCATGCCCAATAGGCGATGCAGCGTCTGAGCCGGCAACGTCCACTCGGCCAATCCCGGATCGACCGAGGCAAGCGCTTCGTTCAGCCGGGCCGCCGCCTTTCCCGTAGGGGCGGCCAGGGCCACGCGCAAGGACTCACCGCCGGGCTGAGCGCGCAGCAAGCCCAGAATGTGGGCCACGGTCCAGGTCTTGCCGGTTCCCGGCCCTCCGCTGATCACGCAAAAAGGGCGCATCACCGCGAGCGCCGCCGCCAGCCGTTGCCAGTCGGGGCCGACGTCGGTGGCGGAGAAGCGTTCGGACAGCCCGGCGCGCAGACGTGGAAGATCCAATTCCGGATTCGGCACCCTCAGCCGCGCCTCCACCGCGGCGATCACTTGCCGTTCCCAAGCGTGGTAACGGGCGAGATAGAGCCGGTCCCCGTCCAGGATCAAGGGCACGCCCGGGGTGCCGGGCCGCCCCACCAGGGGCGACGCCAACAGCCGCTCGACAAGAGGCTCGGTCGCCCCGAGCCCGTCGATGGGAGCGGGCCGCAAGGGCAGACAGACATGGCCGGCGCGCACCCCGGCGCACGCCAGGGCCGCCAACACGGGCAGTTCGGGCGGGCCATCGGAATCCAGGTCCGCCAGGTGGCGGGCCAGATGGAGGTCCACCGGTTCCACCCGCCCCGTCTCGAGCAGCGTCTCCAACGTCCCGGTCATATGCGGCCCTCCAGTTCTCTCTCCAACGCCTGCATCAGATCGGGCGTGATCCGCCGATGCCAGACCCCCGCGCCGCTGTCGGGGTCCATGCCGCGGGCGAACAGATAGAACACCCCGCCCAGGTGGCGCTCGGGCGCATAACCGGGCAGGCACTGACCCAGGTGGCGGTGGAGGGCGAAAACATAGATGAGCGCCTGTAGCGGGTAGTGGTGTGCCCGCATAGCGCGCTCCAGCGCCTCCGGCGTGTAGGCGTCCAGGCGATTGGTCTTGTAATCGGCCAACCAATATCGGCCGCCTTGTTCGAAGACCAGATCGATGTACCCGTGCATGAGGCCGTGGAATCCTCTGTGGCGCAGCCTCTCCGCCGCAGCGCGCCAGGCCGGGAAGGGCGCCAGCACGGTTGCAAGGCGGTGGGGATCGGGCAGGCCGCCGGCGAAATGGAACCCCATCTCGTCCACTCGCCGGTGAACGGGTAGATCACACAGCCGTAACCCGGCTTCCGGCAAAGGGGTCCACAGAAGCCGCTCCACCATCTCCGTCACCGCCCGCATGCCCGCGTCGGCGACCAGCTGCGGCAGTCCATGACGCAACGCCAGGCGGCGGATGCGCGCCTTGAGCGCCTCACCATCGGCATGGGTGAAATCGAGCCCTTCCAGCAGTTCGTGAAAAAACCGGCCGAAAGCGGGACCGGCCGGCAGCGGATCGTCGCCCGCTGTGGCGGGAAGCTCTTCGCCGGCGAGCAGCAGATCGTGGTCCGGTCGATCGAACTCCGCCTCCGCCACCACCGCAGAGTAGCTGCCCACCCGCCAATCCCGGGGAACGGCGACCTTCAGCCGCCGGGGCGCCAGCCGCTTTCGTTCCGCTGCGAGGGCGCCTTTCGTCTCGCCGATTTCATCAATGGGAGGATCGCGCACTTCGACGGTGCCCTTCGACGCCGAAGCCAAAGACTCCAGAGCCGCCTCCATCCCAGCTTGGTCGCGCGCAGTCCCGTCTCGGGAGAGCAGCCAGGCGAGTGCGCTCTCCTCGGCCTGATTCACCGGCCCCCAAGTGAGCACGCACAACCGCGCCGCGCGGGTCACTGCCACGTAGAACAGACGCAACTTCTCCGCCCGCAGCTCCTCTTCCAGCAGGGCCTTGGCCCGAGCTTCGGCTTCCGGATCGCCACCTCCCAGATGGAGCACGGCCCGACCGTCGGAGTCGTGGTAGAACCGCGGTGGGTCGCTCCTGACCGAGCCGTCGGCCCAGGGAAAAGGCACATAGACCACCGGATACTCCAGCCCCTTGCTGGCGTGCACCGTGACCACCTGAACCAGCCGCTCGTCGCTCTCCAGGCGTAACAAGGCCGCTTCGTGCCGGTCGGCGAGCTGCATCCGATCGGCCAACCAGCGCACAAGAGATTTGAGCCCCGGCCGAGCACGGGCCTCCTGCTGAAGCAGTTCGGCCAGTTGCAGCAGATTGGTCAGACTTCGCTCGCCGCCGGGCCGGGCCAGCAGCCGTGCCGCCACCCCTTCGCGCCGGAAAAAGAACTGGAATCCCTGGATGAAGCCCTGCTCCCGCCATCGGTCACGATATTCGAAAAACCGCTGCTGCAGCGCCTCCCACGCCCGTTCGTCTTCGAGCAGCGCCTGGATGGCGCCGGCGTCGTATCCCAGCAGCGGTTCCGCCAGCACATGGCGCAACCGCTCCCCCTCCTCGCACAGCACCACCGCTTCCAACAGATGGCGCAGCCACCGCGCCTCCTCCGTGGAAAAGACGCTCTCCTGCGCCCGGGTGGCGCTGGCCACCCCGACGCGCCGCAACGCCTCCTGGATCAGCCGTGCGTCGGCATGGGTGCGCACCAGCACCGCCACTTGCGACGGCGCCAAGGGCGCCTCGCCAAGCCGCGCGCGCCCCGGCTCCAGCAGCCAGCGTACATGGCGGGCCACGACCTCCGCGGCCTGGGCTTTGGCCTGTTCCATCGTCAGGGCCGCCGAGCCGCGCCGACCGCCTTCCGTGCGCTCCCCAAGGCGTAGGCGCCAGAACTGCATGGGTACCGGCGCCCGTCCGTCGATCATCAAAGGGTCCTCGTCGGCCTTAGGAGACGGACGCAGGGGCCGGTAATGGATCCCGGGCAGGCGGAAGGGCTGGGAATGCTCTTCGAACAGCGCATTGACGGCCCTCACCAGACCCGATGAAGCACGCCAGTTGGTCTCCAAGGAATAGACCTGCTCCGCATCACCGGCTGCCTCCAAATAGGTGTGTAGATCACCGCCACGAAAGCCGTATATGGCCTGTTTGGGATCGCCGATCAAGCAGAGTCCGGTTCCCGGCGCGCGCATGCCGTAAAGGGTCTTGAAAATGCGGTACTGGACCCTGTCGGTGTCTTGGAACTCGTCGATGAGGGCGCGGGGATAGCGACGGCGCAGGATCCGGGTCAGTTCGGCGCCCCCTGCCCCGTCCAGGGCCCGGTCCAACAAGATGAGCAGATCGTCGAAATGGATGGCACTCTCCTGCCCCTTGTACCGGGCCAGGCCCTCCGCCAACCAGGCGCGGGCCCGGTGCAGACAGGCCGCTTCCAGGTCGCGCAGCAGGGGATCGAACGTTTCCAACGCTTGGAAATAGTCGCGGCAGCGCTCGAAGAACACCAGCTGCGGCGGTTGGTACCCTTTGCGCAATTTCAAACGGTCGAGACGAAGTCTTTCCAACGACTCGTCCGGCGACAACATGGGATCGTCGCTCTCGGCCAGCATCCGCGCCTGTCCGATCATCTTGTCCACCGCGCGCGGCGTATAGACTTTGGCATGGAGGCCCCCTCTTTTGGGATCCCTCAAAAAGCGGATCACCTCCTCCTGTTCGTCATTCCAGGCGCGGCGGAAGGCGCTGTGCGCCCGCTCCAGCCGAGCTTGCGCCGTCTCCAAACCGGCACGCAGCCGGTCCCAGTCCGGCATAGGAGGCAAGATCGTAGGCGCATCGCTCAAGCGCGCGCCGACACGCCTCAGCAACGCTTCGGGAGAAGGAAAACGTTCGAGCAGGTGGACGGTCGCCAGCCGCGGCAACCGGGAAACGGCGAACCAATGGCGCCAGAAATCTTCCATCACCTGCCGCCGCAAAGGCGCTTCGTCGGTGATGAATCGGACATCGAACGGAGCGCCGGCCTCGAAGGCGTGCTCGCTCAGCACCCGCTGGCAGAAACCGTGAATGGTATAGACCGCCGCCTCGTCGAATCCGGCCAGGGCGGCACGCAACCGGCGCCGATCTGCTTCATGCTCGGCGGCGCGATCCACAAGCCAGGCGGTCATCTCGGGGTCCTCGTTGCGGGCCTCCTCTTTTCCTTCCAGCACCTCCAGCGCCAATCGAAGGCGGCCACGAATGCGATCGCGCAACTCCTCGGTGGCGGCCTGAGTGAAGGTGACCACCAGGATGCGCCCCACCTCCAGATCGTCTTCGAGCAGGTGGCGAAGATAGAGCCGGGTGATGTTCCAGGTCTTTCCGGTACCGGCTCCGGCCTCAATGAGGGTGATCCCGTCGAGCGGGATGGAAAACGGCGCAAAGGATTTCATGCCGCCGTCTCCTCCAGGTGGCAGCTTTCGAGAAGCGGTTCGAACAGCCGCAGCGCCCGAGCCTCGAACGCCTCGTCCAGCGCCTCCCCGTCACGAAACAGCAGGGCATGCGCGGGATCGTCCCGCTCTCCCGGCCGGCGGTAATGCCCTTCCCATTGAGTGAGCCACCTGCCCTCTTCCCTGGCTCGGGCCCAGGCGGTCCGGGGCGGCAGCAACAGCGGCCGGGAGAGCCCTTCCCGATACAGGGCGGCGAGATCTTCCAACCGTTCGCGCGCACTCGTCTGGCCCACGGCATCGAGCAGCAACGTCTGGCGTGATGTGACGAAATGGCTGGCGACCACCGCTTCCCCGGCGGCGGCCACGGCCAGATGGCGGATCCACAGGCTCAACACGTCTCCGGCGCGCAACTGTCCCGGTCGCCAGTCCAACACCCCCTGTCCGGTGAAGCCTTCCACTTCACCGGCGAGATGAAACCCGTTCAGCCTCAGTTCCACCGGCAGCGGGTCCTGCGGCCGGGCCGACTCGATCATGGGCCGAAGCCGACGGTATACGGCGCGCGCCTCGACGAGCGCCGCTTTCCACGCCAGCCGCCCCGGCGTGCCGGGAAGCAGCCGCCCCTGGGCCCGCAGCAGCCGTTCCGTCTCCTCGGGGTCGGCGCCCTCCACCAGCGCGTCGAGGGCGCTCTGGGCCAGTTGCCACCTCATGAGCCGGTCGTCGTAATCCAGCGGCTCGGTGTCCTCCACCAGGGCGGCTTCTCGGGGCAGGCGCATTTTCAACACCTGTTCCAGAAAGGCCTGCGCCGGGTTACGAAAAAAGGCGATCAGCTCCTCGACGGTGGCACGCTCGGGCGGCGTTTCGTTCGGCTCGAATCCGTCGAGGAAGGAGGCCGTCGAGCCCTTCCCCCTCTCCACGCACCAGTTCGGATCGTGGCTGAACAGACGGACGTCCCGTCCGTCGTAGTAGGCGGAATCGAAAGGTTGCAAACGATGTTGGACGAAAAGGACCTTCGAAGGCGCCGCCTTTTCTTCACCGAAATTGAAGCGACCGTCCAGATAATCCATCAACTCGGTCACCGTCTCGGCCGGCAGCCGCGGCTCGTCGGTGCGCGCATCACGGCTGAGCCAACTGACGATCAAGCAGTCACGGGCCGAAACCAGTGTTTCGAGAAAGAGGTAGCGGTCGTCCCGGCGCCGGTCGCGATCGGTGCGGCGCGGAGTCTGCCCCATGCGGTCGAAGGCCGGCCGCGGCTGCCGCCGAGGAAACTCCCGGTCGTTCATGCCGAGCAAGGCGATGACCCGATAGGGCAGCGCCCGCATGGGCACCAGGTTGCTGAACATGACGCCACCTTCGGCGGGACCATGGGCGCCGCCGACGGTATCGAGATCCGTCTCCACCCATTGGCGCACCACGTCCACGGGCACCGCGCCCCGGAAACCGGCGGCTTCCGCATTGGCGGCGAGGGCGTCGAGCCGGGTCCGAACGAAATCGAGAAGCAGTGTCTGGTCCGCCTCGCCGGGCTGAAAAAAAGTGTCCATCAGCTCGGCCAACAGCGCCTGCCAACGGTCCGGCGTCTGTGGTTCGTCCAGGCGACGGCGCCATAGATCCAGCGCCTCCACCAGGCTCTGCAAGCCCCCGACCCAGAGCAGCTCACCGCCTTCCACATCGACGTAAGGCGCGACCTCCCCCGGATAGAGCGTGTCGTCATCCTCCACCGGCGCGGCGAAACCGACGAACAGGCGCCGAAGGCCGAATCGCCAACTGTGCAGTCCATCCATGTCCGGAAGCGACAACGCCCGGCGTTGGTCGCCGTCCAGGCTCCACCGGATGCCGCTTTCCCGCACCCACGCACGGATGCGTTCCAGCGCCTCGCCGTCCAAGCCGAAACGGCGCTGGACCGCATCCACCTCGAGGAAAGCCAGGACCTCGCTGGCCGGAAATCTACAGTCGGGCAGCCGCAGCAGCCAACGCACCGCCTCGGCCATGGGCACGACGCCGCTTCTCCTCCCGTCCATGGAAAAGGGGATAAACCGCGCCCCTTCGGCAGTCCCGAAGACCGCTTCCACGAAGGGCGCGTATTGCGTCATGTCCGGCGCCATCACCAGAATTTCATGGGGCGCCAGGCCGTCGAAGGCTTCGAAGCAGCGCAACAGGTTGTCGTGCAGCACCTGGACTTCCCGCATCCGGCTGTGGACGCCGTGAAACTGCAAGGAGGGCCAGGCTTCTTCCGGCAGAGGCTCCGGCGCGTCGCGACCATCCACGAGATCCAGAAGGTCCTTTTGGATCCGGTGCAACACCCCCATCCCCTCGGGTTCCTGGAAACGGTCGCGAACGTCCGCTTCCAAACCGAGGAGTTGGTCGAGAAACACCTGTCCCACATGTCCCATGGAGGCAAGCAGAGGATTGCCTACATCGAGAAAGGCCGCCTGAGGCGCCTCTCGGCGATGATGCTCGCGTGGAGCGCGCAGATCGGCCCAGTACTCGCGGCACGGATTCAAATGGTACAGGTGCAACGCCCGGTGGCGCCCCAATCCGCGCAGGATCTCCAAGTAGATGGGAGGCAGGGCGTTGAGGCCGAAGAAAAAAATGGTCTCCGGCAAGGCCCCCGCCTCCTTGGGAGGGGCGTCCATGGCGGACAGGAGCCGTTCGAGCAAACGCGCACGGTGACCGGGCGCTTCTCGTGCCAGCTCATGCCATAACTGCGCCTGCCAATCGTGGGGCTCCGCTCCCCTTTCCCACGCCAGAACCAGCTCGGGACGAAAAACCAGATATTGATCGAACAAATCGGCGATACGGCCCGCGAGCTGGAACAGCCTGGGGGCCGGCTTGCCCCCTTCGACATAACGGCGCAGCGGCGCGAAAACCGGTCGCTCATGCGCGTGCATCAGCACGTCCATGATGCGCCAGTGGAGCACATCCCGATCGAAAGGGGAAACCACTTCGTCCGGCAACCACGCCCGCAGCACCCGCCAGAAGAACGACGCCGGCAACGGCAGGTCCAGATTGGCGGCGACACCGGTCCGCAACGCCATGTGCTGCACCAGCCAACGCCCCATGCCGGGATTGGGCACCACCACCCAACGCGGCGCCAGCGGTCCGGCCGGCCACCGGCGCAGCCGCTCTACCAGATCCTCCGCCAACGACTCCAACCTGTTGCCTTGATGGATGACGATCATTCGCCACACCCCCGGCTCACCGGACCTCCGGAAGGGGGAATACCTTCCGGCGAGCACCGTTCACAAGATCCATTCACGGTATTCCGAACACGCCTTGTTGCTGCACCCGGGATGAAAGCCCAACGCCGGCGCATGCGTGGAACAACCACTGTCGTGCAGTATGTCCGCTCCCACCGGATAGTTGATCGGCGCGCCGCATTTGCTGCAAGTCCGGCCCGCGCACACCGAACAGACCCAAGGACACCGACCCTCGAGAAAGGTGCGACGCACCGCCTCCATCTTTTCGTCCGTCCATGTCCCCCGCGGCCCTTTGACCACCAGATACCGCCCGGAACCGTCTCCCAACGGTATCGACCGTTCTGGAAAATCCGGATTGCCGCCTCCCAACGGACGATGAGACAACCCCACGCCCATGGTCCGCCCATAAGCGATGCGCTTGCCGCCGCCCACCTCTTCCAGCGTCCGACCGCACAAAGCACATCCGTCGGCCGGCGGGAGAAACTTACGCGTGCTTCGATTCATTTCACTTTTCCTCTCTCGAATTGGACCGATTCCGGCGCCTCTTCTTCCTCCCCTCCACGGAAAGCCAATATGCCAAAGGCAGAGGCTCATGAGATGAGCCTCCCCTCTTGCCACCGGTCCGTCGAAATTAGAAGGAGGTGGGACACTTTCCGGATGGAGGATATCCTGGAATGCAAGACCCTGCGTCTCGTCGACTCGATCAGTCCCATGACATCCACAACGCGACGCGAAATACCAGCCCACCTCCACCATCGAAACACAGGATCCAGCCCAGCCCCAAGAGTAGCGGAGGCGTCACCGAAGCCATCACAGCAGAAGCTCAGGAAGGAGTGCTGACTGACCAGTGTTGTTTTATTACACTCTAACCGGTCTAGTCAGAATAGAGGTGCGTCATGCGTCATTGGCAAATGCAGGAGGCCAAGGCCAAGCTCTCCGAAGTCATCAAGGATGCCGAGCGCGAAGGCCCCCAGGAGATCACGCTGCACGGCAAGCCGGTAGCGGTCGTTTTGTCGCGCGAACACTACGAGCGGCTGACCGGCACGGGTGAATCGCTGGTGGCCTTCATGCGTCGTTCCCCTCTCTACGGTGTCGAGGAGGTTAATCTCGAACGGGACAAAAGCCTCACGCGCGAGGTCGAGCTTTGAGCTACCTGATCGATACCAACGTCCTGTCCGAATTGCGCCGCAAGGAACCGAACCCGGGTGTAGTGGCATGGTTCGAGGAACGACCGGCGACCACCCTGTACGTCAGCGTGCTGACCCTCGGAGAGATCCGGAAAGGCATCGAGGCGCTCGGCAAAAGCAAGCGCAAACTTAAGCTACTGGACTGGCTCGAAACCAAGTTGCCGGCATTTTTCGCAGGGAGAATACTGCCCATAGATGAGAAAGTGGC
This sequence comes from uncultured Sedimenticola sp., assembly GCA_964404295.1. GTDB lineage: Bacteria > Pseudomonadota > Gammaproteobacteria > Chromatiales > Chromatiaceae > Thiolapillus. Next base: position 1,263 of record CAYOJM010000055.1, on the reverse strand, counting down.
CGATCGCTGGGGTCGATTGCTCGCTGCCGCGGGGCGCCCCCTCCCAGCCATCGACAGCTTGCTCGCTGCCACTGCCTTGACACACGGGTTGACACTGGTGACCCGTAACGGGGATGACTTTCCGCATCCCGACCTCGAGATCATCAGCCCTTGGGAGACGGGATCTCCCTCCGAATAATCCGAGCAAGCCGAGGCAGCTTGCGCCGAACGGCCGATTCCAGGTCGAACCGTTTGCGCAGGCGCACCGAATCAACCAACACGGCAACGTGAATCTCCTGCCCGCGACGCAGGCGTTTCTGCCCGGTACGCAGCCGTTCGCTGCGCTTGAAGCGCGCGAGCGCCCGGTCGTTTTCGCGGATGTTTTCCGCCATGAGAAGGGTCTTGCCGTTTTTCTCGACGAAGAAGACGTTGCCGGAGCGCATCAGGTTGTCGATCACGCGCAAGAAGGCCTTGCGGCCGATGCGCTGGTGGTGCGGCAACAGCGGGATCAGCATGCGCCCGCCGATGGCGCCGCCTTTCTCGTGGATGCCGAGGCTACGGCTTGAGGTCGGTCAGAAGCGTCGCGGTTTCGGGGAAACAGGCGGCCAGTTTGCGATCCATGGTCACCAGCTTGACGCCCAGCCCCTTGGCAAGGGCCACGAATTCGCAATCGTAGGCCGAGCACTCGCTTTGGTTGACCAGCGAAAGAACATCCAGAGAGGTCACCTCGTACTCCTTGCCCTGGAACAGTGATTCCATCTCGGCCTGGATCGCCAGCGCCTGCTCGAAACGGATCAGTCCCTTGCGCAGATAGAGTGCGAGCACGTTGCGGAACTCGCTGCGCCAGAGGACGGGCGCCACCCACTCCGGCTCGCGGACCAGTAGCCGCTCCGCGGCTTCCGTATAGGGGGACGGCATCGCCAGATAGGCGATGAGATTGGTATCGGCGACGATCACGGCCGACCTTGGTCGATGGCCTGCTGGATCTCCTCTGGCGATACGGCAGACGGCGGGATGTCCGGACGTATCCGGCGCAGCCGTTCCAGCCGTTCATCGGGAGAAACGGGGCGCGGTTTCAGGACCACTTCCAGGCAGTGGATCAGCTCGCTGTTGATGGATCGGTGATGGGCCTGGGCCGCGGCCTTGAGCCGTTGGTACAGGTCGTCGGGGATGTTCTTGATCGTGATGGAAGCCATGGCAGGCACCTCCTTCCAATATGCAACCATTATGGTTGCATATTGGTGGAGATTCAAGATCCTGTAGCTCAGGCGATCCGGTACCGGC
>CAYOJM010000054.1:0-23862 GCA_964404295.1 uncultured Sedimenticola sp. | reverse complement strand
CACTTGGGCGGTGAGCCGCGCGGCCTCGTCCTCGCCGAACTCGCCGGTGGCCCGTCCCGCGCGGGCGATGGCGGAGTGGATCTTGCGGCTGTCGAAGGGAACCAAGCGGCCGTCGCGTTTGCGCAGTTGGGTGGGCAGGGTGGCGATCTGAATGGATGGCTGCATGGTGTCTCCCGGTGGCTTGTTCTGTATGTTGTGCTGGAAAATTCTAGCAGCCACAAGATGTAGAGGTTCGTGCGGTTTTTGATCCAGATCAGACAAATTCCTTCCATAAGCTGAGGAATGTCAGAAAGGGAAGGGGCGGGGGTTCGCGGCGGGGCGCCGCGGCTACCTGGATTGAAGGTGCGGGAGCAGCTTGCGGTGGTTTCTCCAGAGGGGGCTGTCCGGGGGGAAGAACTCCAGCAGCACCGCCGCGTAGCGGTCGAAGGGGTTTTCGATGGCGGCGATGCGCCGCACGGGTTCGCGGGGCAGGCCGTGGGTGTTGAGGCCCACGGTGAAGGGCACGGGGTAGTCGGTGGCGAAGAGCAGCTTGTGGTGCACCTGCCCCTGGCCGGCGAGGTGGGGCAGGGCCCTGGCCCGCAGGGGGACCAGCATGGAGGCGAGATCGGCGTAGAGGTTGGGCCTCTCTTCCAGCCGCTCCAGCAGCTCGAAGTATTCCGGGTCCAGGTGGCCGGGGTTGCGCGAGAGGTTGCGCCAGGGCGCCATGGGGTGGCGCAGCCGTCCCACGCTCATGTGGGCGGCCACCACGGTGACGCCGCACTCGAGGGGCAGGCGCAGCATGTCGTTGCCTTCGTAACGGGCGTCGGAGCGGATGGCGAACTCGTCGCCCAGGTGGATCACCAGCGGCAACCCCAGGGCCGCCAGCTTTTCGTAATAGGGGACGAAACGGGGATCGCCGGTATCCACCAGCCAGTAGTTCTGCAGGAACTTGGCGCCGCGGCAGCCCGCCTCGAAGTGGCGCTCCAGCCGTTCCAGGGCGTCGGGCCGCAGCGGATTCACCGAGAGGAAGGGAACGAAGAGGTCGGGATGGCGCCGGCTCACCTCCAGCACTGCCTCGGTGGAGGCGCAGACGGTCCGGTCGCGGTGGAGCTCCCTGCCCCGCTCGTCCACGCGGGCGTCCACCGGAAAGAGACAGGCCCTCTCTACTTTCTTCGAGGTGCGCAGGGCGGTGACCAGGGCTTCCACGTAGGCGTTGAAGGGGTCGCGGTAGAGCCTGCCGGGCGCCATGCCCAGTCTTCGGGCGAAGAAGCGCACCGCCAGGCGGTCGAAGGGCCGGTCGAAGCGGACCTCGGGGTTGAGCAGGTGGACGTGGAAATCGAGGGTTCTCACTACGGGAATGGCAGGCAGGGTGGGGTCGGTGGTGGGACCGCCGTGAACCCGTCCATGGGGGCTTCGCGGCGGCATTCCTGCCGCCGAGATCCCGCCAGCAACCCCCGGCTACCGTCGGGGCGTTGGACAGGAGATGGGATCCTCACGTCGATCCCTTTTTCCTTTTCGCCCGCGGGTGGGCCTGGTCGTAGACCCGGGCCAGGTGCTGGAAGTCGAGGTGGGTGTAGATCTGGGTGGTGCCGATGTCGGCGTGGCCCAGCAGCTCCTGCACGGCGCGCAGGTCGCCGGAGGATTCCAGCAGATGGCTGGCGAAGGCGTGACGCAGCCGGTGGGGGTGGAGCCGGCCCGGGGTGCCGCGAGCCAGGCCGTGGCGGGCCAGGCGTTCCTGGACGGTGCGCGGGCTGACTCGCCGTCCGCGCCGGCTCACGAACAGGGCCTGTTCTCGCGGCGGCGCCCAGTGGTTACGCACCTCCAGCCAGCGATGCAACGCATCCTGCGCCTTGGTGCCCACCGGCAGGATGCGCCGCTTGTTTCCTTTTCCGGTCACCGTCACCAGCCCTTCCTGCAGATCGAGGTCTTTCAGGTCCAATCCCACCAGCTCGGCCAGACGCAGGCCGCTGGAGTAGATGAGTTCCATCATGGCCAGGTCACGGCGGGCGATGGGGGTCGGCGCCGGTGCGTCCAGCAGATGCTGGGCGCCGTCCACGTCCAAGGTGGAGGGCAGTCCGCGCTTCTTGCGCAGGGCTTGGAGTCCCCGTGTGGGGTCGTTCGCCGTTTCGCCGGCACGCGTCGCCCAACGATAGAAGGCGCGCAGGGCCGACAGGCGTCGTTGCAGGGTGGCGGCGCTCGCGCCCCGGCGGTGGGTTGCGGCCAGGTAGCGGCGCAGGTCGTTTTCGTGGACGAGCCGCCATTGCAGGGTAGAGGCCTCCTCGAGCCAACGGCGGAAGTGGACGAGGTCCCGACGATAGGCGTCCACGGTGCGCGGCGAGAGGCGCCGCTCGTGGGCGAGATGGTCGAGGAACGCCTCGAGTGCGGGGTCGGAGGCCGGCCGGCTCACCGGTCAGGCTTGCGGTTGACGGCCTCCAGCGTAAGACTCACCAGCTCGCCCAGCCGAACGAGGAAGTCCACGCCCTTGCCGGCGTGGAACCGATGGCGGTCGCGGCTGCCGATGGCCAGAACGCCGGAAAGCTCCCGGGTGCGGATGGGGATGAGAGCGGCCGATCCTTCTTCTCCGGCCTGGTCGCCGAACAGCACTCTGAGTTTTTCTCCGCTGAGGGGGCCGCAGGTGGGTTTGTCGGTGCGCATGAACTTCCGGAATATGACCATGCCCGCTTCGCTCACGCGGGCCTCTTCCAGGTCTTCGCTGGAGAAGAGCTTGAGCTCCACCGCATCGGCATTGAAGCGGGCGCGCAGCTCGTCCTGAAGCGTGGCCAGCACTTCGTCCACGCTCTCGGTTTCGATGAGGCGCAAGGTGAGCTGATGCAACCGCTGGTTGAGTTGCTCGTTTTCACGTGCGACGGCGATGAGCTCCTGCAGCTGTTTCTGGTAGCGGCTCGCTTTGTCCTGCAACATGCGGATCTTGTGTTCCAGCAAAGAGACCGCCTCTCCCGTGCGGTGGGGTACCTCGATGTCCTCGAGCACGTCTTCGTGGCGCAGGAAAAAGTCGGGGTGGTCGAGCAGATAGTGGGCGATTTCCGCTTCGTATGCGGTGTCGATCTCTTTCATGGCACGATCTCGCCTTCGAATACCCTGTTGGCGGGCCCCGTCATCCAAACCGGTTCCGAACCGCCCTTCCAGCTTATCACAAGATCCCCGCCCGGCAGTCGGACCCGGACCCGTTCATCCAGCAGGTCACGCAGCCGACCGCTCACCACGGCGGCGCACGCTCCGGTGCCGCAAGCCAGGGTTTCGCCCGCGCCCCGTTCCCACACGCGCAGGTCGATGCGGTCGCGCCCGCGCACCGCCATGAAACCGACATTCGCCCCTTCAGGGAAGCGGGGATGGCGTTCGATGCGCGGCCCCAGGTCGCGCACCGGCGCCGTTTCCACCGAATCGACCTGAAGTACGGCATGGGGGTTGCCCATGGAGACCGCGCCGATCTCGAATCGTTTTCCACCGACCTCCAGCGGGTAGAGGGGCTGGAAGCCTTCGGCCCGGAAGGGAATCCGGTCGGGTTCGAGCACCGGTGGGCCCATGTTCACCCGCACCTGGCCGTCCGCTTCCAGGTGGAGGCGGATGGGGCCGGCGGCGGTGCCCACGTCGATCACCGTCTTGTCGGTGAGCCCTTCGTCGTGCACGAAACGGGCGAAACAACGAGCACCGTTTCCGCACTGCGCCACTTCTTCTCCATCGGCGTTGAAGATGCGGTAGTGGAAATCGGTTCCCGGCAACCGGGGCGGCTCCACCAACAGCACCTGATCGCAGCCGATGCCGAAATGGCGGTCGGCCAGGCGCCGGATCTGTTCCGAGGAGAGCTGCACCTGTTGACGAACGGCGTCGAATACCACGAAGTCGTTGCCCAGCCCTTCCATCTTGGCGAAGCGGAGTTTCATGCCAGTCGCCCCCGCACCGCCAGATGACGGTCGCTCACTGCCGTCACTTCCAGTCCGGTCAGCCCGATCCGCTCGAGCTGCGCACGCACCTCGCGTGGGGTGTAGGCGGCGAGCAGAGAGGCGCGAAAGTCGCGACGCAGAACTTTGGGCGCGTCCGCGGCGTGGCGTTCGACCAGCGTCTCGACCTCCTTCATGGTGGCGGGCCGCATCAGGTCCATCACCAGCACCACGGCCCCGGGCGCGGCGCACCGGCGGACGGTGCGCCACAGGTCCAGAGGGTCGGCGAGGTGATGGAGCAGGCTGTTGGAGAGGACCGCCTGATAACGCGCCTCGGGCAGTTCGCTGCAGGGCAGGCAGTGATGCAACAGACGCAAGCGAGCCCCGAGGCCGGCCGATGCCACCGCTTCCCGTGCCAGGTCCAGCATGGCCGGCGCCCCTTCCACCGCGTCCACCCGGCACCCGACATGGCGCCGCGCGAATAGAATGGGAATGGCGGCCGGCCCGCTGCCCAGGTCCAAGGCTTCGCCTTGAAAGGGTTGGGGGTGGAGTGTGTCGAACAGCTCTAGAAAGAGCCGGTTGGCGTCGGAGAAGTCGGCTTCCGCATAGGCGCGGGCCTGGTCGGGGTCGTCCATCAACTCACGCGGTTCGGGACGCCGTTGAAGCGGATTCATGGAATCAAATGTTCTCCCCGCCATAGGTCCTCCAGGGATTCACGCTCGCGCACCAGGTGGGCCCGGTCGCCGTCCACGAGGACTTCCGCCGGGCGCGGGCGGCTGTTGTAGTTGGACGCCATGGTAAAACCATAGGCGCCGGCGGAACGGACCGCCAGCAGTGTCCCAGGGTCCAGGCGCAAGCGGCGTTCCTTGCCCAGGAAGTCGCCGGTCTCGCACACCGGCCCCACCAGGTCGTAGACCCCTTCACGACCTGGGCCGTCGCGCACCACGGGCACGATCTCTTGCCAGCTGCCGTAGAGGGCGGGACGCAGCAGGTCGTTCATGGCGGCGTCGACGATGGCGAAGTCCTTCGCTTCGGTGGGCTTGAGGTATTCCACACGGGTCAGCAGTACGCCGGCGTTGGCGGCGATGGCACGCCCCGGCTCCACGAAGATCTCGAAGCTCCGCCCCTGCAGCCGCCTGGAGAGGGCCTCGGCGTATTCCGCCGGCGTGGGTGGATTCTCGTCGCGGTAACGCACGCCCAGGCCGCCCCCCAGGTCGAGGTGGTCGATGGCGATGCCCTCTTCCTCGAGGCGGTCCACCAGCGCCAGCACCCGATCCAGGGCGTCGAGGAAGGGGGACAGCTCCACCAGTTGGGAGCCGATGTGGCAGTCCACGCCGGAGATGCGCAGGCCGGGCAGTTCGATGGCCCTACGATAGAGGCGCACCGCGTCCGCCATGGGCACGCCGAATTTGTTCTCTTTGAGGCCGGTGGAGATGTAGGGGTGGGTGCGGGCGTCCACGTCGGGGTTGACGCGCAGGGCCACGGGTGCCTCGACGCCGTGGGCGGAGGCCACCTCGGAAAGGCGTTCCAGCTCGGCCTCGGACTCTACGTTGAAGCAGCGAATGCCCAGCTCCAACGCCCGCTCCATCTCGTCCACCCGTTTGCCCACGCCGGAGAAGACCACCTTCTCAGGCCGCCCGCCGGCCTTGACCACCCGCTCCAGCTCGCCCACCGAGACGATGTCGAAGCCGGATCCGAGCCGGGCGAGGAGGTCGAGGACGGCCAGGTTGGAGTTGGCCTTCACCGCGTAGCAGACCAGGTGCGGCCGGTCGCCGAAGGCTTCGTCGAAGGCGCGCCAGTGGCGCTCTAGGGTGGCGCGGGAATAGACGTAGACGGGTGTGCCCCAACGATGGGCGATCTCTTCGAGAGGAACCCGTTCGGCATGGAGGCGGCCGTCTCGATACTGGAAGTGGTCCATGGTCACTCCTGCGGCTGGGCCGGTGGTTCGGGCGGCGGCAGGTACAAGGGACCCTTCTGGCCGCAGCCGGCCAGCAGGAGGAGACAAAGCAGGAAGGCGAAGCGCGGCATGAATCTGGTCGCTGGTGCGGTGAGTGGCTAGTATAGCGCCTTTGCCTCTTTCGCCTGCAGTGTCATGGACCACCGCCAGCCCATCGTTCTGGAGCCGGACGCCCCGGCCGACGCCGCCGTCATCTGGCTCCACGGCCTGGGAGCCGATGGCAGCGATTTCGTGCCCGTGGTCGAATCGCTGCGCCTGCCGCGGGCGCTCTCCGTCCGTTTCGTCTTCCCACATGCGCCGCGGCGTCCCGTGACCCTGAATGGGGGGCTCGTGATGCCCGCCTGGTACGACATCTATAGTCTCGAGCCCGGCGCGCCGGTGGATCTGGAAGGGATCCGACGTTCGGCGGGGTATGTCCACACCCTGCTCGAGCGGGAACTCGAACGCGGCGTGGCGCCGGAGCGGGTGGTGCTGGCGGGATTCTCCCAAGGCGGGCTGGTGGTCCTGGCGGCGGCGCTCCACCATGATGTGCCGCTGGCCGGCGTCATGGCGCTTTCCACCTATCTCCCGGAGGCGGTGGTGCCCGATGAAGCCGGCCTCCAGCGGCGGGTGTTCCAGGCCCACGGGCGGTTCGACGAAGTGATTCCGCTGGCGGTGGGCCGGGCCGCCCGCGATCGTCTCCTGGCGCAAGGCCACGAGGTGGCGTGGCACGAATACGACATGGCCCACTCGGTCTGCGCCGAAGAGGTGGCCGACATCCGGGCGTGGTTGCTGCGGCGCTGGGGGCTGTCAGTGGGCACCTGAAGAGGGGCAGCGGAGGGTCTGCCGTTCTAAGGGTATTCGTCGGCGCGGCGGGCATCCCCCCGCACCCGGTCGGCCGGATAGCGCTTTTCGTTGATTTCGATCTTGCGCCAGGCGGCGTCGATGAGATCGATCTCCAGACGCTGTCCGAGGCGGATGAGGTAGATGAGGATGTCGGCCAGCTCCAGGGCCACCGCCTCTTTCTTGTCCTCAGGCAGATGCTCGCTCTGTTCTTCGGTGAGCCACTGGAAATGCTCCAGCAGCTCCCCCGCTTCACCGGCCAGGGCCATGGCCAGGTTTTTCGGCGAGTGGAACTGCTCCCAGTCCCTTTCACGGGCGAAGGCGAGCAGTCGGCGGTCGAGCTGTCGTAGGCTGTCGTCGGAGGGTGTGGCCATGGCTATTTGGAGAACAGTCGGTTGTTGCTGAGGAACTGCCAGGTGCGGGTGATGTCGAGGATGTCCACCTCCTTGCGGATCTCCTCGGGGAAAGGGGCGAAGGGCGCCGCCAAGCGGACGATGCGTACCGCGGCGTCGTCCAGGATCTTGTGGCCGGATGAGCGCAGTACGCGGATTTCCGCCACGGTGCCGTCGGCGCGGACCGCCACGTGCAGCAGCAGATCGCCGTACAGTTTCTTGCGCTTGGCGGCGTCCGGGTAGTTGAGGTTGCCGACCCGTTCCACTTTTTTGCGCCAAGCTTCCAAGTAGGCGGCGTAGCGGTACTCCTTGGTGCTGGCGTTGATCGCCTTGCGCCGCGGCTTCTGGGCGGCGTACCGGCTGTCCCTGTCCAGTTCCGCGGTGAGGCGGGCGATCTCTTGCCGGGTACTGGCCAGCAGTTGCGCCATGTCGGGCTTGGGTTTGGCCGGAACCGGCTTGGGTTTGGGCTTCGGCTGGGGTTTGCGGCGCGCCTGGTGGGTGATGATGCGAGGCGCCGGGCGAGATTCGGTGGCCGGCGCGCCCGCCGGCTCGAGGGACGCTTTGGGTTGCTCGCTCCGCTCCAGGGCGGGCCGGCTGGGCAGGGCCGGTGGACGTTCCCGGCCGGGGACGTCGGTTCCCCCTTCCTGAGAGGCGTTGGAAAGAAAGTCCGCGTCTTCCACTTCCCGTTCCGGTGTCGGCTTGGGTGGCACCAGGATCACGTCGAGGCTGTGCTCCGCCCGAGGTGCGGGCGGGCGGGGTGGTTCGAATCCGATGCCCAGCAAAACCAGGACGTGGAGCAGGGCGGCGACTACCAGCATGGTGATCAACCGGGTGTTGTCGTCCGTGCTGCGGCGCAAAGCGGTCATGGTCGCGGCGGTCGTTCGAACAATGGAGGGCTGAGCTTCACCCGGTATTTGCGCGGATCGAGCAGGTGGATTCGCTCGGCCATGGCGGGGTTCATGTGGATCACGTCGTTCTCGTCCACCAGGAGCACGTAGCGGATGCCCATGCGGCGGGCGATGCGATGCCAATCGTCGGGTCCGGCCACGAAGAGGGCCGTGGCGGCGGCGTCGGCTTCGGTGGCGTTGTCGTGGATGACGGTGACCGAGCGGGTGCCGCGGGCGGGATGGCCGGTGCGTGGGTCGATGATGTGGTGATAACGCCGCCCTTCGTGGAGGCAGAATCTTTCGTAATCACCCGAAGTGAAAACGCTTTCGTCTCCGGCGATGTTGATGAAGCCCAGGGTGCCGGAACCGCTGGGGCTGCGGATGGCGATGCGCCAGGGGTGGCCGCCGCGGCTGCCGATGGCACGCAAGTCGCCGCCGCTGTTGACGATGGCGTTTTCGATGCCCAGCTCCCGCAGATGGTTCACCGCCAGGTCGATGCCGTATCCTTTGCCGATGGCGCCGAAATCGAGCTGCACCATGGGATTGCGTGAACGCAGGAAGATGCCGTCCACCTCGATGTCGGCCATGCTGGGGTGAGCCGTCACCAGCTTCTGGATGGCCTCGGGAGGCGGCGGGGGGCCGCAATCCAGGGGATCCCGGTGGAAGCCCCACAGGTCGATGAGCCGGCCGATGGCGGGATCGAACAGGTATTCGGACCGTTCCGCCAGGGCCTTCGACCGCTCGACCAGGGTGAGCACCGAGGGCGGCGCGGCAAAGCGCACCCCTTCGGCCAGCAGGCGGTTGGTGCGGCCCAGGGGGCCGGGCTCCCAGGCGTGCCAGGCCTGGTGCATGGCCTGGAAATCGGCTTCCAGCGCGGCCACGGCGGTTTGCGCCCGTTCACGCGGGACCCCTACGATGCTCACGTCGTTGAGGGTCCCGAAAGCAAGAAAGCGGCTGTTGTGCACCGGTTCGGCCCGGTTGCAGCCGGCGGCCAGGAGGGCCGCCAGGACGGCCGATGGAAGAGACCGTAACAGCGTGTGGAAGGTCATGGGGTGCAGATCCGTTCGATGCAGTCCATCAGCATGGCGCTGATGTTGATGTCATAGAGGCGGTCGAGCTCGCGGATGCAGGTGGGGCTGGTGACGTTGATTTCGGTGAGCCAGTCGCCGATGACGTCCAGTCCGGCAAAGAGTATACCCGCCTCCCGCAATCGCGGTGCCACCTGCGCCACGATCCAGCGGTCCCTGTCCGACAGTGCCACCCCTCGGGCGGTTCCCCCGGCGGCCAGGTTGCCGCGGGTCTCTCCGGGGCGGGGGATGCGCGCCAGGGCCCAGGGCACCGGCTCGCCGTCGATGACCAGGATCCGTTTGTCGCCGGCTGCGATCTCGGGAATGAACCGCTGCGCCATGACGTAGCGGGTCTGGTGGCCGGTCATGGTCTCCAGAATCACACCGACATTGGGGTCTCCCCGGCGAAGCCGGAATATGGAGGCGCCCCCCATGCCGCCGAGGGGCTTGAGGATGAGGTCCTCCTGTTCGTCGAGGAAAGCGCGCAGATCCTCGTGCCTGCGGCTGACCAGTGTCGGAGGGGTGCATTGGGGGAACCATGCGGTATAGAGCTTTTCATTGGCGTCGCGCAGCGCCTTGGGGTGGTTGACCACCCGTGTTCCGCGCGCGACCGCCTGCTCCAGGACGTAGGTGGCATAGATGTATTCCATGTCGAAGGGCGGATCCTTGCGCATCAGGATCACGTCCAGAGTCTCCAGCGGTTGGGTCTGGGTCGATCCCAAACGAAACCAGTCGCGTTCGTCGTCCTGCACTTCGAGTGGGCGCATGTGGCCCAGCGGCCGGCCGTCGCGCAGCACCAGCGAGTCCATCTCCATGTAATGCAAGGACCACCCTCGCCGCTGGGCTTCGAGCAGCATGGCGAAGCTGCTGTCCTTGACCACCGTGATGGAATCTATGGGATCCATCACAATTCCGAGGTGCAGGGTCATGCTATGTTCACCTTCCCTTGAATGGTTTTCGATTCAGTGTTTTGTGGGTTGAAGCACAAGAAGATTCCGGCGCCCTTGCCCGGGTATGCATAGATTGCTATGTTGCCGGCGCAAAGGCAAAGACAGAAGAGATCGGCGCCCGCGACGGGGGAGTGCGGGCGCGTCGCCTTCCAATCGGTTTTGAGTGCATGCGTCGATTCCTGTCCACCCGGGCATTCGTCCGATGGCCCCTGATGTTGGTCCTGTCCGCCTCCGCCGTCGGGGCGGCCGAGGACGACTACCTGCGTGCCGTCGAGGAAGAGGCCCAACGGGTGGAGATGCCCAGGATCGAGAACGAGGCCGCAACTTCTTCAGACGAGGCTGAAGTGCGCGGCAGCCGTGCCGATTTCGAGGCCGAGCTGAAGCAGTACCGGGGGACCTATTCCTTCTATCAGGCCCTGATGGAAAAGGACAAGGCGGAGGTCTACAAGGCCTACCGGGAAGGGGCCAGCTTCTCCAGGCTGCGCAGGATGATCATCAGCCGGAAGCTCAACCGATGAGGTGAGATGGTGGTGCATTCCAGAAGCATGCTTCTACTGCTGATCCTGCCGTTCCTCGTTGCCGCCGTGCAGGCGGAAGAGGGGGGTGAGCTGAAGGTGGGCGGGGACACCGGGTTCGTGCCCTTGACCAAGGATCGACCGTACCTCTATGTGATTCATGAGGGCCGCTCCGTCAAGGTGCAGCGCATCCAAGATCCCAATTACGAGCTCAGCGGCTATTTTGCCAAGACCGTTCGCAAGTGCCCGCCGTTTTGTATCCAGCCCATCACGCCCGATCCTCGGGTGGCCGTGATCGGCGAGGTGGAGCTTTTCGATTTCATGGAGAACGAACTGCGCAACGACAAAGGATTGCTCGTCGATGCCCGTACGCCCTCCTGGTACCGCAAGGGGACCATACCGGGCGCCGTCAACATTCCGTTCACCGAGCTGAGCCACAAACCCGGCTCACCGGAGATGGACGCCATGCTTCAGCGACTGGGTGCCAAGCCTCGTGGCGAGGTGGGATTCTGGGAAGGATTGCTCGAGCGTTGGGGGCTGGTGGAGAACCCATACAAGACACGGAAGTGGGATTTCACCGAGGCCAAAGAGCTGGTCTTGTTCTGCAACGGCCCCGCCTGCGGGCAATCACCGCGCGCCATCCGCGGCCTGCTGGCCGCCGACTATCCGCCGGACAAACTTCACTATTATCGCGGCGGCATGCAGCTTTGGGAGTTGTGGGGGCTGACCACGGTCAAACCCAAGGGGGACGATGGACAATGACCGGGAGTGAACCATGCAACAGGCAGCAGCACGGAGTGAAGACGTGAGCGAAGAACATCGAGGGGATTTCGCCGGCCTCAAGATCATGGTCATCGACGACAGCAAGACCATCCGTCGAACCGCGGAAAACCTGCTGCGCAAGGCCGGCTGCGAAGTGATCACCGCCACCGACGGGTTCGAAGCCCTCTCTTTGGTGGCGGATCACCATCCCGACCTGATTTTCGTGGACATCATGATGCCCAGGCTGGACGGCTATCAGACTTGCGCCTTGATCAAGAGCAACGAGGCCTTCAGCGACACGCCGGTGGTGATGCTCTCCAGTAAGGACGGCCTCTTCGATCGGGCCAAAGGGCGGTTGGCCGGATCCGACCAATACCTGACCAAACCCTTCACGCGGGAAGAGCTGCTGGACGCCATCCGTCGGCATGTGGATCAGGCGGCCTGAAAACCGGATGCCAGAACCGATGTTCCACCGGCACCGAACTTTCGTTGACCCAACAGAAAGGTAAACAAAAACGATATGGCAAAAGTATTGATCGTCGACGACTCGCCTACCGAAGTCCACATCTTCAGTACCGCTCTGAGCGAAGCGGGTCATGATGTGTTGGTGGCCACGGACGGCGAAGAGGGCGTGAAAAAGGCCAATGAGCAACAGCCGGACGTCATCCTCATGGACGTGGTGATGCCGGGGCTCAATGGGTTTCAGGCCACGCGCAAGATCCACCGCAATGCGGCTACCCGCCACATTCCCATCATCATCGTCACCACCAAGGACCAGGATACCGATCGGGAGTGGGGCCTGCGCCAAGGGGCCAGAGATTACCTCGTGAAACCGGTGAACATGAAAGAGCTGGTGCGGAAGGTCTCCGAGCTGGCCTCGGAGGGGGCATGATCGACGCGTTCCCCACCGCTGGAGAGGTGTTGGATCGGCTGGCCGACTATGCCCAGCGCTGTGAAACCCAGGAGGATCGGGTGCCCGACGCTCTGGTGCGAGAACAGGACTGGCAGGGCCTCGCTTTCGTGCTCGATGGGGTGCGCCTGGTGGCTGCCATGGAAGAGGTGCGGGAGCTGCTCCCCTTTCCTGATACGGTGACCCGCGTCCCCGGCACCCAGGACTGGATGCTGGGCCTGGCCAACGTGCGGGGCGAGCTGCTTCCCATCGTCGATCTACAGCGCTTCATCGGCGCCGCGCCCGTGGCGCTCAACGACCGGTGCCGGGTGCTGGTCATCCGAAATCGGGGCGCTTCCACCGGGCTGCTGGTCTCGTCCGTCATCGGCATGCGCCACCTTCCCCTGGAGCGGCAGATCCGTGATGCGGAGTTCGACGGCTTGGTGGGGCGTTATGTCTACGACGTCTTCGAGATGGACGACGGGCTGTGGCCCGTCTTCAGCATGGCCGCGCTGGCCAACGATGAACGATTCATGTCCGCCGCCGCCTGAATGCGCCGCCGGCGGACGCCGGAAAATGGAAACGGGGCGTTCTCCCGTCATCTGAGGAAAGAAAATGGTTGCAAGAGCGAAAAAAGGTTCGGAACGATCGGCACTCATTCCTCTGCTCTCCCTGCTGCTGATCCTCTCCATGGTGGCGGGCATCGTCGCCTTCGTGGCCTGGTCTCGGCACAACGCCCATGTGGAGCAGTACCTGCTCTATGCCGCGGACCAGCGGGTGCTGGCGCATCGTATCGCCAAATATGCGGTGGAAGCAGCGGGGGGTAAAGAAGCGTCGTTCGCCCGTCTGCGTGAATCTCGTGACCGATTCGGCGAGCTGATGAACCTTCTCAAGAAGGGTGATCCGGCCAAGGGCTTGCCGCCCTCTCCCCAGGCGGTGCGTCCTGCCCTGCACCAATTGGAGAATGCGTGGTTGGAGCTGCGCTCCCATGTGGACACCATTCTCGACAACCAAGACGCCATCCTCTCGGTCAAGGAGATCATCACCCTCATCAAGGACACCCTGCCCGACTTGTTGGAGCTCTCCACCGACATCACCAACGAGCTGGTGGAGCAGAATGCGGATCCGGCTCAGATCTACTATGCCACCCGCCAGCTGTTCCTGGCCCAACGGATCAACTCCTCGCTGGGCGAAGTGCTTGCCGGCGGTTCGGCCACGGCGCTGGCGGTGGATCAACTCACCCAGGACGTGGATGAGCTCAAGACAGTGGTCGATGCCCTGCGAAACGGTTCCGAGGTGCTCGGCGTCAAGGCGGTGAAGGAGAAGGACCTGGTGGAGGACATGCTGGAGATCACCGCCATCCTCGCCGACATCGACGAGTCTCTCGGCGCCATCCTGGGCATGATTCCGGACGTGCTTCCGGCTCTGGAGGCGGTGGGCGAAGTGGGGCTGCAAGAAAAGGCGCAAGAAGCGGTGGCGGAGGGTCAGGTGCTGCCCGACATGGACGTGCCCAGCGCCGTGGCGTTGGCTTCCGACAAGGTGGCCGACGCCGCACGCAAGCTCATCGAGGCCTACCAGACCGAGGCGGCACAGCTGCAAGTCGGTCCCCTGCTCGTGGGGCCTCTGCTCATCACCGGCCTGGGGGTGCTCACCGTCGTGCTTCTGATTCTTTTTGGCTTGGCTCTGGTCAGCCGGGCACGGGCTCAGGAGCGGGCCATCACGGAACAGTATCAGCGCAACCAGGAGGCCATCCGCCGGTTGCTGGACGAGATGGGCGATCTGGCCGACGGCGATCTCACCGTGGAGGCCACGGTCACCGAGGACATCACCGGCGCCATCGCCGACTCCATCAACTACGCCATCGAAGCCATGCGCGAGGTGGTCCAGTCCATCAACGATACGGCGGAAGAGGTTTCCCGTTCTTCGCAAGAGACACAGGCCACCATCATGCACCTGGCCGACGCCGCGGAGCATCAACGTGACGAGATCACCGGTGCCAGCGCCACCATCGAACGAATGACCGGCGCTTTGGTGGAGATGGAGGACACCGCCATGCGCTCCGCCGAGGTGGCCCAACGTTCCGTGGAGCTGGCTGCCAAGGGGGGTGAAGCGGTCCGGCGCACCATTCACGGCATGGACAACATCCGCGAGCAGATCCAGGAAACGTCGAAACGGATCAAGCGCCTCGGCGAGAGTTCCCAGGAAATCGGAAACATCGTGGAGCTCATCGAAGACATCGCCGATCAGACCAACATCCTCGCCCTGAACGCCGCCATGCAGGCGGCCATGGCCGGCGAGGCGGGCCGGGGCTTTGCGGTGGTGGCCGATGAGGTGCAGCGTTTGGCGGAGCGTTCGGCCAACGCCACCAAGCAGATCGAAGCCTTGGTGCAGACCATCCAAGCCGACACCAAGGAGGCGGTCAGTTCGATGGAGTCCTCTACCACCGAAGTGGTGAGTGGGGCCGGGCTGGCCGAGGACGCCGGCGCCGCGCTGCAAGAGATCGAGAAGGTCTCCCAGGAGATCGCCGAGATCATCACGCGCCTGGCCGCGTCGGCCCAGGCGGAGGCCGCCGAAGCCCGCCAGGTCAACGACACCATGGGCATCATCCAGGAGATCACCCAACAGACCACCGACAGCAGCAAGAACGCCGCCGAGGCCATCGGCGAGCTGGCACGCAAGATCGACCAGCTGCGCCAATCGGTGGCCGGCTTCGTGTTGCCTGAGAAGTGACCGTCCTGGCGGACGATCGCCGTCGAGGGAAGTCGATGAACGAAGTGGACAAACCCGATTACGCCACCCTGCGTTGGGTCAAAGAGGGGCTGGACGAAACCATCCAGCAGGCCCGGCAGGCCCTCGAGGCATGGGAAGAGGAGGGCTTCCGTGGAGCGGCGTTGGAGCGGTTCCGCGAGCGGGTCCACCAGCTTCTGGGCACCTTGCGCATGGTGCAGGTGTATGGTGGTGCCATGCTGGTGGAGGAGATGGAACAGGTGGCCGAGGCGTTGCTCGCCGGGCGGCTCCAAGGCGATGAGCGCTTGGCCGAGTCTCTGATGCTGGGTTTGGTGCAGTTGCCGGGTTACCTGGAGCGGCTGGAGAAGGGTGAGCCGGACATCCCCCTTGCCTTGTTGCCGGTACTCAACGATCTGCGCGCGGCACGGGATGTCGCGCCCGCATCCGAGATCGTGCTCTACGCACCCAATCTCAACCGGGTGGTGGAACGGGAGCCGGTCATTCCTGGTTCGGGCAACTCCGCCATCCCCGAGGTGGTGCGCCAGCAGCGGGTGCGCTATCACCACGGCCTTCTGGCCTGGTATCGAGGCCAGGGTGCCGAAGAGGGGCTGCAGTTGGTGTTGGACGTGGTTCGGCGGATCAACGCCGTCGCCGGCACCCGCCGCCTGCGCCGGTTGATGGATTCCGCCGAAGCCCTGGTCATCACCCTGGCCGACGGCGAGTTCGTGGCCGATGATGAGGTGAAGCAGCTCTTCAGCCGCCTCGACCGGGTGTTCAAGGCGCTCATCGAGACAGGCGAAGAGGCGGCCATGGAGCATTTCCCCATGGAGCTGCTCAAGCGCATGCTCTATTTCGTCTCCCGCTCTCACTCCAACGACCCGGTGGTGCAGGCGGTGCGCCGCACTGCGGATCTGGCCAACAGTTTCCCCGAGAAGTTACCGGTACTGGCCCCGGTCACCGGTGCGGATGACAGCGTGCTGGCGGCGGTCAGCGGCGAGCTCAAAGGTGAGTTGAATGCCATCCAAGAGCTGCTGGATCTCTACATCCGGGGTGACCGTGAGGAACTGCACCGTATCGAAGGGCTGTCCGAGCGACTGCTCAAAGTGGCCGACACCCTGGGAATGCTGGGCCGCGGCGCGCTTCGCGAGAAACTGGTGGCGGTGGCGGACACCTTGCGTTCGGTGGAGGCGGGTGAGACGGCGGTCGACGACGACCGGCTGATGGAGATCGCCACCATCTTGGTGCAAGCGGAAACTTCGCTCGGCGGTGACGCGGCGGCGGGAACATCGGCCGAGCGCATGGAGGAGGCGGAGCGTGAAGCGCGTGATCGGGCGGTCATTCGAGAGGCTACGCTCGAGTTCTCCCGCATCAAGGAGGGGCTGGAGCGATATCTGCACGATCACAATGAAGCGGCTCGGTTGCACGAGGTGGCCAGTGACGTGCACAAGCTCGGCGGGGTGTTCAGTGTCATCCAGCTGGACGAAGTGGCCGGGCGATTGCGTGCGGTGGAGCCCGAATTGGAACGCCTGGCTGCCGGCTCGGAGGCGCTCGACCCCCTGCAGCGCGGTGCCTTGGTCGATTTCTTCGCCGCGCTGGACTACTACCTCGAGGCGCGCCTCGACGGCCGCAGCCGGCTGGATCCCATCTTGGAGCAGGCGGATCAGGCGCTGGCCCGTCTGACCGCCGCGCCCGGCGAGGCGGAAGGGGAGGCGCATCCAGAATTCCTGGAGATGGAAAAAGCGCGGGCGGCCGGTGCTTCCAACGTGGTGCCCTTGCCGCTGGATGGAGGCTCGCCGCGTCGGTCGGAGGCGGGCGAAGCCGGTGAGCCGGAGCCCGGGCTGGAAGCCGAACCGCACGAGGCGTTGGAACCGCTTCATACCAAAGTGTCGGTGGACGAGTCCGAAAGCACCTCGACGACGGAGGAAGAAGCAAGGGCGCCTGCTGCCGCCGAGATCTCTGAAGAATCCGCCGGAGTGGAAGAGACGCCCCTGGTGGAGATGGACGCGCTCGATCCCGAGATCTTCGACATCTTCATGGAGGAGGCGGGGGAAGAACTGGACGTCATCAACGAACAGTATCCCCGCTGGCGTCGTGATCCTTCAGACGAAGGGGCACTGCAGACCTTCCGTCGTTCCTTCCATACCCTCAAGGGCAGCGGCCGCATGGTGGGGGCCCATGTCATCGGCGAGTTCGCGTGGGCGGTGGAGAATCTACTCAACCGCATCATGGACGGCACGGTGCCGGCCGACGCCGAAGTGATCGCCTTGCTCGACGAGGCCGTGGCGGCCCTTCCGGTGCTGGTGGAGGCGCAGCGGAACGGCACACCCGCCCGGGTTGATGTGGCGGGCCTTTCGGCCCGTGCCTTCGAGCTGGCGGAACCGCGCCGTGCCGAAGCGGAGGAGACGGAGGCCGCGGCGGCAGTGGAAGAGGGCTTGAGACCGGAAGGCGAAGCCGAACCTTTCCCGGGCGAGATTCCAGAGCAGCCGCCCGCCGCCATCACCCTGGACGAAGAACTTCACCGAATCTTCACCGCAGAGAGCGAGACCCACCTGGAGGTGGTGGAGGCGTTTCTCTCCCGCTGCGGCGAAGGGTGCAAGGTGACGCCGGAGTTGGTACGGGCCCTGCACACCCTGCGCGGCAGTTCCCATCTGGCCGAGGTGGAGCCCATGGCGGTGTTGTCCGGCGAGATGGAAATCTACCTGAACCATCTATTGCAGTTGGACCATCCCGTCGAGACGCGCGAGCTGTCGCTATTGCAACGTTTCCGGGACACGATACGCCAGATACTCGATGCGGTGAACCGGCCCGGAAGCACCTTGCCCGATTGGGAAGGGTTGTTGGAAGCCGTCCGCAGCGAGGACCAGGCGCTGCCGGAAGTGGTTTCCGATCTGCAGCCGGTGAGCGACAGCGAACTGCTGGAGGCCTCGGACTCCGACGAAGTGGTGCAGGCTTTCCTGGAGGAGGCGGCCGAGTTGCTGGAGCGGCTGGACGGCGCCCTCCAGAGCTGGATGGCGGGAACGACCTCGGGCGTGGAAGCCATTCGCCGTGATCTGCACACCCTCAAAGGGGGTGCACGAATGGCCGGCCTTCAGCCATTGGGTGATTTGGCCCAGGCGTTGGAAGCCTTCTTCGAACTGCTCGAGGAGAGCGGTGGCGAAGTGGATGCCGACACCCGTGCCCAGGTCCGTAAATTGGTGGAGGTGTACGAGGATGCGCTGGATGCACTCCATTTGAACGGGCGCCTTCCCGATCTCGCGGCTGCCGTGAGTGAGGCCGCAGAGCTGGCCGAAGGACTGCGCGTCCTGGTGGACGAGAAACCTTCGGAATCGCCTCCCGAGCCGGAAGCGCCCCCTTCGGAAGTGGAAGGGGATTTCGAAGCAGAAAGCCTGCCGCATCAGGAACCCGAGTCCATCCTCCTGCCGGACCAGTGGGAAGGAGAGAGTGAATACCATCCGGAATCGGCGAGCATCACCTCATCGCTCGCCTCATCCAGCGCGGCCACCGAGTCCGAGCCCGCCGGCCCCGAGGTGGATCCCGAGCTGTTGGAAGTGTTCTTGGAGGAAGCCGGTGAGATCATTGAGCGGCTGGAGGAGCATCTGGCGCAGTGGAGTGACGAGATCACTTCACGCGAGGCCGTCGACGGCCTGATGCGCAACTTGCACACCCTCAAAGGCAATGCCCGTTTCGCCGGCCTGTTTGCTTTGGGTGACCTTGCTCATGCCCTCGAGTCCCTGTTCGAAAACCTCTCCGAAGGGGGGGTGGCGCCGGATCAGGGACTGGTGCCCTTGGTGCGCCAGGGTATGGACCGGTTGGAAAACAGTGTGGATCTGCTCCAGCAGAATCGAGCCTTGCCCGATCTGACCGAGATCACCGAGGCCGTCGAAGCGGCCGCGGTCGGGCGCCCTTGGACGCTGCCCGCGGTGGCCGAGTCCGAGTTGTCGGCCTTGCCCGAAAGCCGGGTGGCCGCCGCTTCCGGCCTGACCGCAGAGATGAGCAGCTTGCAAGTGGAGGGCGATTCCTCTGTCGCGTTCAGCTCCCAGGTGCTCACCGATTCTGAGCTTCTGGGTGAATCCCGCCCGTTGGACGAGGAGCGAGTGATCCCCTTTCCCGCAGAGGGCCTCCGTCGTCGTCAGCGGGAACGTCCGCCGCCGCTGCGTGCGGAGGAGGAGCGGGCGGACAAAGGCGAACGGGTGCGGGTGCTGGCCGAGCTGCTCGACCAGCTGGTGAACAATGCGGGCGAGGTGAGCATCTATCGCGCCCGTTTGGAACGGCACAACGTGCGCGTCCAGCACGATCTGGAAGAGCTCAACGCCACCATCACACGGCTGCGCAACCAGTTGCGCGCTCTCGAGCTGGAAACCGAGGCTCAGATACGTTCTCGTCACGAGCGGGAGCAGGAGGATCAAAAGTACGAGGATTTCGATCCTCTGGAAATGGACCGCTATTCCACGCTGCAGCAGCTGTCGCGCGCCCTTTCTGAGACCATCTCCGACCTGTCCAACATCGGCGAATCCTTGAGCGAACAGATGCGCGACGCCGACACCCTGCTCCTGCAGCAGGCGAGGGTGACCAACGATCTGCAGGACGGCCTGCTGCGTAGCCGCATGGTTCCGTTCAAGCGCCGGGCGGCGCGCCTGCAACGGGTGGTACGCCAGACCGCCCAGACGCTGGGTAAGCAGGCCGATTTGGAGGTGGTGGGCGCCGAGGGAGAGATTGATCGCACCATCCTCAACCGAATAACCGGGCCGTTGGAGCATCTGCTGCGCAACGCCGTGGCCCACGGCATCGAGTCCTCGGATGTTCGGCGCCAGGCGGGCAAGCCGGAGCAGGGCCGGATCACCCTCTCTTTGGTTCGAGAAGGAAGCGAGGTGGTGCTCACGGTGGCCGACGACGGCGCCGGATTGGATGCCCAGGCCATCCGGCGCAAAGCGGTCGAAGCGGGCCTGTTGGACGCCGAGGCCGATGTGGACGAGGAGACGCTCCACCAGTTCATTCTCCAGCCGGGATTCTCCACCGCCGCAGAGGTCACCCAGGTGGCCGGTCGCGGGGTCGGAATGGACGCCGTGGTGGCTGAGATCAAGCAGCTCGGAGGGTCGCTGGAGATCCGTTCGGAAGCGGGGAAGGGCAGCCGGTTCATCATCCGTCTGCCTTTCACCCTGGCCATTTCAGAAGCTCTGCTGGTGGAGGTTGCGGATGATGTCTACGCCATTCCGCACGGTGCCACCGAGGTCATCATCCGTGTCTCTCGGGATGATCTGATGGCGTGTTATCGCGGTCAGTCGGAAGGCATAGAATACGCGGGTCACATCTATCCGGTGCGCTACCTCGGCGCACTCTTGGGAGTGGCCGAGCCCAGCTTGCCGGAGAATCAGAAGTGGTTCCCATTGTTGCTGGTACGCGCCGGTGAGCATCGGCTAGCGGTGCACTTGGATCGGCTCATCGGCAACCAGCAGGTGGTGGTCAAGTCCATCGGCACGCAGCTCGCCGGCGTGCGCTGGTTCACCGGCGGCACCATCCTGGCCGACGGCAAGATCGCGCTGCTGCTCGACATGAATGCCGTGGTGCGTTCCGCCGCCATGGCTCAAGCAGCGCCGGTGGAACAACTCCCTCAAGAGGAGGCGGAAGGCATCACCGTGATGGTGGTGGACGACTCCATCACCGTGCGCAAGGTGACCAGTCGGTTGCTGGAACGCCACAACATGCAGGTCATCACCGCCCGCGACGGAGTGGATGCCATCACCCGCCTGCAAGAGCGCAAACCGGATGTCATGCTGCTGGACATCGAGATGCCGCGCATGGACGGTTACGAGCTCGCACGCCATATCCGCAATACGCCGGAGCTCGAGGACATCCCCATCATCATGATCACCTCGAGGACGGGAGAGAAGCATCGCAACCGGGCGTTGGAACTGGGCGTGGATCGCTATCTGGGCAAGCCCTATCAGGAGACCGACCTGTTGGAGAACATCTACGAACTGCTGGGGGAACGGATCCATGTCTGACACCGCGCGCATGGCACTTCAGGGCCTGCTCATTCCCCAGCGGGAGATCCCGCTTCTATTGCCGTCGAAAGCGGTCATCGAAATCATCGGTTACCGGGAGCTGGAACGTGACGAGTCGGCGCCGATCTGGCTTCTCGGCCGTTTCGAATGGCGTCATCTTCGGTTGCCCTTGTTCTCCATGGAACGACTGCTGGGGGTGGAGCGCAAGCCCCGACGCGGACGCAAGCGGATCGTGGTGGTGCACGTCTTCGACGAGACGCTGGCGCATCCTTTCGTGGGCATCGACGCCACCGGCATGCCGCGTATGGTGAACCTGAACGAGGAGAACCTAGAGGTGGTGGGTGGGCGCAATTGGCCTGGAGACTGGCCCGTGCTCTACAAGGTGCGGATCCAGGAGACCGAGGCGCTCGTGCCGGACCTCGACCGCTTGGGCGCCTTGGTCGCGGCGCTGGAAACAGAGTCTGTCTGAGGCTTCAACGCAGATCGCCCCATAGGACCTGGGCGGCAGCCAGCGCCGCAAGGGGGGCGGTTTCAGCCCGCAACACCCGAGGACCCAATCGGGCGCCTCGGCAGCCGACGCCGTAGGCGGCGGACCGCTCCCGCGTGCTCAACCCTCCTTCCGGTCCCGTCAGAAAAGCGAGCCGGGCTTGTGGCGGCGCCAGCCGGGCCAGGGTGGCTTCGGCCTCGGGGTCGAGGAGCACCACGTCCGGGCCGCCGTGTGCCTCCAGCCAGCATGGAAGGGGCTGCGGAGGCTTCAACAAGGGCACGCGGCGTCGCCCGCTCTGTTCGCAAGCGGCCTGAATCACGCCCCGCCAGTGGGCCATGCGGCGTTCCAACCGCTGGGCATCCCATTTCACTTGGGTGCGTTCGGTGTAGAGGAGTTCGAACCCGGTCGCCCCCAGCTCTGTTCCCTTTTGCAAGGCGAAATCCAGACGCTCGCCCCGGGTCAGGCCCAAGGCCAGGTGGAAGGCCACGGGCGGTTCTGGCTCCACCGGACCGGCTTCCAACACCTCGGCTTCCACCGCGCGCCGATCGCTGCGGAGCAGACGGGCGCGATGATCCCGGCCGTCCCGGCCGTTGAATAGAACCACTTCGTCGTCGGTTTTCAGTCGCAGCACCTGGCACAGATGGCGCGCCGCCTCGGGGGGGAGGCGGACCAGAGCACCGGCCGCAAGCGGGGTGTCGATGAAGACGCGCGGCCTGCGCACGGCCGATCAGCGGGTGTACGTTCCGCCGTCCAGCCCCAACCGCCGACAGATGGCCAGGGTGGCGTCGGCCCGGTTCATGGTGTAGAAGTGCAGGCCCGGCGCCCCCCCTTCCAGAAGGTTGCGGCACAGTTCGGCCACCACGTCCACACCGAAATCGAACAGCGCCCGTTCATCGTCGGCGAAAGCCTCCAGCCGCTTGCGCAGCCAACGCGGGATCTCGGCGCCGCAAGCGTCGGAGAAGCGGGCCAGATTGGTGTAATTGGTGATGGGCATGATGCCGGGCACGATGGGGATGGTGACGCCGCGTCGCCCGCAGTCGTCCAAAAATCGCCAGTAGGCGTCCGGATTGTAGAAATATTGGGTGATGGCGCCCTGGGCGCCGGCTTCCACTTTCCGCGCGAAATGGTCTAGATCGGACCAGGCGTTGGGCGCCTGCGGATGGAACTCGGGGTAGGCGGCGACCTCGATCTGGAACTCGCCGGGGAAGTTGGCCTGGATGAAGGCCACCAGCTCGTTGGCGTAGTTGAACTCGCCCAGCCCGCCCAGGCCCGCTCCGGAAGGGAGATCGCCACGCAGGGCCACGATGCGCCGGATCCCCTCGTTGCGGTAGCGGTTGAGGATGTCGAGGATCTCCGCCCGGCTGGCGCCGATGCAGGAGAGGTGGGGTGCGGTCTCGATCCCGCGGCCGCGCAGCCAGTCCACGGTGGCGAAGGTGCGCTCCCGGGTGGAGCCGCCGGCGCCGTAGGTGACGCTGAAGTACTCGGGGTTCAGCGCGTCGAGCTCCTGCACCACCGTCTTGAGCTTCTCCATGCCCTTTTCGGTCTTGGGCGGGAAGAGCTCGAAGCTGAGGGCGTGGTTCATTGGAGGTTTCCTGTCGTCTGGTGTCGGGGAGTGGGGCCGCAAGGGGGGCTCGCCGGCGCAGGATCACGAAACGTCGTGTCCTCCGTGCCTCTGTGGTTTCCTCCCCCAAGACAAGGTCTCATCACAGAGACACGAAGGGCACGGAGAGAGGGAAGGTTCGGTCGGCGTGAGGCCATGTCCTCGTCCCTCCCTATTTTCCGTGGTGAATCGAAAGCGCCGGACCGCCGGGCTCGCCCCCGTTCCGCCGCCGTTCTTCAATACCGGTAGTGGTCGGGCTTGTAGGGCCCCTCCACCGGCACGCCGATGTATTCCGCCTGTTCCGGAGTGAGCCGGGTCAGGTGAACGCCGATCTTGTCCAAGTGCAGGCGGGCCACCTCTTCGTCCAGCTTCTTGGGCAGCACGTAGACCTTCTTTTCATACTTCTCCGGATGGTTGAAGAGCTCCATCTGCGCCAGCACCTGGTTGGTGAAGGAGTTGGACATGACGAAGCTGGGGTGGCCGGTGGCGCAGCCCAGGTTCACCAGCCGTCCCTTGGCCAGCAGGATGATCTTCTTGCCGTCGGGGAAGATGACATGATCCACCTGCGGCTTGATCTCCTCCCACTCGTACTGTTCCAGGCTGGCCACGTCGATCTCGTTGTCGAAGTGGCCGATGTTGCAGACGATGGCCTCGTCCTTCATGGCCGCCATGTGGTCGTGGGTGATGACGTGGAAGTTGCCGGTGGCGGTGACGAAGATGTCGGCTTGGGGTGCGGCTTCCTCCATGGTCACCACGCGGTAGCCCTCCATGGCCGCCTGCAGGGCGCAGATGGGGTCGATCTCGGTGACCCAGACGGTGGCGCCGAGTCCGCGCAGGGACTGGGCGCAGCCCTTGCCGACATCACCATAGCCCAGCACCAGGGCGATCTTGCCGGCGATCATCACGTCGGTGGCGCGCTTGATGCCA
>CAYOJM010000053.1:0-7682 GCA_964404295.1 uncultured Sedimenticola sp. | reverse complement strand
GGGCGGGATGCGGTCGATGGGCGCCAGGGAGCCGTCGTAGTACTTGAGGTCGTTGACCATCACCTCGTCCCACAGCCCCAGCTTCTTCAGGTCGTGCACCAGGTAGGGGTTGACCACGGTGAACTCGCCCGAGAGGTTGGACTTGACGAAGAGGTTCTGGTAGGTGGGCTCGATGGATTGGCTCACGCCGCAGATGTTGGAGATGGTGGCGGTGGGGGCGATGGCCATGGTGTTGGAGTTGCGCATGCCCACCGTCTTCACCCGTTCGCGCAGGGCGTCCCAGTCCAGGGTCTGGGTCATGTCCACCTGCAGATAGCCGCCCCGCTCCTCGGCCAGCAGCTTGAGGGAGTCGATGGGCAGGATGCCCTGGCTCCAGAGGGAGCCTTCGAAGGTGGCGTAGCGGCCCCGCTCCTCGGCCAGGTCGGTGCTGGCCTTAATGGCGAAGTAGCTCACCGCTTCCATGGAACGGTCGGCGAATTCCAGCGCTTGCTCGCTGGCGTAGGGGATGCGCAGCGTATAGAGCGCGTCCTGGAATCCCATGATGCCGAGGCCGACGGGACGATGGCGCAGGTTGGAGCGCCGTGCCTGGGGAACGGCGTAGTAGTTGTAGTCGATGACGTTGTCCAACATGCGCATGGCGGTGGAGACGGTCTTTTCCAGCTTCTCCAGGTCCAGGCCGTCCTCGCCCAGGTGGTTGACCAGATTTACCGAGCCGAGGTTGCACACGGCGATCTCGTTGCGGTTGGTGTGCAGAGTGATCTCGGTGCAAAGATTGGAGGAGTGGACCACCCCCTGATGCCGGTTGGTGTAGCGGACGTTACAGGGGTCCTTGAAGGTGATCCACGGGTGGCCGGTCTCGAACAGCATGCCGAGCATCTTGCGCCATAGATCCACCGCCTTGACCGTCTTGTGGATGCGGAGCTCTCCGCGACGGGCTTTTTCCTCATAAGCGGTGTAGGCCGCTTCGAAGGCGCGGCCGGTCAGGTCGTGCAGGTCGGGCACCTCGTCCGGCGAAAAGAGGGTCCACTCCCCCTCCTCGGCTACCCGCTTCATGAAGAGGTCGGGGATCCAGTTGGCGGTGTTCATGTCGTGGGTGCGCCGGCGCTCGTCACCGGTGTTCTTGCGCAGCTCGAGGAACTCCTCGATGTCGATGTGCCACGTTTCCAGATAAGCGCAGACGGCGCCTTTGCGCTTCCCTCCCTGATTGACCGCTACAGCCGTGTCGTTGGCCACCTTGAGGAAGGGCACCACCCCCTGGCTCTTGCCGTTGGTGCCCTTGATGTGGGAGCCGAGGCCGCGCACCGGGGTCCAGTCGTTGCCCAGCCCGCCGGCGAACTTGGACAGCAGGGCGTTGTCGCGGATGGCGCCGAAGATGCCCTCCAGGTCGTCGGGCACCGTGGTGAGATAACAGCTCGAAAGCTGCGGGCGGCGGGTGCCCGAGTTGAAGAGGGTGGGAGTGGAGCTCATGAAATCGAAGCTGGAGAGCAGCTCGTAAAACTCGATGGCGCGCTCTTCGCGCTCGATCTCGTTGATGGCCAGCCCCATGGCCACGCGCATGAAGAAGGCTTGGGGCAGCTCGAAGCGGGTGCCGTCGGCGTCGTGCAGGAAATAGCGGTCGTAGAGGGTTTGCAGACCCAGGTAGGTGAAGTTGAGGTCACGTTCGGGCTTGAGTGCCGCGGTGATGCGGTCGAGATCGTACTGGGCCAGTTGCGGATCGAGCAGCTCCAGCTCCACGGCCCGGCGGACGTAGGCTTTGAAGTAGTCGGCGTAGGCGTGGGCCATCTCCGCCTGGGTGCGCACCCGGGGCAGGTCGAGGAAAGCGAGGGCTTCGCGCCGCAGGATCTCCATCAGCAGGCGGGCGGCGGCGTGGGAATAGTTGGGCTCGGTGTCGATGAGGGTTCGGGCGCTCATCACCAGGGTTTGATAGACGTCCTCCTCCTTCACCCCGTCGAAGAGATTGCGGCAGGTGTCGTCCAGGATCCGTTGGGGGTCGGTCTCGTCGAGGCCGCGGCAGGCCTCTTCGGCGAGATCGCGCAGGCGGTCCACGTCCAGCGGCTGGCGGCTGCCGTCGGGCAGCGTCACGTTCACCCGTTGCTCTTCGGCGCCATCGGCGCGGGCCGCCTTCTCCCGCGCCTCCCGCTCGCGGGCCCGGGCTTCGCGGTAGAGCACGTAGTCCCGAGCCACCTTGTGTTCGCCGGCGCGCATCAGGGCCAGCTCCACCTGGTCCTGGATGTCCTCGATGTGCACCGTGCCGCCTTCCGGGTTGCGGCGCACCAGCGCGTCCACCACCTGTTGGGTGATGGCGCGCACCAGATCGTGCACCCGGGCCGAAGCGGCGGCGCTCTGTCCCTCTACCGCCAGGTAGGCCTTGGTGATGGCGATGCTGATTTTGGTGGGATCGAAGCCCACCACCTTGCCGTTGCGCTTCATCACCTGCAAAGGCACGGCGACGGGCTCAGTGGGGGCCACGGTGGGCGTTTGCAGCGCGGTGTCTGCGGTGGGCGGTACGGCGATCTGTTCGATGGTGGACGTCGAAGTCTCGGTGGTGGCCATGGTGTCTCCCCAGAAAAACGGATTGTGATTGCGCAGGACAAGCGGGGCTTCGTGGTTTTTTTTCGTGGCCGGCGTGGCCGGCGGCCCCGGAAGGTCGTGGCATCATAATGTGGTGTCATTTGGGGTGTCAACCACAATATGTTGTGTATAAGAGGTGTGAAAACCCTTGTGGAAACTGTGTATGGCCTGTGGATGAATTGGGGAAGGGGGAGATGGGGCCGCAGATTCAGCGCCTTGCGTTCATCAGTGTTTCGGCAACTTCTGAAAGGCGGGGGCGGGCGGAGCCACAAGATATGGCGTGGGCTAGTTCCGGTCGGGATCGGGCAGCCCCAGTGAGAGCAAGGCCGCCGCGGTGACGAAGGCGGCGGAGAGCCAGAGGCAGCCGACCAGGCCCCACGACTGATAGGCCCAGCCGGAGAGGAGGGTGCCGGTGAGGCGTCCGCCTGCGTTGGCCATGTAGTAGAAGCCCACGTCCAGGGCCACGCCGTCACGCGAGGCGTAGGCGAGCACCAGGTAGGAGTGGACCGCCGAGTTGAGGGCGAAGACCAGGCCATAGCCGGCCAGTCCCAGGGTCACCACCCAGGCCGGCGGTCCGCCATGCGCCAACGCCAGGGCGATGGCCGCGGGCACCACCGCCAGCGCCGAGGCGAGACGGCGGGCGTCGCGGCCGCCCGGTCCCCGGCCCCGATGGCGCCGGCGCAGAAGCCCGGGGGTGGCCGCCTGCACCAAACCGTAGCCGATCACCCAGAGGGCCATGAAAGCGCCCACCTGGGTGAAACGCCAGCCGAGCACGTCGTAGAGATAGACCGGCAGTCCCACCACGAACCACAGATCGCGCGAACCGAACAGAAAGAACCGGGCCGCCGACAGTCGATTGACGGCGGCCACCCGTGACAACAGGTGGTGGAACCGGGGCTTGGCCTTCATCCGTCCCGTGCCGCGGGGCAGCCGCCTGGCGGTGATCCAGAGCACGCCGGTCAGCATTCCGGCCAGCGTCCACAGGGCGCCGCGAAATCCCACGCTTTGCAACAGGGCGGCGCCGATGAAGAAGCCGGCGCCCTTGAGGGCGTTCTTCGAGCCGGTGAGCAGTGCCACCCAACGGAACAGCCGGCCCTGTTCCTCCGCGCCGGTGAGATGTTTCACCGAAGCCTTGGCCGACATCTTGTTCAGATCCTTGGCGATGCCGGAGAGGGCCTGGGCGAACATGACCCAGGGCACGGTCAACCAGGCGTCGGGCACGGTGAGCAGCGCCAAGGCGACCACTTGCAAAGCCATGCCGCCGAGCAGCGTGCGGTCCAGCCCCAGGCGCGCCCCCACCCAGCCTCCGGCGAGATTGGTCACCACGCCGAAGAACTCGTAGAAGAGGAACAGCATGGCCACTTCGAAAGGGGAGTAGCCCAAGTGGTGGAAATGGAGCACCACCAGCATGCGGATGGCGCCGTCGGTGACGGTGAACGCCCAGTAGGCGGCGGTGAGGGTCAGATAGTTGCGCGAAGCCGTGTCCATGGGTGGGTCGGCGGGTCGGACGGGCGCTCATGGTAGCAGCCCCGACGGCGCCGTGCTGCCGCTACAATGACGGCCAGCCGAATCGGCGCTCGGGAGGAGCGGAATGAGAACCATCGTCATCGGCGCGGTGCTGGCCGGCCTCTTCGTGGCGGCCGGCGCCGCTTGGGCGGATCGCCCCCGTGTGGGGCTGGTCCTCAGCGGCGGCGGCGCCCGCGGCGCGGCCCACATCGGTGTGCTCAAGGTGCTCGAAGCGCTGAGGGTGCCGGTGGACTGTATCGCGGGCACTTCCATGGGGGCCATCGTCGGCGGCTTGTACGCCGCGGGGTTGTCCGCCGATGAGATCGAGAAGGCCATCGGGCGCATCGACTGGACCGATATCCTGCGTGACGACACCAACCGGGAAAAACTCAGCTTTCGCCGCAAGCGGGACGACGACGAGTTTCTCATCTCTTCCGGGATCGGCTTCAACCACGGCGAGGTGCAGCTGCCCATGGGGCTGCTTCAGGGGCAGAAACTGCTTCTGGAGCTCAAGAGCCTCACCCGTGCGGTGGCGGAGGTGAAAGATTTCGATCGGTTGCGTATCCCGTTCCGTGCCGTGGCCACCGACGTGGTGACGGGCGAGCGGGTGGTGATCGGGCAGGGTGAGCTGGCCACCGCCATGCGCGCCAGCGCATCCATCCCCAGCGTGTTCGCTCCGGTGGAATGGCAAGGACGGTTGCTGGTGGACGGCGGTGTGAGCGACAACCTTCCGGTGGGGGTGGCGCGGGCGTTGTGCGCCGACCGACTCATCGTGGTGGACATCAGCACTCCCCTCAAATCCCGTGAAGAGATCACCAGCGCCATCGCCGTGGCCGATCAACTCACCACCATCATGACCCGGAGCAACACCGAACGCAGCCTGGCCACCCTGGAGCCGGACGACATCCTGTTGGTGCCCGAGCTGGGCCCCATCGGCACCACCGATTTCGTGCACGCAGTGAATGCCATCCCAAAGGGGGAGGCGGCGGCGCTTCGACTCCGGGATCGGCTGGCGGCCCTCTCCGTTTCCGAAACGGAGTGGCTGGCCTGGCGCCAGGAGCAGCGGCAGCGGGAGACTGCGGGCCACCGGTCCGACCGCATCGCCTGGGTTCGCGTGGAGAACGATTCGGGGCTGGCGGACGAGGTGATTCGGGCCCGACTGGGCATCGAAGCAGGTCAGCCTCTGGATCTCGATCGCCTGCGTGACGGCATTGCGCGAGTCTATGGCACCGACCTGTTCCGCCTGGTCACCTACCACCTGGAGAAGACCCCCGAGGGCACCGGGGTGACGGTGGAAGCAATGGCCAAGCCCTGGGGCCCCGGTTACATCGACGGCAGCCTCCGTTTCTACGGCGACTGGCAGAGCGGTAACGGCCTCACCCTGGGCATCGGCTACACCCGCACCGCGGTCAATCCACTGGGGGGTGAATTTCGAGTGTTGTTGAAAGTGGGCGAGAACCCGAGCCTGTTCACCGAGTTCTATCAGCCGTTGCAGGCCGGATCGCCTTTCTTTCTCAATCCGCAGGTCGAGATCTCCCGACGAACCATCGGTTATTACCACGAAGGGGACGAGATCGCCCAGTACGATTTTCAACAGGCCCGGTTGATCCTGGAATTGGGCAAAGAACTGGACGACTGGGGCGAGGTTCGCATCGGCTATCTCTATGCCTTCGATCGTTACGACCTGGAGATCGGCGACCCTTATTACCTGGACGAGGGAACAGAGTACGAAGGGCGGATCCGCCTGCGTCTGGCGACGGACACCTTCGACAACCTCTACTTCCCCAGCCGGGGCCACCGCAGTCTGATCGAATACAGCCTTTACCGCCGGGCGCTCGGGGGCGATCACGATTTCGAGCAGCTGCGCCTGCACTGGACGGCGGCCCAAGCCCATGGTCCGAACGTCCTTCTGTTTCACGCCCAGGCCCTCTACAGCTTCGAGGAAAGGGCGGGCGAGATCGCCTATGCCCGCGGCGACCTGGGCGGCTTTCTCAATCTCACCGCCTATGACCGTTATGAGCTGTCCGGGCCTTTCACCGCCTTTGGTTATCTGGGGTTTTTGCGCCGGCTCAACGCCGAGTTCGCTCCGGTGCCGCTCTGGTTGGGCGGCACCCTGGAGGCGGGCAACACCTGGGAGACGCGGGAGGCGTTCGGCGACGACTGGATCCTGGCCGGGAGCCTTTTTCTGGGCCTGGACACCCCGCTGGGTCCTTTGTACATGGGGTTGGGCATGGCCGAGCAGGATCACCGGACCGCCTTCGTCTTCCTCGGTTCGCCGTTTTGATCCCAAGCGCCGGGTCCGGCGGCCGCGTGATGATCCGGGCAGGGTTCAAGTCAGCCCGTTCTTCTGCAGCGCCCGATGGACCTTGCGCGCAGTCCGCTCCAGCCGGCTCAGGTCGGCCAAGCTGGGTTTCTCTCCGGCATCCAGCCGCGCCTCCCAGTCCGCCAGCTCCGAAGCGAGGAACTCCACCAGCTTGAGGGAACACGCCTGGCAGCCGTCACGACAAAGCGTCTCGGCGTCCGGTTCCAGAGGGACGGCTTGTCGCACCGCGGCGATGAGGCGGCGCATGGCCTCCACGGTGTCGGGTTTGCGTCGGCGGCTCATGGGCGCCATTGTGGGGGCGGTCGTCGCCGCTGCCAAGGGCCGAGTCGGCACGGTCGCGGCCGGATCGACCGGCGGCCCGGCCGCCGGGGCGTCCCCCTGGGTCTTGGGTGTCTCACGCACTTAGGATTAGGATGTCTGTCCTATAAGTTGTGCTGGGTAACCCATTGAAACAGCGAAAGACATGAAGGTGGCGTTCTTTTCTGTTAGCATGGCGCGAACCTTTGCCGCAACGGAGAGGAAAGAGGCCATGGCCGAACGACCCGACATCGATCCCCAGGAGACCCAGGAGTGGCTGGAGGCGCTGGAGGCGGTCCTCGAGAATGAGGGGCCCGAACGCGCCCACTACCTTCTGGAGCAGCTCATCGAGAAGGCGCGGCTCTCCGGCGCCTATCTGCCCTTCAAGGCGACCACCGCCTACCAGAACACCATTCCGCCCAGCAAGCAGCCGCCGTTTCCCGGCAACCGGGCCATGGAGCGGCGCATCCGCTCCTTCATCCGTTGGAACGCCATGGCCATGGTGGTCCAGGCCAACCGCAAGTCCTCCGAGCTGGGCGGCCACATCGCCAGCTTCGCCTCGGCGGCCACCCTCTTCGACGTGGGCTTCAACCACTTCTTCCGCGCCACCAACGAAGAGCAGGAGGGAGACCTCGTCTTCTTCCAGGGCCACTCGGCGCCCGGCATCTATGCCCGCGCCTTCCTGGAGGGGCGGCTCACCGAGGAGGACCTGAACAACTTCCGACAGGAGGTGGACGGCAAAGGGCTCAGCTCCTATCCGCACCCTTGGCTGATGCCGGGATTCTGGCAGTTTCCCACCGTCTCCATGGGCCTGGGGCCGCTCATGGCCATCTACCAGGCCCGCTTCATGCGCTACATGCACGACCGCGGCATCGCCGACACCTCGGGGCGCAAGGTGTGGGCCTTCATGGGCGACGGCGAGATGGACGAGCCGGAGGCGCTGGGCGCCATCTCCCTGGCGGCGCGCGAGCGGCTGGACAACCTC
>CAYOJM010000052.1:0-15817 GCA_964404295.1 uncultured Sedimenticola sp. | reverse complement strand
TCTCGGAGCCGCCATCGGTGACCGGTAGCGAATCTCCACCCGCGGCACCTTTCGGTGGATGGTGGCCGCGAGCAGCGCCGACTCCATCTCCTCCAGCATCGGATGGGGAGGATGGGCGGCCGGTGCATGGATGCAGAAACGGTTCTGCGCGCTGCGCCCGCCCGCCTCTTCCGGGCTGAGCCACAGCTCCAGCAGCAGGAAGGCGCCGAACTGCCGCGCCAGCTCCCGGGCCAGCGCTTCCAGCAATGTATCGAACCCCTCTTGCTCCGGCGCCGCCACCAGGTAACTCGCCTGGCCATGCAGCACAGCGCTTCGGTGGCCGGATCCTCACCCTCCTGCCTGCGGTAGAGGCAGAGGAAGGATAGGAGCCGGCCGATCCGCAGCAGCCCGCCGCCGGCCAGCGCCTGCTACACGCCCCGCCCCTTGCGCAGCACCTCCACCAGCCGTTGCGGTTCCGACTCCTTCATTTTTCGCGCTCCAACACCCGCCGCAGGCTCTCTTCCAGCCCCGGCAGGGCACGCCGCAACAGCTGGCGCAGCTGACCGAACTGGTCGAGATCGCGGATGCCCGTTCATTCGTCCATGAAGAATTTCTTGAACCCCACCGCCAGCACGCAGCCTCTTCCCGCGTAGTCGCGGTGGACCCGGCGGGCCAGCTCGCGCCCGCGGAAATTGATGTTCTCGCGCACGTCAAGGTGGCGGCCACAACATTCGAACCGGTGGAGGTCGTCCATTAACAGGCCGTTGAAAATAACCCAACTAAGGCGGCCGCCCTGACGGTGAGTAGCGGCTGAAGCACGGCAACTCGTGCCCTGTGGCCAAAAATTGGCTAATTTGACCTGATTTGCCCCTTTCCAGGCACGCCAACCCCTCGGAACTGGGCCATCAACATGCCACTACCTCTAGATTGCGCATCCGAACCAGGTTGTCGGCGACTGCTCCCAGCACGAAGTGAAAGTCGAGCTTGACACGCCCTACAAACCGGCTTTTGCGCAACCCGCCGATGGTCTTGAGCCAGCCGAAGCATTTTTCGATCCGCTTGGCTGCAGGCTGGCTGGTTCGGTAACCGGGGTGGCGGGTGGTGCGTCCATCAATGTCCGATGAACGGTGGGTGTCGTTTGGGCCACATGGGGGGGTGGCGCGGGCATCACGCATCGCCTCCACGAAGCCCTTCGTGTCGTAGTTTTGTCCACGCCCACTGTTCCCGGTCCACGGAACCAGTGCCGATGTTCACCTCCGGGTTGAGACAGGGATTCGCCGGCGGCCTGTGGGGGCCCTGCGCGGCGATGGTTGTAGGCGTGAAGGTCGAGGAGCACGAAGCCGTCCTCCCCCTCCACCATGGTGTCGAGCAGCCGATAGAGTGCTCCATAAAACTCGTCGTAGGCCGCCGGCGAGCGCTGCACCACCGCTTTCTGGCAGGGGCCCTTTCCACACCTGGAGTCCCCAGGCCATCTGGGGCGTGCGATAGAGCGCCTCCTTCCGCGAACGGTTGAGGTCCACCTGGAGACCTAGGGGCCGACCCCGGTAGTTCAAGGCCCGAGGCCATTTCCCTGCCGGAAATGACTGTATTATAGTGAACGCAGGACGAAGGGGAGGATCAGACCACCGCCATGCACACACAACTGATCAAACTCATCGGCAAGCGGTTCCGCTACCGGGGACAGGTCTGGGTCATCGTCGAGGTCATGCGTGAAGAAGATGCGCTGGTCATCGTACCGGAAGAGGCCGCCCGCAACCGGCACATCCAGGCCGACCAGTACGGCAACGCCACGCGCCGATGTGAACGCTGTATTACCCTGCCCCTGAGCGATCCCGACGACCCCGACAGCTACTCTCCCCAGGTGATGGAACTACTGGCCGGCAGCCTCGGCGAGTAGCCGCGCCGCCACCCGCTCCAGGTCTTCCGGCGTGTCCACGCCCGCCGGTGGCGCCTCCGCAGCCAGCGACACATGGATACGCCGTCCATGCCACAGCACCCGCAACTGCTCCAGAGACTCCGCCGCTTCCAGCGCCGTGGCCGGCCAGCGCACATACTCGCGGACGAAACCGGCACGGTAGGCGTAGAGCCCGATGTGGCGCAGGTGCCGCCGCGCCACCTCTCTCTCCACGGGCCGCGTCCAAGCCATGGCATCCCGCACCCAAGGAACGGGCGCGCGGCTGAAATAGAGCGCATACCCTTTGCCGTCCAGCACCACCTTGACCACGGCGGGGTCAAACAACTGATCGGGGTCGTCCAAGTGGGCCGCCAGGGTGGCGACATCGGCACCCTCGTGGCGTTCCAGGTCCTGGGCCACCTGATCCAGCAGGCCAGGCGCGATGAGCGGCTCGTCTCCCTGAAGGTTGACCACGATCTCGTCGTCGGGCCAGCCCATCACCTCGATCACTTCGGCGATGCGTTCGGTCCCGCTGGCGTGGCCTGGATCGGTCATGCAGACCCGGGCACCGAACCCATCCGCGACTCGGGCGATCCTTTCGTCATCGGTGGCCACCACCACCTCGACGGCATGGGCCGACACGGCCCTTTCCCAGACGTGTTGCAGCAGCGGCTTGCCCGCCAACTCGATGAGCGGCTTGCCCGGAAGGCGGGTGGCGCCATAACGGGCCGGAATGACGATCCGCATCAGGCCGTCTCGTCCGCATCCAAGGGGCGGGCCTCCTCCTCCAGCATGACGGGAATGCCGTCACGTATGGGAAAGGCCAGCCGGTCGGCCTTGCAGATGAGCTCCTGGTTGGCCTTGTCATAGACCAGCTTGCCCTTGCACAAAGGGCAAACCAGGATGTCAAGCAGCTTTTTGTCCATTTCGGAATTCTCCCAGCAGCAGATCCAGATTGTGGACGAAAGTCTCGTCCGGTTTCACGTCGATCTCCACCACCCAGTGATTCTTCCCGGCGAACCGCCGGCATTTCACCGCGTCTTTCTCCGTCATCAGCACCGGGAGATCGGATTCGAAGCGAAGATCGCGCGCCTGGAAGCGGTGGTGGTCGGGAAAAGGGTGGGGAACCACCTCCAATCCGTGCCGGCGCAACAGTTCGAAAAAACGCTCGGGATGGCCGATGCCGGCCACCGCATGGACGCGCCGCCCCGCCGCCTCGGAAAGCGCGTGCACACCGCCTGCCCCTTCGCGCAGCGGCACAATCCGCGCTGCCGCCACCTCCATCACCGGAACGCCTTCGCGCCAGAAGCCGTTGCTCACCACCAGATCCACCCGTCTCAAACGGGAGGCCGGCTCACGGAGCGGCCCCGCCGGCAGCAGCCAGCCGTTGCCCAACCCGCGGCGGCCGTCCACCACCGCGATCTCCAGATCCCGCCCCAACGGAAGGTGCTGCAACCCGTCGTCGGACAACACGATGTCGCAGTCGGTGTGCTGGAGCAACGCGCGTACCGCCGCCACCCGGTCGGGCGCCACGCACATGGGACAACCGGTGCGACGGGCGAGCAACACGGCTTCGTCCCCCACCACCATCGGATCACTGTCGGGGCGCACCTGTTGCGGCCAATGGCGGGCACGCCCGCCGTAACCCCGTGACACGATGCCGGGTCGCCAGCCCTTGCCGCGCAGATGGTGGGCCAGCCAGATCACCAGGGGTGTCTTTCCGGTACCGCCCACGGTGATGTTGCCCACCACGAGCACTGGAACTCGAAACCGCGTCTGTCGGCGCAGGCGAAGGCCGTAGGCGAGCCGGCGCGCCCCGACGGCGGCACCGAAGAGCAGGGAAAAAGGCAGCAAGGGAATGGCAAGCCAAGGGCTGGCGTACCAGAGTCCCATCACTCCGTGTCCCGAGGCGCCCGGGTGAGAAAACTGAGCCGTTGCAGACCCAACCTGCCGGCGGCGTCCATCACCGTCACCACCGCCTGGAAAGGCGCCTGCCGGTCAGCGGTCACCTGAACGGGCAAATCGGCTCTGCCGCCGGACGCCTTCTTCAATGCCCGCTCGAGGGTGGCCAGGTCATGGGTCACCAGCTCCCGGTCGTCGATGTAATAGTGGCCGTTGCGATCCACCACCACCTCGATGACCTTGCGCTCCTCCTGGACCTCTGGCTCGGTCGAGGCTTGCGGCAAGTCCACCTTGAGCTGCTGTTGACGATCGAAGGTGGTGGACACCATGAAAAAGATGAGCAGCAAAAAGACCACATCGATGAGCGGCGTCATGTCCACCAGGACGGTGCGCTGCCTGCGCGAGGGCCGGATGTTCATTCTTGCTCCCGCTCGCCGTGGAGCACTTCGACCATCTTGATGGCCTGTTCCTCCATGGCGATGGCCAGGGCGTCCACCCGCCCGCTGAGATAACGGTGGGCGATGAGGCTGGGAATGGCCACCGTCAGACCCGCAGCGGTGGTGATGAGCGCTTCGGAGATGCCGCCCGCCAGCACCGCCGGGTTGCCCACTCCCGCATCGGTGATGGCGGTGAAGACCTTGATCATGCCGATGACGGTCCCCAACAATCCCAGCAACGGCGTGATGGCGGCGATGGTGCCCAGGGTGTTGAGGTGGCGCTCGAGGTCGTGCACCACCTGGCGCCCCTCCTCTTCGATGGCCTCCTTCATCACCTCGCGCGAGTGGTGCAGATTGGTCAAGCCCGTGGCCAACATCCGCCCCAGCGGCGAGCTTTCCCGAATGGCCAGGATGCGTTGCCGGTCCAGCTCCCCCTTCTTGTAGAGTTTCCAGATCTGGGGCAACAGATGATCGGGCACCACCCGCTTTCGCCGAAAGGCCCACAACCGCTCCAGCGTGATGGCCATGGCCAGCACGGAACAGGCGATGATGGGCCACATGAGCAGCCCGCCCGCCTCGATGAGCTCGTACATCCGCTCCCTTCCCCCGTGGTTGCCGTACCGTGAAAGTCAGCCTTCAATCATACCGCATGACCGTTGGCGATGGCGGTGCGGCCTGAACTCCCACCACCGACCATGAAATCGGCGCCACCGGTCGATCCGCACCCCTCCCTGAGCGGAGAACGTCAAACGCAACGCGCCGGAAGTCGCCGTGTTCAACGGTTGCGCGCCCGACCGACACCAACGCGCCACCACCTCGGGACGGGGAAAACCCCATCGGTTGCCATGGCCCGCGGAAAAAAGCACCCACCGCGGACGGGTCGCCGCCACGAAAGAGGAACTGGACGAACCGGCGCTGCCGTGGTGCGCGGCCACAACCACGGTGGCGGCCAGACGCGGGCCCCAGCGTGCCACCAACCGTTTTTCCGCCGCCGCCTCCAGATCGCCGGTGAGCAGCAGGACCTGCTCCCCCACCGATATCCGCAGCACGCAGGAGGCATCGTTGCCTCGTGCCCCCACCCTTTCCGGCCAGAGCACCTCGAAACGAACCCCGTCCCACCACCAGCGATCGCCGGCACGACACGGTGCCGCAACGCGCCGCAGGGCCAACCTTTCCGGCTCCCCCGACAGGACGGCTTCCACCGGGACGGCGCGCAGCAGGCTGCCCGCGCCGCCCTGATGATCCTGATCCGCATGGCTCAACACCAATAGATCCACCCGAGTGGCGTCCAATCGGCGCAAGTAGGGCACCACCACCGCCCGGCCGGTATCGAACCCCGATGCAAAGGCCGGTCCGGTGTCGTAGACCATCAGATGGTGACGGGTGCGCACCACCGCCGCCAACCCCTGCCCCACGTCCAGGAGAGTCAACTCGAATCCATCACGGGGCGGCGACGGGGGGCGCCCCAGCATCGAAACCAGGGCACAGCCGAACGCCAACAGACCCAACCGCCGAACGGACCAGCGCCCAGCCGTCACCGCGGTGACGGCCAGGAACGCCGGCATCCAGACCATGAATCCACCGCCGGGCCATGCCGGGTTCCAACGCGCCGCCCAGGCCAACGCATCCATCGCAGCCTCCGCCATGCCACCCAACACCACGGCGGGAAGATTCCCCGGCCAGTCCAGAGCCCATTCCATCCCAGTAACCACCAGGGCCGACGGCACCAGCAGGAAAGAGAACGCCGGCACGGCCAGCAGATTCACCAATGGAGAGAGCAGAGAAGGCACCATGCCTTGCAAGGCGAGAACGGGATTCAGGCCCAAAGAGACCACGGGCTGCACCCAAAGCCAGGAAAATCGTCCGGGCCGATGCCTGAGCACGAGGAAGATGAGCGCTACGGCCCCAAAGGAGAGCCAGAACCCGGCCTCGCGCACCGACTGGGGATCCATGACCAGCACCAGCAGCGCAGCCACGGCCAGCACCCGCCAGGAAACGGCGTGCCGTCGCAAGATCACCGCGGCCGCCGCCACCAACAGCATGACCAGAGCACGCCGGGTGGGCAGGCTGAAGCCGGCGAGCGCGGCATAGGCCAGGGCCGCTGCCATGGCTGCGGGCGCGCCCGCCACGCGCGCGGGCCAGCGGCCGCACAATCCGGGGACGAAGCGCCACAAGCCCGCCGTCACCCACCAGGCGAACCCGGCCACCAGCCCCACGTGCAGCCCTGAGATGGCCACCAAATGGCTGGTTCCGGTGGCGGCGAACACCGCCTTGTCCTCATGGGTGAGGCCGCCCCGGTCGCCCACCACCAGCGCCCGGACCAGCGCAGCGGCGCGCGACGGCTTCACCACCGCGTCCAGGGCCTGGGACAGCTTCCATCTCAGCCGGTCGAGGCTCCAGCGCCCGGTCGCCAGTCGCAGGGTTTCTCCCTTGACGTATCCGCTGTAACGCACGCCGCGGGCGTACAACCACCCGGCGTAGTCGAAGCCGCCGGGATTGCGATAGCCGACCACGGACCGCACCCGAACCGGCAGTCGCCACCGTTCTCCAGGGACCGGCGCCGCGGAGGCGTCGTAAGCGGCCAATCGCAGCCGCCAGCGGCCCCGCCATCGACGGTCGGCGGTCTCCAACACATGGGCGTCGAACAAGAAAGCACAGCGCCGCGCACGGCAATGCGGCAAGCCGGTCACTTCGCCCTCCACCACGACCGTGCGCCCCAAGGCCGCCTCCGGCAAGGAGGGCGGCCGGTTCCAATGGGCGTGGGCCAGGCTGTAGAGAAGCCCGGCGCAGAACCAGGCGGGCAGGCCGCCGGCGAACCGGCGAACCGGCCACAACGCCGGAATCGCAACAAGCCACGCGGTGGACGGCAGGCTCGGCAGCGAGTAGAACAGAAGCACGCCGCCGAGGAAGGCGAGAGTCCCTGGCACCATGGAAAACGTCCCTGTTTCCTGAGCCGAATTTGACCTGGAGCATGCTACAGGGCGCGGCTTGTGGTCAAGGCGGATCGGCCGTGCTGAAATAGGGCCTCATCGAAGGCCCCAAGGTGCTTTCATGCCGCGACATCTGCTCAGGCGTTACGCGCCGGATCACCGCAGGATCCGTGATCACCGGCACCTGCAGATCTTCGGCAAGCTGCTGCACGACCCCAATCTGTGGCACCTGAACCGGCGCTCGGTTTCGGGCGCCTTCGCCATCGGCCTGTTCTGGGCCATGATACCCATGCCTTTCCAGATGGTGGCCGCCGCCGCATCGGCCATTTTGTGGCGCGCCAACCTGCCGGTGAGCGTGGCCCTGGTCTGGATCACCAATCCCGTCACCATGCCGCCCATCTTCTATTTCAACTACTTGGTGGGCACCTGGATCCTGCCCGACTGCAAGCCGCTCGGAGAGGCGGAACTCTCCATGGAGTGGTTCACCCATAGTCTGGCTGAGATCTGGGAACCCCTCTATCTGGGGTCGGTGGTGGTGGGCGCGATCTTGGCGGCGCTGGGGTACGCCGGGATGCGGGGATTCTGGCGATGGCACGTGGTGCGCCAGTACCGGGCACGCACTCAAAGAGGACGCAACACCCCCTCCACCAGCCGATAGACGCGGTCCATACGGGCGGCCAACTCCGGATCGTGGGTGACGATGACGAAAGCGGTGCCCTGAGCCCGGTTCAATTCCAACATGAGTTCGTAGATCACCCCCGCGGTGGCGGGATCCAGATTGCCCGTGGGCTCGTCTGCGAGCACGCAACCCGGCCGGGAAACCAGGGCACGGGCCACTGCGGTGCGCTGCCGCTCGCCGCCTGAAAGCTCCGCCGGCTTGTGTTCCAGCCGTGCCCCAAGCCCCACCCGCTCCAGCATGAGCGCGGCCTGCTTGCGCGCTTCGGCCACCGGCGTGCGCCGTAAGAGCAAAGGCATGGCCACGTTCTCGAGCGCGGTGAACTCGGGCAACAGATGGTGGAACTGATAGATGAAGCCCAAGTGACGGTTGCGCAGCTGACAGCGACGGGCTTCCGGCAAAATGGAAAAAGGCCGGCCCGAGAGCCGCACCTCTCCGCCGTCGGGTTCGTCCAACCCACCCAGGCAGTGGAGCAACGTGCTCTTACCCGAACCCGACGCCCCCACCACCGCCACCTGTTCTCCGGCCGCCACCTTCAGATCCACACCGCGCAACACCTCCACTCGAGCCGGCCCCGTGGTGTAGGTGCGCCGCAACCCCACCGCTTCGAGCACCGGCTCATTCATGGCGCAGGGCCTCCGCCGGCAGCGTGCGATAGGCGTTCCAGGCCGGATAGAGCGTCATGAGGAAACTGCACAGAAAAGAGCCCAGGCCAATCAACGCCACGTCGTCCCAATGGAGGTCCGAAGGCAACATGCTGATGTAATAGACATTGGGATCGATGAAATGGACGTCGAACAACCGTTCGATCCAGGCCACCACCTGCTCCACATTGAGGGCCAGCGCCACGCCTCCCAGAACCCCCAGAAGCGTGCCCGCCAAGCCGATGACCGACCCTTGGACGATGAAAATGGCCATGATCTGCCGGGGAGAGGCACCGAAAGTCTTGAGGATGGCGATGTCGGCCCTTTTGTCCACCACCACCATCACCAGCGTAGCAACGATGTTGAATGCGGCGATGACCACGATGAAAAAGAGCAGCAACCCCATCATGCGCTTTTCCATCTTCAGCGCCGCAAAGAAATTGCGGTGCTGATCGGTCCAATCGCTGACCAGGAACCCACCTCGAAACCCCCGCGCCAGC
Source organism: uncultured Sedimenticola sp. (assembly GCA_964404295.1). Taxonomy (GTDB): domain Bacteria; phylum Pseudomonadota; class Gammaproteobacteria; order Chromatiales; family Chromatiaceae; genus Thiolapillus. Next base: position 6,855 of record CAYOJM010000052.1, on the reverse strand, counting down.
TCCACCGACACCTCCCGCGCGGCGAAAAGATCATCCAGCTTGAGACGGATGCCGGTCACACCGTCTCCAAGCTTGAGCAACCGGGCCAGGTCCTGGATGTTGACCAGGGCCACTCCCCGGTCGTACTCCCCCATGCCGACGGAAAAGATGCCGCTGACGGTGAACCGCTTCATGCGCGGCATGGAGCCGGTGGGCATGGCGGTGAACCGGGGCACCAGCACGGTCACCTTGTCGCCCGTCCGCACGCCGAGGGCCAGCGCAAGCTCGCGCCCCAGAACGATGCGGAAACCACCAGGCTGCAGATCGTCGAGACGGCCTTCCAACATATGCTCCCCCACTTCCACCACGGCGGGCTCGAGCGCGGGGTCGATGCCCCGCACCAGCGCGCCGCTCACTTGGCGTCCGTGGACCAACATGGTCTGGCTCTCCACATAGGGCGCCGCCCCCACCACCCTGGGATGCTCGAGCGCCTTTTCCAAAGCCTCGCGCCAATCCCTGAGGCTGCCGGAAAGCGCCCGGATGTCGGCATGGGAGGCCATGCCCAAGATGCGTTCGCGCACCTCTTTGTGAAAGCCGTTCATCACCGACAACACGGTGATGAGCACGACCACCCCCAGCGTGATCCCCAAAGTGGAGATGAAAGAGATGAACGAAATGAAGTGATTACGTCGTTCGGCCCGGGTATATCGCAGGCCGATCCAGATGGAGAGCGGATGGAACATGACGCGCCATTATAAGGCAAGGGGTGGCCGTGCCGCCCCTTGCCGTTCCACCCGGAGATGGGTGACGCTCAAACCTTGCGACGCAGCCTGAAAAGCCCCAGAAAACCGGGAACGAGCAGGAAAAGCGTGGACGGCGTTGGAATGGACTGAGGATCGGGATCCACCTGGATCCAGTCGTTGGCGCACCAAGCGGTCCAATGAGCCAGGAAAGGATCATTCCCCAAGTCGATACCCAGTACACTCAGATCCAGCTTGGTCTCGATGACATAATGGGAACCGGTATATTCACCCAAGCGCGCTATGGAATCGCCATCATAGAGAGCCTCGGTATAAACCAGCTCCGCCTTCCCCAATTTGTCTCCCGATTTCACACCGACCGGATGAGCTGACTTGTAATCGGAGCTTCCAGACGGATCATACTCATCAGGCTCGATCCACAGCCCGTAATACCACTCCGCCACTTCCACGACATCGCCCGACCGGAAGCCATCGTGATCACGGGTAATCACGCCGATTTCGAAACTGGCGTCCTCGGTACCCACCACCCAGTTCAAATTGAGAGCAATGTCGCCTCCGGGGTAGCCCGCGGCGTTCGGTGCACGACCGGTCACCACAGCAATGTAGAGATCATCATCGATGAGATCGATATAGATGGCTTCGGCATCGTACGGCTGGCCGCCGTACCCAGGATTCAGATAGCTGCTGTTCTGATCTTCAACCACCCACTTCAGGGAATGGTCGCTCCAGGGGGTCCAATCCGAAGCATTACCCTTGGGCGGCCCGGCCAGCCAATCGGCCAGATCGCCGTCCACCACATAGGGGGATGCACTGGCAGCAGCAGAAAAGGCCAGCGTGCCGATGAGCAGGAGTAATGAAATTCCTTTCGTAGATGTCCAGGTCATAATGATCGCCTCGGGATTTTTTCGTTGAAAAACCCAAGGCAAATGTCATGCCACAAAAAAGGAGCAAACTCCAAAACGACGGGATTACCTATTCACTTTTCAATAGGTTATAAATGATTCTAGAAAAATGAAGTCAGCTTTGGAGAACCGACCGCCTCATCGACGGCTGACCTGGACTGTCAAAAACATCGACAACCGACGTCGTCGCTGAAGTCTGGCCCATCGATTGGGAAAAAACCCCTGCTCCGCCCATTCAAGACTTGGGCTTTTTCTTGGCCTTGCGCGCGGCCCGCTGGGCCTTGGCCTTGGCTGCGGCTTTCTTCGCCTGGCGCGCAGAGTATTTGCGATACTCTTTGAGTTGTTTTTCCAGCACCGCCTGCTGACGGCGTTTCTTTTCGGTGGCCTTGCCCACCTTTTCCATCACCGCCTGGGCCTTTTTCAACGCCTTGTCGGCATCCCGAGCCGCCGCCTCGGCCGCGGCGGCCGCCTTCTTCGCCTTGCGAATGGCCTTCTCCAGCTTGGCCAGTGTTTTCTCCTCGCGACTGGGCTTGTCCTTCTTCTCTTTCTTGCCTTTCTTGCTCATGAGTTCGCCTTTTGGGTCATTCACTATAGACCTTGTTGGGGGGACCGACGATGAGCGGATCGGGTGCTCTCACCACCTCGTGGTCCTTGTTGGGGTAATCCAGGTTGTAGAGGAAGTGGCGCATGCAGTTGATACGGGCCCGCTTCTTGTCGTCGGACTTGACCACCGTCCAGGGCGCGTCGGCGGTGTTGGTATAGAAGAACATGGCCTTGCGGGCGGCGGTGTAGTCGTCCCAGCGCTCGAGCGACTGCAGATCAATGGGGCTGAGCTTCCAATGCTTGAGCGGATCGTGGTAGCGGGAATGGAAACGGCGCAATTGCTCCTGGCGGCTCACTGAAAACCAGTACTTGAAAAAGATGGTATCCGAGTTGACCAGCATGGTCTCGAGCTGGGGTGCCTGGCGCAGGAACTCCAGGTACTCCTCGTCGGTGCAGAACCCCATGACCCGCTCCACGCCGGCGCGGTTGTACCAGGAACGATCGAACAGCACGATCTCCCCTCGGGTGGGCAGGTGCTGGATGTAACGCTGGAAATACCACTGCCCCCTTTCCTTGTCGGTGGGCTTCTCGAGCGCCACCACGTGGGCGGCACGGGGATTGAGGTGTTCCATGAAGCGTTTGATGGTGCCTCCCTTGCCGGCGGCGTCCCGCCCCTCGAACAGGGCGAGAATCTTTTTGCCCTCCTCTTTCACCCAGGCCTGCACTTTGAGCAGCTCGATCTGGAGCAGATGTTTCTCGTGCTCGTACTCCTCCAACCCCATCTTTTCAGGATAGGGATAGTCGCCCAGCTCATAGCTCAGCCGCAGCAACTTCTTTCCGGAGATGATCTTCGGCGACTCCAGCACTTTTTTGGGATTGCTCAACCGCTTGAGCAGCTTGCGCAACTTTTCCCGGTTTTTCTTTTTCTTGCCCATAGTCCTCAGACGCCTCCTAAATGAAGACAAAACGATTCTACGCCTGCTGCAAAGCGCAAAACATGCGGCAGATCAACAAATGCCGAAGCGGCAACGGGTATTTTGCCTCCAGTGTACCGATGCTATAGTCGCCCGACCCCTTCGACCGGAGTGATGCCGATGCCCAAGATCGTCCATCTGCTTCTGTTTGCACTCTTCATTTGCCTGCCGGTCCAGGCGGAGACCCTTCGCGTGGGCCAGGCCACCGACCGGGCTCTGGCCGAGGGGGTGAAATTTCCCGCCCGCGGCATGACCATGAAAAAGGTGAAGCGCTGGTTCGGCCCGCCGACGAAAACCTATGCACCGGTGGGCGACCCCCCCATCACCCGTTGGGAGTACCCGGGCTACATCGTCTATTTTGAATACGACCGGGTCATCACCAGCGTCGTCAAACGGAAACCAGGCGCCGACGGCGAATAATAATTCCCCATCGCCTTCGCTGTTGACTGCCCTCGGGGGCTTTCTATACTGCCGGCATCCCACCCTCATCCGAATACGGAGCCGGTCATGACCGTCACCGACAGCGACATCCACCAGTTGATGCGCAGTATCATCCAGCGCATCGCCACAGGCCCCGAGCTGTCCAAAGACATCTCCCACGAAGAAGCCTACGGCGCCACCGTGGGCATTCTCGAAGGCAAGGTGGACGAGGTGCAGGCGGCCATCTTTCTCATCGCCCTGCGCATGAAACGTGAGACCCACGACGAGTACAAAGGGGTCCTCGACGGCATCCGCGCCCTGGTGAACGGCGTCACCGCCGAGGTGGATCACGTGGTGGACCTGGCCGATCCGTTCGACGGCTACAACCGCACTCTGCCCGCTTCTCCTTTCCTTCCGGCGCTGCTGGCCGAATGCGGCTTGAATGTGGTCTCTCACGGCCTGGATGCCGTGGGCCCCAAATACGGAATCACCCACCGACACGTGCTCCAGGCGTGCGGAGTGGACGTGGATCTGCCCCCCGGCGAGGCCGCCGCCCGCTTGACAGACCCCTCGCTCGGCTGGTGCTACGTGGATCAGTCCCGCTACTGCAAGCCGTTGCACGATCTCATTCCGCTGCGCACGAAGATCATCAAGCGGCAAGTGCTCACCACGGTGGAGGTGCTGGCCAAGCCCATCGCCGGACGCAGAGGCACCCACTTCGTCACCGGTTACGTGCACAAACCCTATCCGCCCATCTACGCCATGCTGGCGCGTCACGTGGGATTCGAATCCGCCGTCCTCATCCGCGGCGTGGAAGGCGGCGTCGTTCCCTCCCTGCGCCAAGAGGGCAAATACTTCAGCTACCACGACCTGGGCGAGGAGATCGAGGTGGACATCGACCCCGCCATGGTGGGCATCGAGCAGACGGTACGCGCCGTGCCACTGCCCGAATCCTTGCCCAAGGCCAAGCGCCCCGGAGACGAGATCGCCATCGCAGTGGACATCAAGGCAGCGGCCGAGGCCGCCGCCGAAGCGGGCATGGCGGCGCTGGCGGGCAAGAAAGGCCCGACCTACGACGCCTTGGTCTATTCGGGTGCCATCATCCTCAAGCACATGGGCAAGGCGAAGGACCTGAGGGAAGCGGCCGACGCCGTGCGCGCCGTGCTCGACTCCGGCAAGGCCGAGGCACGGGTCCGATGATGGAAGCCGGGTGGGTGAAGGTGGCCAGGGAAGGCGAGCTGGCGTCGGACTCCATGAAACGAATCACCGCCGGAGGACAGCGTCTTCTGCTCTGCAACGCCGGCGGTCGCTTCTATTGCGTGGACGAGATGTGCAGCCACGAGGACTACCCTCTCTACCTCGGCTGCATCCAGGAAGGCAGGATCAAGTGCTCGCTGCACGGCAGCTACTTCGATCTGGAGACGGGCGAGCCCACGATGGAGCCGGCCACGCAGCCCCTACGCACCTATCCCGTAAAAGTGGAGGACGGCGCCGTGTGGGTGAAGCCTGCTTGAGCCGACCCTTTAGACAACCCGCTGACCCGGGGTAGAATGCCACCCCGTTCCATACTCGGCAGGTGACCTCCCATGACTGCCCAGATTCTCGACGGCAAGGCCATCGCCAAAGAACTTCGTGCCACCGTCCGCGACGAAGTCCAGGCCCTCACCGCCGTGGGCCACCGCCCACCCGGTTTGGCCGTCGTCTTGGTGGGCGACGATCCCGCCTCTCAGGTGTATGTACACAACAAGGAAAAGGCATGCCGTGAAGCGGGATTCCATTCACGCCTGGTGCATCTGCCCGCCGACACCAGTGAAGACCGGCTGTTGGCCCTCATCGACGAACTCAATCACGACCGCAAGATCGACGGCATTCTGGTGCAGCTCCCTCTACCCGATCATATCGATCCGGAAACGGTCATCGAACGCATCCTACCCACCAAGGACGTGGACGGCTTCCATCCCTACAACATGGGACGGCTGGCGCTGCGGATACCCCAACTGCGTCCCTGTACGCCCAAAGGGGTGATGACCCTGCTCGAATGGACCGGCGTGCAATTGGAAGGGCTGGACGCAGTGATCATCGGCCAATCCAACATCGTGGGCCGTCCCATGGCCCTGGAGCTGCTCATGGCGCGTTGCACCATCACTGTCTGCCATAGCCGCACGAAAGATCTGGCGGAAAAGGTGCGCAACGCCGACTTGGTGGTGGCGGCAGTGGGCCGACCCAATTTCGTGCGGGGGGAGTGGATAAAACCCGGCGCCATCGTCATCGACGTGGGCATCAACCGACTCGAAGACGGCTCACTGTGCGGCGACGTGGACTTCGAGGCGGCGAAGGAGGTGGCATCCTGGATCACCCCCGTGCCCGGCGGCGTGGGCCCCATGACCGTGGCCAGCCTGCTGGAAAACACCCTGCAGGCGGCCAAACTGCACAACAATTGAAATTTGCGAGAACGGAAGCATGACGAAGACTCGGTGCAAGGAGCCGATGTCCCCGCACATTCGGCCCTTCGGATGTGCAATGACCGTTACACACAGGTTCTCTAAAATCTGACACCGATCATTCGAATCAAAGGCACGCCACATGGCCCAATACATCTACACCATGAACCGCGTGAGCAAGGTGGTGCCGCCCAACCGCACCATCCTGCGCGACATCTCGCTCTCCTTCTTCCCCGGTGCCAAGATCGGGGTGCTCGGCCTCAACGGCGCCGGCAAGTCCACCCTGCTGCGCATCATGGCGGGCGTGGACACCGAGTTCGACGGCGAGGCCCGCCCCCAACCCGGCATTCGCATCGGCTACCTGCCCCAGGAGCCCCAGCTCGATCCCGCCAAGGACGTGCGCGGCAACGTGGAGGAAGCGCTGGGCGAGGTGAAGGCGGCCATGGAGGAACTGGAGAAGGTCTACGCCGCCTACGCCGAGCCCGACGCCGACTTCGACGCCCTGGCCAAGCGCCAGGCGGAACTGGAAAACATCGTCCAGGCCGCCGACGGCCACAACCTGGAACGCCAGCTCGAAGTGGCCGCCGACGCCCTGCGCCTGCCGCCCTGGGATGCCGACGTCACCAAGCTCTCCGGCGGGGAGAAGCGCCGCGTGGCGCTGTGCCGGCTGCTGCTCTCCAAGCCCGACATGCTGCTGCTGGACGAGCCCACCAACCACCTGGACGCCGAGTCCATCGCCTGGCTGGAGCGCTTCCTGCACGACTACAAGGGCACCGTGGTGGCGGTGACCCACGACCGCTACTTCCTCGACAACGTGGCCGGCTGGATCCTGGAG
>CAYOJM010000051.1:0-3964 GCA_964404295.1 uncultured Sedimenticola sp. | reverse complement strand
GAAGAAGGAGTATCACGCCGTGTCCATGAAGTTGGTGCGTCCCGTGGCCAATCGGGTGAAGAAGTTCGAGCCCGACCACTACACCAGCGATTGCGTGATGGCCGGACACCACATCGCCCATGCCATAGGCGACGGCAGCGATGCCGAGCATCCCATCACGCTGTTGCGCAAGGCCTACGGAATATGAACGAAGGGGCGCGCGGCCGCGCCCCCGACCACCGGATTTGCAGGAGTACGAAAATGAACAGGCAACTGAAACACGAAGACCTCATGAGCCTCGAGGAGTACCACGAGGCGCGGGACGACTTCCGCAGGAAGGCCATCGCCCACAAGAAGATCCGCCAAGTGCCCCTGGACGAGCACGCCACCCTCTACTTTGAGGACCGGCTCACCATGCAATACCAGATCCAGGAGATGTTGCGGATCGAAAAGATCTTCCAGAAGGAGGCCATCCAAGACGAATTGGATGCCTACAATCCGCTCATCCCCGATGGCACCAACTGGAAGGCCACCTTCATGCTGGAGTATCCGGACGTGGAAGAGCGCAGGAAGCGCCTGGCCGAGCTGGTGGGCATCGAGCATAAAGTGTATGTGAAGATCGACGGTCACGACCGCGTCTATGCCATCGCCAACGAAGATCTGGAACGCTCCACCGACGAAAAGACATCCAGCGTCCACTTTCTCCGTTTCGAGCTGACGCCGGAGATGATCGAGGATGTCAAGAACGGCGCCCCGATCTACATGGGCATCGACTATCCGGGTTACCAGGTTGAGGTGGGACCGGTGCCCGAAGAGACGGCCCGCGCGTTGGCCGAAGATCTGGACTGAAACCTCCCGCGCAGGACCCCGGGGGCCGAAAGGCCCCTTTTTTAGTGGTGCGCCAGGCATGGCGCGCAGCGCCGTGACTGGCGCTATTCCCTGAAGTTATGCGTGGCTGTTCGACACCGAAGGACGGCTCCAGTGCGCGTTATGAACCGTTGCATGCGGAACCGCAGGTTCTGTGGTTTGGGAGGGGGCGACACTGTTTTCTCTACTCGATCTCCATCTGCCCGTCCTTGGGCCGTGGTCGATCTTTAGCTACCATTTGAATTGCGGGGCAACGCACGGAGCAAAGAGAAGGAAGTGACAAGGGGGGGTGATGGAAGAACGGGATCGAGGTCGGGCGCGGGCGGATGGTAGATCGCTGCGCGCCGAACGGCGGCGCTGGCGTGCTCTGGTGGACCTTCTGGCCAGCCTGATGGTGCTGCTCCTTTTCGCCGGGCTCACGGTGGGGGCGCTCATGTATTTCCGCTCCGTGCTTCAGCACGAACCACGCCGCGCGGTGCCGCAGACGGTGGAGAGAATCGGATCGTCGGCATCGGATGTGCAGGAGGCACCGGCGGCCTACGATCGTGCCGCGCCGTCGGAGGCCCGCCGGCCGGAGGCGGCCGATTCCGAGTCCGCCGAGGGTGAACAGGGAAACAACACCGTTGACCGGTCCAGTGGGCCACCCGCCGCCGTGGTGTCGCAAACGTCCCGGCCCTCGGGGCCGGCGGGCGTCGCAGAGCCGCCCGAAGGGCGAACCCGCCTGGTCGAGGCGACGACCGGGACGCCGCGTGCCGAACGGCGCCCGCAGCAGGCGGCTGCGAAAGTGTCGAATGTCCCTGTGTCCGAGCGCGCCGAGCCGTCGGTGCCGGCGCGGGAAAGGGAAGGGGACGTCCAGAGCAATGCGCCTGCCGAATCGGATCTGCCTGCGCCGAAGGCCGGCGCATCGGCGCCGGTTCCACGGTGGCGGGGTGAGGCCGGCTCGGCGGAAATCACATCCCGCCCCGCCTGGCCGGGCGGAGGATGGGAGGGTTACCGAGCGCCGGCGCCATGGTACCGGCCTGCACCCTGGCGCGGGGTTCCGGGGTGGCCGCCACATCCCATGTATCGGCAGCGGCCCCATCCAGAGGCGCTGCCCTCCCGTTGAAGCGGGTTTTTCGTGACGCCGTTCGTTGCCGTTCCTTTCGTCGTGTGAAGATGCGTGAGGTGCCCTGGCCGTCTCACCCGGCCGACTACTACCGTTGCCTGCGCCACCTGACCTGGCCCCAGTGGCTGGACTCGGGCGGTTCCGGTGCGTTGGCCCGTTGGCATCTGATGGTGGCGGCGCCCCGGGTTCGGGTGCTTTCGGAAGGGGGACGGACCCGGGTGGAGGAGGGTGGGACCGTCCATACGAGCGGTGACGACCCTTTGGACATATTGCGCCAGTGGTTGGGACCGCGGCGTGCTCCACCACCGGGCGAACTGCCTTTTGCGGGCGGCGCGGTGGGTTATCTCTCCTACGATCTGGGCCGCCGGTTGATGGGGCTGCCCGCCGAGGGGGCGGGTTTTCCCGAGTTGGCCATGGGGATCTACGACTGGGCCTTGGTGCTGGACCGGGAACGGCGCCGGGCATGGCTCGTGGGGGACGGGGTGCCTTCCTGGCTGCCGTCGGCCTTGGAGCGGGCGGCTTCCGCTTCCCGTGCATGGTCTCCCGGTCGGTGGCGCCTGGACTCCCTTCGAATCGAACCGGGCCGCAACCGTTATCTGGCCCACCTGACGCGCATCCGCCGTTATCTGGAGGCGGGCGATTGCTACCAGATCAATTACGCTCATCGGCTGGAAGCCCGGTTCTCCGGTGACCCTTTCGCCCTCTATCTTGCGTTGCGCCGCGGCAATCCGGTGCCCTACGGGGCGCTGATGGAATTTCCCTTCGGTGCGTTGTTGTGTGCTTCGCCAGAGCAGTTTCTCTCCCTGCGCTCGGGGCGGGTGATCACCAGGCCCATCAAAGGCACCCGGCCGCGGGGTGGGGACGCCGCTCAGGACGAACGGTTGGCGGCGGACTTGCTTTCGAGCGAGAAAGACCGCGCCGAGAATTTGATGATCGTGGACCTTCTGCGCAACGATCTGGGCAAGGTGTGTCGTCCAGGTTCCATCCGGGTGCCGGTGTTGTTTCAGGTGGAACGCCATCCCACGGTCCACCACCTGGTGAGCACTGTGGAAGGCGAATTGGAATCGGGAAGGGATGCGCTGGATCTGATTCGCGCCTGCCTGCCCGGCGGCTCCATTACCGGTGCGCCCAAACGCCGGGCCATGGAGATCATCCATGAATTGGAGGGGATGCCGCGCGGCATCTACTGCGGCGCCATGGGTTGGATCGGCCACCACGGCGACATGGAGACCAACATCGCCATCCGGACGCTCCAGCTACACCGAGGGCGCGCCCGCTACTGGGCCGGCGGCGGCATCGTCATCGATTCCGATCCGATGCAGGAATACCGGGAAACGTTGCACAAATCGAAAGTTTTCCTGGAATCGTGCAGGCATCCTGAAGCATTCGTCTTTGAGCAGCGGGACGATTTCTGCTAAACATCAGAATTCTTGTGCCGATATCCTCTTGTCGTTCGGCTTCTTCCGACGATTTTGCTGCTTGAGGACGGCAGCGCCTGCATCCTACACCGTTTGGATGGCGACGCCGGTGGGGTGAGCCTGGCCCCGTTGCCGGCTGCCGTCCGGCGCGTGGGCCTGGACGAGCTGGAGCGGGGCTACGCCGGATGCATGGTCTATCTGCGTCCACTGGTGCGGCTCGACGCCCAACCCGATCCCATCCATTCCCGCAGGTCGGGGCACTGGTTCAGGAGCGTATTGCGGGACTACTGCGCGCTCTATCGCGACATCTTTCTTTTTGCGGTGCTCATCAACCTGTTCGCCCTGGCTGCGCCTCTCTTCATGCGGGTCGTCTATAACAGGGTCATCCCCAACGATGCCTAGGCCACCTTCCGGGTGTTGGCGGGCGGTGTCGCAGTGATCTTCATCTTCGACCTCGTGATGCGCCTGCTGCAGGGCCATTTCGTGGATCGGGTGCCAGTAGTGGACCCCGAAAATTGGACAGTGCGATAAGTGCCTTCCGGGTTCATGCTGCCTTCCTGACAGCCTCTTCATGATACACGTTGTCCGGTGTCCG
>CAYOJM010000050.1:0-20544 GCA_964404295.1 uncultured Sedimenticola sp. | reverse complement strand
GGCCAGTGGGGGAGGGGCCGATATCGAGGCGTTGAAGGAACAGCAGGAAGAGACAGCAGAGGCACTGGAAGAGCTGTCCGATTCCTTTGATACCCTTATGACCGACGGCGTTGGCCGCTTCGAGTTCTTTGGTGACTACCGCTTCAGGCTGGACAGCACCAGGGCCCACGTGGCTGGCCACTATAATGCCATGGAGATGATGGGAGTTATGCAGCAGTTTCAGCAAGGGCTGATTCCCCCTGCACAGCTTCCGGCAGCCCTCCAGGGTACCTATCATGGCAGTGACGACATCAGCAATGATCTGCTCTACACCAATAGGTTGCGTCTTGGCATGAAGGTCAAGGCCTCTGACAACCTGACCTTCAAAGGCCGTCTGGCCATGTACAAGATCTGGGGACATGAGAGTGACCGGGTGACTTCAGTACCCTTCGGGATGAACGGCTACATGATGGACGCCAATATCAGCCGCCGTCCCAATGACAACACCCTCAGGGTGGAGATGGCCTATGTAAACTGGACCAATATCGCCGGCCTGCCCATCTGGTTCTCCATCGGTCGTCGTCCCACTGTGGACGGACCTCCTGCCCAGCTCAGGTACAACTATGACAGCCGTTACGCCACTCCCGTGGCCCTGGGTGTGGACTGGACCTTCGATGGCCTGACCCTGGGCTATATGTATACAGATCCATGGCCCGGCAAGATCCGTATCTGCTATGGTCGCGGTCTCGAGGCCGGTTTCGACAAGGACTACAACCCCTATGCCGAGGAGCTTGACGATGTGGATCTCTACGGCATCAGCTGGGACATCATCAACGATACCGAGGCCCACAGGTTTGCAAATCTGCAGTTCTTCAGGGCTGCCGATGTTCCTGACACCATGGAGGCCTACGACGTGAATACTGGTCAGTGGATGAATCCCAGTGCCAATCTGGGTGACATCTATCATGCAAGCTTCGTCTATATGGACCAGATTCGCGGAATCGACTGGTTCATCAGCGGTGGTCTGAGCCGCACGGTTCAGCACGACACCAACGCCTACGGGATGGGCCTGCTCAACAGCAACGGTGAAGATGAGAATCACTGGGGCTGGGCAGCCTATGCCGGTGTCAGGATTCCCTTTGAGAGCATCCGCAGCAAGCTCGGCATGGAGTACAACTTCGGTTCCGAGTACTGGATCACCTTTACTCCTGCCTCTGATGACCTCTACAGCTCCAAGCTGGCTACCCGCGGTCATGTGGCAGAGGTTTACTGGATCTGGGATCTGCCTGAGACCCCGCTCTCCAAGTATGCCAAGGCCTTCATGAGGTTCGGTTACCAGTACTACTGGTTCAACTATACCGGAAGCGGCAACTGGGTTGGCGAGCCTGTGGACATGGATGATCTCAGGGATATGGAAAATGCCCAGATGTGGGCCCCTGTTGACCGCATGGACAATTTCTACCTCACCTTTGAGGTATATTTCTAAGACCTGCTAATTCAGTATAAAGTTCTCATGGGAGGGAAGGGGCTTGACCTCTTCCCTCCTTTTTTTATGTTAGTCAGACAGATTAATGGCCAATAAGGGGCTGGATATAGCCCAATCCAAGGAATCAAGGAGGGCCGGTCATCATGCCCATACATGAATTTCAGTGCAGGAGCTGCGATTACGTATTCGAGCTCCTTTTAATGTCCAAAAAGGAGCTGGAAGATGTCACATGTCCAAAGTGCCAGAGCCAGGATGTGGGAAAGCTCATGAGCGCGCCCAACATATCCGTGTCCGGGGGCAGCAAAACGGTTAAGGGCCCGTCTCCGGATGTCCCGTCGGTTCAGACGAACAGGTGTAAGAGTGGAAGCTGCACCCAGATAAACCTGCCGGGGCATACCAGGTGATGCGATCGCCCGGCTGATCACCCGGTTCTTATCGTTCAGCTATATTGTCCGGCTTTACTGTATTGAAAAGCACATTGCAAAAGGGGCTTTGGCTGTTTCAGGCCCCTTTTTGATCGGAAGACAGCCAAAGAGGCAGGGGGCTGAGGATGTTTGGGTCCTCCTGGGTCTTCTTATGTTGTTGTTTCTGCTAATAGCCCGCCTTTGAGACCTTGTACTCTTTCCAGAATCTGAGTACCCGCTGAACATACTGGATGGTCTCGTCGAATGGGGGCATACCGCCATATCGCTCCACTGCCCCTGGGCCTGCATTGTATGCGGCCAGGGCCAGGAGGATGTCTCCGTCAAACCTTTCCAGCATCTCGTTTAGATACTGGGTCCCTGCCCAGATATTCTCGTCCGGATCGAAGGGATTATAGACTGCCAGTTCTCTGGCCGTTGCGGGCATGAGCTGCATGAGCCCCTGTGCCCCCTTGGAGGAGACCGCCAGTGGGTTGCCGCCCGATTCCGCCCTTATCACCGCCCGTATCAGGTCAGGGTCTAGGCCAAAGGCCAGGGCGGCCTCGTTTATGGAGGAATCAAATAGCCCGTTCGGGTTTATCTGGCTGAGGGCGGCATTGTAGGAGGAGCGTTTTCTGGGCCCTGCACCATAGTGTGTGGCCTCATGGCGGCTATCGGATTCCGGGGCCACGTTTGAAAAGTGCCATACACCCCTTGAGTCCACCCATGAGTAGAGCCGCCCTGCATGGCTGCTCGAGAAGAAAGGCAGACAGAGCATGAAAAGGAGAAGGATGGAGCCAAGGGCAGCCCGGCAACAGGGGGCTGCCCCTCTTGTGGCCGTCTGCACACCTTTATTGCAGCTTTTGATCTCCTTCTTCCTTGTGCTCCTCATCACTTTAGCTTTTCGGCACCTTCTGCCAGTCAGCTAAAAATTTCTCCAGCCCGATATCCGTAAGGGGATGTTTGGCGAGCTGGGCTATCACCTTGAATGGTATGGTTGCAATGTCTGCGCCCATCTTTGCGGATTCAAGGACATGGATCGGGTTTCTGATGCTGGCCACGATGATCTCGGTATCGAAGGCATAGTTGTCATAGATCTGGATGATCTCCATTATCAGATCCATGCCTGTAGAGGATATGTCATCCAGCCTGCCCACAAACGGGCTCACAAAGGTAGCCCCCGCCTTGGCGGCCAGCAGGGCCTGAAGGGGTGAGAAGACCAGGGTCACGTTCGTCTTGATGCCCTTGGCAGACAGGGCCTTGGTGGCCTTCAGCCCCTCTGTGGTCATGGGGATCTTGATGACCACATTTTCAGCGATCTTGGCGAGCTCTTCGGCCTCGGCCACCATGCCCTCGGCCTCTGTGGCCACCACCTCGGCACTTACTGGCCCCGGTACCAGGTCACAGATCTCCTTGATCCTGGTGGTAAAATCGCAGTTCTCCTTGGCTATAAGTGATGGATTCGTGGTGACTCCATCCACCATGCCCATCTCCAGCCCCTTTTTTATCTCTTCCAGGTTTGCTGTATCGATGAAAAATTTCATGTCTCCTCCTTAAGCCTCGAATCAATTCAATTATCAAATTTTTATGTCGATAATAAAGAGAGAACGGGAAAAGCACAAGTTGATAACCAAGCCGTCCTGTTCGGGAATCCTATGGAGATGGACCGCAATTCACTCATAAAGGGCGTCATACTCGACCCTGCCGGCAACCTGAAGCTTCAGGTCTCTGGTGATGGTATGAGTGCGTTCATCTCCGGGGATCTCAAGGCCGGCCAGGAATTTTTGAAGGACAACATCAGGCAGATCCTCCAAGATGCCGGGATATGTCACGGGATCTTGCCCTCTCCCAGGCTCAATGGCTCCACCCTCATAGTGGCCGAGGGAGAGCCACCCAAGAAGGGGCGGGACGGAAAGATCGTCACCCTTGCCAAGAGCTGGCTCAGAAAGCGGGAGATCGAACAGGAAGACGAGGCCAGACGCGATCCCAAAAATCTATACTCCATCCTTAATGTCTCGAGCGGAGAGATCATTGCCAAGAAGATCCCGCCCACTGTCGGAGATCCCGGACGAAATGTCTTCGGTGAGGAGATTCCTGGCGAGCCTGGCGAGTGGGTGGCACTGAAGCCGGGGGAAGGGGTCGAGATCATAGAGGGCACCAAGCTCATCTCATCCAGGGATGGATGCCTCATCGTGGATTCAGAGGGGCGCTACTCCGTCTACGACGAGTGGAGGATCGAAGGGGACGTGGATTCCTCCACAGGCCACGTAGAGTTCTGGGGCAAGCACCTGGAGATCGCAGGCTCCGTCCAGAGCGGTTTCGTGGTGGATGTCGCAGGCTCCCTTCTGATCAAGGGAAACATAGAGGACGAGGTTACCATCCTGGCTGGTGGAAACGTGGAGGTGGAAGGACTCATCCGTTCCTCCAAGACCGGCATCAAGGTCGGTGGAGACCTTACCTGCGGAGCGGTTGAATATGCCAGTGTCTTTGTGGCGGGAGACCTCTATGTCCAGGACTATCTCTTGGATGCCACCTGTGAGGTGGAGGGAGAAGTCTCGGTTACAGGCGGCAAGGGGCTGATTGCAGGCGGCAGCCTCAGGCTTGGCGGCAGCCTCACCGTGAAGACCATAGGCACCCAGGCCTATGTGCCCACCTTTGTTGCAGCAGGCTATGCCCCGCTCAGTGAGCGTTACCACGAAGCCCTCGAGAAGGATATAAGGAAGCTTGCCGGCAAGATGGCCCAGATAAGGGAAGGGCTGGACAGGCTCGCCATGCTTGAAAAGGCTGGCAAGCTCGGCCCTGAGCACGAACAGACCCGTCAGGCGCTGAAGGCGGCCCTTGACCCCATTCTGGCCGAGCTGGACAAGAAGAGGGCAGAGCTCAGGGAGCTCGAAAAGCAGCTCGGCCAGCTGGACCGTGCAAGTATTATCATCCTGGGCACCGCCTATCCCAGTGTCGTACTGGCCATAGCAGGGGCCCAGCTGAAGCTTAACAGCGCGGTCAAGTCCATTCAGGCAAGCTTCAGAAAGGGCGAGATAGTGTTGACCACACTGGAGCCGTCCCAGAAGAAAAAGACGGAGAAAAAGGCAGGTGCCTAAAGGGGCTAGGCCTCCTGCCCACCTACAAGCTCGATGGCCCTATCCAGGGCCTTTTTGAGCCCTTCCGGCCTCGGCCCTCCAGCCTGTGCCATGTCCGGTCGGCCGCCTCCACCGCCGCCTACCTCCTTGGCGATCGCCTTTATTATGTTGCCTGCATGCACCTTTTTGCCTGCAATATCCTTGGTCGTCATGCAAAGCAGCAGGGCCTTGCCTGCAGATTCGGCCCCGAGCACCACTACCCCGTTTTGGGCCAGCTTGTCCCTTAGCCGGTCGCCAAGCTCTCTCAAGGCCCCGGCATCCGGTATGTCCACCTTGTTCGCAATCACCTTCAGGCCATTTATCGAGACGGCCTCCTGGACCATCCGGTCCAGATCCAGGCCCTTGCCTGTGGCCAGGGCCTGCTTGACCTCCTTCTCAAGGCGTTTCACCTGTTCCATGACCGCTCTCGATTTCTCTGCAACAGCGCTCACCGGACACTTGAGATTGGCCGCTGTCTCGAGGAGGGTGTCCTCCTGGGCCTGTATGGTCTCCACGGCCCTGCCGCCTGTTACGGCCTCGATCCTGCGTATGCCTGAGGCCACGCTGCTTTCAGACAAGAGTTTGAAGAGGCCTATCTGACCGGTCCGGTCGAGGTGGGTGCCTCCGCATAGCTCCATGCTGAAATCGCCTATGGTGACCACCCGCACCCGATCCCCGTATTTCTCCCCAAAGAGCGCCATGGCCCCTCTGGCCTCGGCCTCCTGGCGGGAGAGCGTCTCGGTCCTGACCTCCATGTCCGCCCGGACCTTTTCGTTCACCAGGGCCTCTATCTCCTTGAGCTCTTCCCTCGATATGGAGGAGAAATGTGTAAAGTCGAACCTCAGCCTGTCCGGTCCTACGAGGGAGCCGGACTGTTTCACATGATCTCCCAGCACCTGTCGAAGGGCCGCATGCAGCAGGTGGGTGGCAGTGTGATTGCGGGCCGTGTCCATACGCCTGCCTTCCTGGACCTGGAGCCTCACCTTCTGTCCCGTCTTGATGGTGCCCTGGGTCATCTCCACGATATGGACAATGAGATCTCCCCTCTTGATGGTGTCCACCACCCTGCCCCTGCCCTCAGGGCCGACAATGGTGCCTCGATCCCCAAGCTGGCCTCCGGACTCTGCATAGAACGGGGTCTTTGAGCAGATCACCTCGCCCTTCTCGTTCGGATTGAGGCCCTGGACCTCCTGATCATCCCTGACGATGGCCAGGACCTCGGCCTCGGCCTCCAGGTGCTCATATCCGACAAAGGAGGAGCCCTGTCCCTGTTTGAGGAGCTGCCTGTAGATCTCCGGCAGCTTTTTCGTAACCGTACCCTGGGCGGCTGCCTTGGATCTGCGTCTCTGCTCCTCCTTGAGCTCCTCATAGCCCTTGCGGTCGATCTTGAGGCCCTGCTCCTTGGAGACGTCTATCACCACGTCTATCGGCAGCCCATAGGTGTCATAGAGCTTGAAGATGAACTCGCCTGCAATGGTATCCTTGCCCTCCGAGCGGAGTCTTGCGATCTCCTCCTCCAGCATGGCAAGGCCCTTTTCAAGGGTCTCGGCAAATCTGGTCTCCTCATGCTCCAGGACCTGCTCCATGAAGCCCCTGGCCCTGTCCAGCTCCGGATAGACCTCGGACATGTCGTCCGCCACCTGATGGGCCACCTGCTTCATGAAGTTTTCCCGAAGCCCGATCACCCTGCCGTAGCGCACGGCCCGCCGTATGATGCGGCGAAGCACATAGCCGCGCCCCTCATTCGAAGGGATCACACCGTCCGCTATGAGAAAGGCACTGGCCCTTCCGTGGTCGGCTATGACCCTCATGGCCACCGCCGTCTGGCCACCTTCTGAATATCTCCTGCCAGACAGCCTCTCCAGCAGGGAGATTATGCCTGCGAATATGTCTGTGTCGAAGTTGTTAAGCTTGCCCTGGCAGACCGCCGCTATGCGCTCAAGTCCCATTCCGGTGTCTATGCATGGCTCCGGAAGCGGGGTCATCGCCCCGGACTCGTCCCTGAAAAACTGCATGAAGACCAGGTTCCATATCTCGAGATAGCGGTCACAGTCACAGCCCACCTTGCACTCCGGCCTGCCGCAGCCCACTTCCTCACCCTGGTCGATGAGTATCTCCGAGCAGGGCCCGCAGGGGCCTGTATCCCCCATGGCCCAGAAGTTGTCGGCCTCGCCAAGGCGCACCACCCTGTCGGGTGAGATGCCGGTCAGCTGGGGCCAGAGGGCAGCCGCCTCGTCATCGTCCTCAAAGACGGTGACCCAGAGCTTCTCCTTTGGAAGCCCGATCCGTTCGGTGAGAAGCTCCCAGGCGAATTCAATGGCCTCCTTCTTGAAATAGTCGCCGAAGCTGAAATTGCCCAGCATTTCGAAAAAAGTGTGGTGCCGGGCGGTATAACCCACGTTTTCCAAGTCGTTGTGCTTGCCGCCGGCACGCACGCAGCGCTGCACCGATGCGGCGCGGGTGTAAGGACGCTTCTCTCGGCCGAGGAAGACATCCTTGAACTGCACCATGCCGGCGTTGGTGAAAAGCAGTGTGGGATCGTTGGCAGGAACCAACGAGCTGGAAGGGACGATGGTGTGCCCCTTGCGCTCGAAATACTCGAGAAAGGCGCGGCGAATTTCGGCGCTGCTTTTCATGGAAACCTTCGGCGAGACGACAAAAAAACAAATGGTATGCAGTCCGGTCAAAAAAGTCACCCCGCCGGAGAAGGTCTGGGTCCGATCTCCATTTCCCGGACGAAGCGCCGGTGCCGGAAGAGGGTCAAGAGAAAAGGTGGTCGCGAATCATGGACTCGGGAAAACCGCGGCCGGCAAGAAAACGGGCGCGCCGCGCCAGTTCCTTGCGATCTTGCGGCGGCGCGGTACCGAATTTGCGTTCCACCACCTGCCGCAACCGCCGCGCCCACTCTTCCTCCACCGCCTCCAGGGCCAGGCGGACGCGCGCCTCATCGACGCCGCGCGCTTTGAGTTCGGCACGGATCCGCAACGGCCCGAATCCCTTCTCCATGCGACTGCGCAGATAGCCTTCCACGAAACGGTCGTCGCTCTGAAGCCCCTCCCTGGACAGCCGTTCCAGGAGCGGTTCCACCACCTCCGCCGGAAACCGCCGTTTGAGTTTGCGCTCCAGTTCCACTCGACCGTGTTCGCGGGCGGCGAGCAGGCGCAGCGCCATGGCCAACGCCCGCTGCGTCGCATCCTCGTCACTCATCCGTCTGCGCGGTCGCCTCTTCACGCACGGTTTCGGGAAGCAGCCGGGCCCGGATCTTGCGTTCGATCTCGCCGGCGATTTCGGGGTGCTCTTTGAGAAACTGCCGCACGTTCTCCTTGCCTTGACCGATGCGGTCGCCATCGTAGGCGTACCAGGCGCCCGATTTTTCGATGATCCCCTCTTTCACGCCCAGGTCGATGATCTCACCTTCTCGAGAGATGCCTTCGCCGTAGAGAATCTGAAACTCCACCTGCTTGAAGGGTGGTGCCACCTTGTTCTTCACCACCTTCACCCGGGTTTCGTTGCCGATCACCTCGTCCCCTTTCTTGATGGCGCCGATGCGACGGATGTCCATGCGCACCGAGGCATAGAACTTGAGCGCGTTGCCGCCGGTGGTGGTCTCGGGGCTTCCGAACATGACACCGATCTTCATGCGGATCTGGTTGATGAAGATCACCACGCAGTTGGAGCGCTTGATGTTGGCGGTGAGCTTGCGCAAGGCCTGGGACATGAGCCGCGCCTGCAGACCCACGTGGGAGTCGCCCATGTCGCCCTCGATCTCGGCCTTGGGGGTGAGCGCCGCCACCGAATCCACCACCACGACGTCCACGGCGCCGGAACGCACCAACATATCGGTGATCTCCAGGGCCTGTTCGCCGGTATCAGGCTGGGAAACCAACAGCTCGTCGATGTTCACCCCCAACTTCTCGGCGTATTGGGGATCCAAGGCGTGTTCGGCGTCCACGAAGGCGCAGGTGCCGCCCAGCTTCTGAGCTTCGGCCACGATATGGAGGGTCAAAGTGGTCTTGCCCGAGGACTCGGGGCCGTAGATCTCCACGATGCGGCCACGCGGCACGCCACCGATGCCCAAGGCGATGTCCAGCCCCAGGGAGCCGGTGGAGATGGCTTCGATGTTGCCCACGGCGGTGCCGTCGCCCATGCGCATCACGGCACCCTTGCCGAACTGTCTCTCGATCTGGCTCAATGCGGCGGCCAGGGCTTTCTTGCGGTTCTCGTCCATTGGTTTCACCTGTGATCGACGGTTGTGATGGCGGAGATTCCCAGTCTAATTGGTTCTCCGTTCGTTTTCCAGCGGGGCGGGGCACGACACCCCTTTCAAAAACGAAGATAACCGAAGCGGTGGCTCACGAGGTGAGCCCGACCGCAGCCGGGTCACGCATCCAGCGCCCACCCCTCCAGCGGCCGGTAATGGGGCGGATCGCCTCCCGGACGGGACTCCACGAGCACGAAATGGTCCACCGG
Organism: uncultured Sedimenticola sp.; assembly: GCA_964404295.1. GTDB lineage: Bacteria > Pseudomonadota > Gammaproteobacteria > Chromatiales > Chromatiaceae > Thiolapillus. The sequence goes on along the minus strand of CAYOJM010000050.1, from coordinate 11,092 downwards.
CCAGCGGATGGGTTGAGGGAGGACCACCGCCGCCGAGGGCGTCGCTTTGCGCAACAGGGTGACATGGGGCCGATAAGGGCGACGTTCAGGTTTGAAGCCGCACGCCTCCAGCTTCCGCCCCAGCTCCCGAACCAACCGTTTCAATGGCGGCGGCACGCCGGCGGGGCCAGCCCAGGCCACCCGGGAACGGGGCCAGTAGTCCAGGCGATCGATTTCCAATTCGAAAGGCGCGCCGCGTATCGAACGGGCGGCCTCCACCACGCACGACCGGCGCCCGGGGGGCACGTTGCCCAGGAACTGGAGCGTGAGGTGGAGATCGTCGGGATGGACCCAACGCCCTTCCGCCTGTGGGAGGCGGGTTTGCAGGGCCGCGAGCTCGGACCGCACCGCCTCGTCAGGCCACAGGGCGAAAAAGAGCCTTCTAGCCGCGCCGGCCAATGATGGCCTCCACCCCCTCGAGGGCCCGAATGACCGCCTGACGCCGCACCGCCTCCCGATCCCCGGGGAAACGGCGACGGTCGGCCCAACGGATGCGGTCGGCCCAGGCCCAACCGAAACAGACGGTGCCCACCGGCTTGGCCGGCGTGCCGCCGCCGGGGCCGGCGATGCCGCTCACCGCCACCGCCACCTGGGCACGGCTGTGGCGCAGGGCACCGATGGCCATCTCCATCACCACCGGCAGGCTCACCGCACCATGGGCTTCGAACAGCGACCGAGGCACGTCCAAGAGCTCCATTTTGGCCTCGTTGGTGTAGGTGACGAACCCCCGCTCGAACCACTGGCTGGCGCCGGGCAGATCGGTGACCACCTTGGCGATCCAGCCGCCGGTGCAAGACTCGGCGGTCGCCAAGAACATACCTCGAGCCAGCAGCAGCCGCCCCGCCTCCTGCGCCAGCTGTCGAAGCACTTGCTCTTGCATTAGAATCGGCGTCTCACCGCAGCCTTGGAGTGATCCATGAGTCAACCGCAGATCAAGGTGGAACGCAACCCCTCACCCGCCAAGCTGGAAGTGATGGGAGTCGAGAACTGGGGCATCTGGCGCAAAGGGAAGTCCACATTCCCTTGGACCTACGACCGCCAAGAGACTTGCTACATCATCAAAGGTCGGTTCATCGTCACCCCGGAAAGCGGCGAACCCATGGAATTCGGTCGCGGCGACCTCATCACCTTCCCCGCGGGTCTCAAATGCACCTGGGAGATCCTCGAGGACGTCGAGAAATATTACGACTTTCAATGATCGTTGCCCCCCTCATTCGCCGCTACGCGGCTCTGCTGGCGTTGGCGGTGTTCTACGGCCCGCTCGCTGCGGCGGACGACCGCATCTCCTCCGACCCAGCCATCGTCACCCACCGCGTGGACGGCCGGTTCAAGCAGGTGAGTGAACAGATCCGCTCGGCCATCGAAGGCAAAGGCATCCGCATCGCCCACGTACTACCGGCCGGCGAGATGCTGGCACGAACCGGTCCCGATTTCGGTCACCAAACGCCGGTCTACACCCATGCCGAAACCTACGAATTCTGCAGCGTGCGCCTTTCTCATCTGCTTTCACGTACCGATCCAGACAACATCGTCCTCTGTCCATTCACCATCAGCGTCTACGAGCTGGCTTCGGAGCCGGGGGTCGTGCGCATCAGCTATCGCATCCCTCGGGGCCGTCCGGGTAGCGAAACAGCGGTACGACGGATCATCGAACTGATCGAAAGCATCATCGAAGAGGCGACCTGGTAAGCCCGCCCCGTGAGCGCCCGTCACACCCCCATGATGCAGCAGTACCTCCGCATCAAAGCGGAGTATCCCCACATGCTGCTGTTCTACCGGATGGGCGATTTTTACGAGCTCTTTTACGAGGACGCCGAGCGGGCGGCTCAATTGCTGGACATCACTCTGACCAGCCGCGGCAAATCGGCGGGGGAACCCATTCCCATGGCCGGGGTGCCGGTGCATGCGGTGGAGAACTACCTGGCCCGGCTCCTGCGCCAGGGAGAATCGGTGGCCATCTGCGAACAGATCGGAGACCCCGCCAAAGCCAAAGGGCCGGTGGAACGCAAGGTGGTGCGCATCGTCACCCCCGGCACCGTGACCGACGAGGCGCTGCTCGAAGATCGGCGTGACACCCTGCTGGCCGCCCTGTGGCCCGGCAAGGCGGGCTGGGGCCTGGCCACCCTGGACCTGGCCGGAGGCCGGTTCCACGTCCAGGAACCGGAAGACGAAACCACCCTGCGCGGAGAACTCGAACGCCTCCAGCCGGCGGAACTCCTGGTTCCCGAAACGGCGGTGCCGCCCTTCCTGGAACGCGCCGGATTCCACCTCACCCGCCGTCCGGAGTGGCATTTCGACCCCGACACCGCCCACCGTCTGCTGACGGAACAGTTCGGCACCCGCGACCTCGCCGGCTTCGGATGCGAGGGGATGACACGCGCCATCCGTGCCGCCGGCGCCCTCCTCCAGTACGTTCAGGAGACCCAACGCAGCGCGCTGCCTCATCTCACCGGCCTTCGGGTGGAACACCGGGACGAGGCACTGATCATCGACGCCGCGACCCGCCGCAACCTCGAGATCGATCGCGCCCGGTCCGGGCGCCGGCGCCACAGCCTGGTGGGGCTGTTGGACCACACGGCCACCGCCATGGGGGGACGGCTCCTGGCCCGCTGGATCAACCGCCCTCTGCGGGACCGGGCCCAAGTGACGGCACGCCACGACGCGGTTCAGGCGTTCGTCGAATGGGAGCGGCTGGACGATTTTCGCCGGCTGTTGTCGGGCGTCGGCGACATCGAAAGGATCCTTTCACGCATCGCCCTGGGCACCGCCCGCCCGCGCGATCTGGCCACGCTGCGCGACGCGCTGGCCCTCCTTCCAGAACTCCAGGCGCTGTTGCAGCCGGTGCAAGCCCCCTTGGTGCGCGAACTGGCAGAACAGGCTGGAGAGCAGCCCGAAACCCTCGACCTCTTGCGGCGGGCCATTCGCGAAAACCCGCCGGCGCTCATCCGGGACGGTGGGGTGCTGGCCGAAGGGTGGGACGCGGAGCTGGACGAGCTGCGCGCCCTGTCGCAGAACGCCGACCGGTTCCTCCTGGAATTGGAGGCGCGCGAACGCGAGCGCACCGGCATCCCCACCCTCAAGGTGGCCTACAACCGCGTCCACGGCTACTACATCGAAGTGGGTCGAACCCACGCCGACCGCCTGCCGGAAGATTACGTCCGCCGCCAAACCCTCAAGGCGGTGGAACGCTACATCACCCCAGAGCTCAAGAAGTTCGAAGACCAGGTGCTTTCGGCCCGGGAGCGGGCCTTGGCGCGGGAAAAACGGCTCTACGAAGCGCTGCTCGAGCGGCTTCGACCGGAAATTGGCGAGCTTCAACGCTGCGCCGCCGCCTTGGCGGCCCTGGACGTGCTCACCAACCTGGCCGACCGGGCCATTGCCTTCGACTACCGGCGCCCACGGCTGACCGAGACACCGGGCATCCGGATCCGGGCAGGACGCCACCCGGTGGTGGAACGGAGCCTGGAGGTGCCCTTCGTGCCCAACGACCTCCAGATGAACGACGACCAGCGCATGCTGGTCATCACCGGCCCCAACATGGGAGGCAAGTCCACCTACATGCGCCAATGCGCCCTCATCGTCATCCTGGCATGCGCCGGCGGCTTCGTGCCGGCCGAAGAAGCGGAGATCGGGCCGGTGGACCGCATTTTCTCCCGAATCGGCGCTTCCGACGACCTGTCCGGCGGTCGCTCCACCTTCATGGTCGAGATGGAAGAGACCGCCAACATTCTGCACAACGCCACCGACCGATCGCTCGTGCTCATGGACGAGATCGGACGCGGCACCAGCACCTTCGACGGCCTCTCCCTGGCCTGGGCCTGTGCCGTGGAGCTGGCCGACCGCATCCGCGCGTTCACCCTGTTCGCCACCCACTATTTCGAGTTGACCACCTTGCCCGAAACCTGCCCCGGCGTGGCCAACGTCCACTTGGAAGCGGTGGAACACGGCGACGGCATCGTTTTCCTGCACCGGGTGGAAGAAGGCCCGGCCAGTCAGAGTTACGGCCTCCAGGTGGCGGCCCTGGCCGGGGTGCCGCGAGGAGTCATCGCCCGGGCACGGGAACGGCTGGCCGAACTGGAGCGGGCCGCGCACCACCACGCCACCCGCGAGCTGCCCCAGATGGCGCTCCCCCTGACTCCGGAACCTGAACCCCATCCCGTGGTGTTGCGCCTCCTGCACATCGAGCCCGACGCCCTCAGCCCCCGCCAAGCGTTGGAATTGCTCTATGAGCTGCGCGCCATGGTGGAATGAAATCACCCCCCACTCTTCGTCTCCCATCCCCTCGGCGCATCGGGAAAGGAACCCCGCCGCTTCCCCATCCGTCGCCGTTTTCCCTCATCAGCCGGATCGAGTGAATACCGGCGATGGGCGTTCCGGCGCCGACCCGTCGTCACCCTGATCTTGGTGAGGTGCCCCACGCCTTCGCCCAACCCCTTTCGGCGGATTTAAGGCCGGCGCGCCGCGGCCGATGCCAATGACACCCTTTCCAGTAGTAGCGGAGACCCTCATGCCACGACAACAAGCCGCCGCCGACGACACCCGCCTGGCTTTCCTTCAGGATTTCGCACATCGACTCAATGCCGGCCAGATCGAACTGCCCCCTTTTCCCGACGCCTATGCCCGCATTCTCTCGGCGCTGGAAAACCCGGACCTCTCCATGGCCCAAGTGGCCAAGGTGATCGCCGGCTCCCCCGATCTGTGCGTGCGGGTGCTGCGTATGGCCAACTCCGCCCTGCTCAACCGTTCCGGCATCGAGGTGACGGACCTGGGCGTGGCCGTCTCCCGGTTGGGCGTGGCAGCGGTGCGCAATGCCGCCGTCTCCTTGGCGACACAGGAGGCGTTCCCAATTCCCAAGGACTCGCCGCGCTATCAGGAGCTGGCCTCCCTCCACGAGGCCGCAGTGAAAACCGCCGCCTGGGCCTACGCCCTGGCGCGCCGCGCGCGTCTGGGTACCCTGAGTGACAACGCCATGCTCACCGGACTGCTCCACAACGTGGGCAGCTTCTACCTGCTCACACGGGTGGATGATTTTCCCGAGTTTGGTGACCCGGAGACGGCCCGCAGCTGGGGGCCCGGCGTCGGAAGCGCCATCATCTCGAACTGGGGCTTCCCGGATGAGATCGCCAAAGCAGTGGAAGATCAAGACGTGACCGACAATTGCCAGCCGGGCAAAGCGAATCTCCACGACCTGCTCGTGGTGAGCAAACGGATGGCAGCCATTCCCGACAGCGATGAGGGCCGGAACGCCGCTGTCGAATCCTGGGAAGGCTCACCTGCCTTCTGCAAGCTCGGCATCTCCCACCTGAACCTTTCGTCGGTGATGGAGGAGACGCGCGAAGAGGTGGCCTCCTTCCTCGGCGCCTTTCACTGACGCTGGATCAGAGGGGGCGCGCCAACGCCACTGAAATGTTGTCGTTGCCCCCTGCCTCCTTGGCCAAATTCACCAAGGTGCGGGCGCGGCTCTCGAGGGAGAGCTGATGCTTTTGCAACACCGATTCCATCCGCTCCCGCGTCAGGGGGGTGCTCAGACCGTCACTACAAAATAGGAACAGATCACCGGGCCGGACCGGCACTTCGTTGACATCGATATTGAGGTTGAGGTCGAAGCCCAGGCTGCGGGTGAGCACGTTCTCGCCCACCCCTGCCTGACGCGCCTCGCCCCGATTGGGATAGATACCGTGATCCACCACCTCCTGGATGAGGGAGTGGTCTCGTGTGAGCTGGACCAGCCGACCACCTCGCAAGACATAGAGACGAGAATCACCCACATGGGCATAGAAGATCCGGCCGCCATGGAACAGCCCCACCACCAGGGTGGTACCCATGCCAAGGAGCTCCGGGTTCCGGTTGGCCAACATGTAGACGGAGGCGTTGGCCCGCTCCACCGCCTGACCCAAGGCCATCAGAGCCTGCACCGCATCCATCTCGAGAAAACGCTGGGCATGGTGCAGCTCCTCCACCACCACCTCCACCGCCACTTCGGCGGCCACCTCTCCGGCGGAATGGCCCCCCATGCCGTCGGCCAGCGCCACGATACCCTGCTCGGGGACCGCCCGCAGATAGTCCTCGTTGGTTTCCCGCACCCGCCCCACGTCGGTGCACAGACCGACTTCGAGGGGCATGACGCCGGGCCGTTGGTTATCGCTTTCCAGGAAATTTTTCATCCAAAAGCGCCCGCAATCGTGCCGGCGGCAGATAGCCGGGAATCAGCTCGCCGTTTTCCAGCACCAGAGCAGGAGTGCCGCTGATTCCAACCAGCTGCCCCAGCATGTAGTGTTCGGCCACGGGGTTCTCGCAATCGCGGAACGGCACCTCTTTGCCCTGCTTGGCCGCATCCATGGCCTTGCGACGATCTTCTGCACACCAAACGGCCACCGCTTTGCGCGCCGAGTCGCTCCCAAGCCCGGCCCGGGGGTAGAAGAGATAGCGAATGCGGATGCCCAGGCCGTTGTAGCCTTTCATCTGGCTGTGCAGCTTGCGGCAGTACCCACAGTCGATGTCGGTGAAGACGGTCACCGTATGGCGGGACTCGTCGGACCCATAGACGATCATCTGATCCTCGCCGACGGCGTCCACCATGGCCTTGCGCGCCTTGGCCACCCGTTCCTCGGTGAGGTCCTTTCCACTCTCCAGGTCCACCAGCCGACCACTGAGCAGATAGCGCCCGTCGGCCGAGACGTAAAAGAGCCGCGCCCCCACCATGACCTCATAGAGTCCGGCCACCGGCGAAGGTGCGATGTCTTCCAGTTGCAATCCTTCCACGAGCCCGCTCAAGGCCTTTTGTATCCGCTCTACGTCCTGCGCCGTGTCGGCACGGGCCGCCCCCAGGACGGCCAACACCGCCAACATCGTCAACACACGCCTCATCTCCTCTCCTCCAGGCCGGCAATGGCGCTCATTGTACCCGTGGGCCCGACGATTTTCCTGTACCAGGCCACAGTTCAACCCCTGGGATGGTGGCGGGCATGGAGCCGTTTGAGCCGAGCCCGCGCCACATGGGTGTAGATCTGAGTGGTGGAGAGGTCGCTGTGACCCAGCAACAACTGCACCACCCGCAGGTCGGCCCCGTGGTTGACCAGATGAGTGGCGAAGGCGTGGCGCAAGGTGTGCGGCGAAAGATGGGCGGAGATGCCCGCGGCGCGGGCATGTTTGCGGATACGATACCAGAACGCCTGCCGGGTCATGCCGGCACCGCGGCGGGTGGGGAAGAGCGCTGCACAGGAGCGCCCCTGCAGCAGTTCAGCGCGGCCACCCCTCAGGAAACGCTCCAGCCACCTCTGGGCCTCGTCGCCAAGGGGCACCAGCCGTTCCTTGCCCCCTTTTCCAGTGATCCGGACCACCCCTTGGGCCAAGTTCACCTGCTCCGGCCTCAGCCCCACCAGCTCCGACACGCGCAAGCCGGTGGCATAGAGCAGCTCCAACATGGCCCGGTCACGCAGCCCTTCAGGCGTCTCCACATCGGGCGCCGAGAGCAACGCCTCCACTTCCGATTCGGAGAGGCTGTGCGGCAAAGGGCGGCCCAGACGAGGCGTGGGAATCTCCGCGGTCGGATCGGCCTGGATCCAGCCCTCGCGCACCGCATGACGATAGAACTGGCGGAGGGCCGAAAGCCGGCGCGCGCCCGTCCGCGCGCTGGCACCGCCCCGGGAGAGCGCAGCGAGATATTCCTGCAACTGGCGGGACCGGGCGGCCTTCAACCCCACGCCGGCCTCGCTCCGCAGCCATCGTGCAGCATGGCGCAGGTCCGATCCATAGGCCGCCAGGGAGTTGGCCGACAGCCCCCGCTCCACCCAAAGCGCATCCAAGAAGGCCTCGATGTCGGCACGATCCGCTTCATCCATCGATCGCCCCTTCCAACCTCAGCAACCACCGTTTCAGATCGGGCCAGGTGCCGGTCGTCTCTCCGGCGAACCCGCCCAGCCCGTCGGCCGCCACCACCCGGTGACACGGAATGAGCAACGGAATGGGGTTGGCCCGGCATGCGTTCCCCACCGCCCTCGGCGAAGTGCCCAGGCTCCGGGCGAGATCTCCATAGGTGCGCACCCGGCCCGGAGGAATCTCAAGCAGCGCCTGCCACACCCGTTTTTGAAAGGGCGTGCCCGTCGGGGCCAAGGGCAGCCCCCGCGGCCAAGCCCCACCCGCCAGCCAGGCGGCCAGGGCGCGGGCCGCCCCCGCAGCCAAGGGTTCGGGCCGCGCCGCCTCTCCCGCCCGGCCGAGTTGGACCCGAACCACACGACCTGCAGCGGTCTCCACCGTCACGGGCCCCAGGGAGGTGGCCGCCTCCACCCGCCCCTCTGTCATAATGGTCCGGTTCTCCGCATCCACGTTCGACGGCCCGCCATGCCCAAGCCGGAAGAGGTGCTGGATACCTTACAACAACTGGAAGACGAACTGCGCCGCATGGCGTGGTGGGAAGCGACGCCTCCGCCGCCCGAGGCCCTTTCGAGCCGGATGCCCTTTCATGCCGACCACCTCACCCTGGCCCAATGGCTGCAGTGGGTCTTCCTTCCACGCATGCGCCTCCTGATGGAACACGGCGCCTCACCACCCGGCCCCTGCGCCATCGCCCCGGCCGCCGAGCTGGCCTGGGAGGACCATCCCGACGCCACCGCCGTGCTCCTGCCCTTGCTTCGACGGATCGACCGGATGCTCACCGAGCTGGCCCGAACGCCCTCCTGAAGATTTCCACATTTCCTGTGGAAAACTTGGTGGAAAACGATTGTAAAGCGAGCCAAATGCCCGTCACTGCGCGAACTCCGTCAATTTGGCCAAATTTTGGCCACCCCTGTACTTATAACGATAAATCAATATGTTAGCCCGCATTCATGAGAACTTTCTTTCGAGGAAAAAGCTAACCCGAAAAAACTCTGCGGCCGTTTGACCTCTTGTGCATAACACCCAACCCGGAAAAGCCTTAGAATGGAGATCATGACGCCACCCGATTCCCAATTCTGGCGCCACAAGAGGCTGGATCAGTTCACCAAAGCCGAGTGGGAGGCCCTGTGTGATGGCTGCGCCAAGTGCTGCCTCCACCGGCTCGAGGACGAGCAGACGCGGCGCATCTATTTCACCAACGTGCATTGCCGCTTGTTGGACACCGAAACGGGCCGCTGTACCGATTACCCCAACCGCTCCCGGCGGGTGGAAGACTGCATCACCCTCACCCCGGAGCGGCTTCGTGACCCCTACTGGCTTCCCGCCACTTGTGCCTATCGTCTGCTGGCCGAAGGCAAACCCTTGCCCGACTGGCATCCGCTGGTGAGCGGCGATCCCGAGAGCGTGGCCGCCGCCGGGCAGCGCCTCTGTGGCCGCACCCTGTGCGAAGACGAGGCCGACGACCTCGAACACCACATCGTCGATTGGATCCGCTGATGAACCGGGGCGGTCGCCTGTTTCGCGCCAAGATTCGACTCGCCGACACCGACCGTCACCGATACGCCACCCTGGACACGGATCTGGCTCAACACCCGTCGGAAACGGACGAGCGGGTGATCCTGCGTTTACTCGCCTATTTGCTGTTCCACCAAGACCGGCTCGCCTTTCGCGGCGGCGGCGTCAGCGAGGGTGACGCCCCGGACCTGGCGGCGACCGATGCCACCGGCCGACTCGTGCACTGGATCGACGTGGGCACGCCGGATGAGGTGCGTCTGCGGCGCGCCGCTCGACGATGCCGGGTTTCGGTGCTCACCCACACGGGGTTGTTGTCCCGCTGGAAGCGGCGTCATAAAGGCCGCCTGCCCCTGTTCGAAGGGGAACTACTGGCGTTGGAAGCATCACTGATCGACACGCTCACCGACCACCTGCCCAGACGGCTGGAATGGCAGGCCACCCTCACGGGGGAGGTGCTCTACCTGGACACCGGTGAACGAGTGCTGAGCAGCCCCTTGTTGCATCCGAAATGAACCATCCAAAAAAAGAACCCCGGCCGGGCCGGGGGTCGAGGGGCTGGGATCCGGTCGGAATGCCTTGCTTGGACAGCACGGTTTTCCAGGTCCAGCGCTCGATCTGAAGGAGGGGTAACGCGACGGCTGCTACCGTCACTTTCAAATGTAGGCGGCCATTCTTAACCCTGCATTAAGCCGACGTCGGGGTGCGACAGCGGTCACGTTTCCATCTCCAAAAACCTTATCAGCTCCATCGGTTATCGAAAGGAACCGGCGAACACGAACGAAGTCTCAATTAGCAAATGCAAATCATTTGCGATGATATGAGCAACAATGGAGGAGAGAGAACCATGTCTGGACTCATCGACAACTTCCCACCTGGAGGCGTGGTGACCGTCAACCGCGTCGTCCTCAAGCCTGAATACTCTGTGGACGATCTGCAAGAACGGGTCGCCTACCTGTGTGAAAACGTCAAGACCTACCACTCCGACACCGGCTTCATCGGCGGTTTCGTAGCATTGAACAGCGGCAACATCTCCAACGAGGGCAGCACCATCGGCCGGGCGGTGGAAAGTCCGCTGAAGGGTCGCGAGGCTCTCATCGTCACCTTCTGGCGATCCTTCGAAGATCATGAGCAGTCCCACCGCAGTGAGACTTTCCAGCCGCTTTTCAAAAAAGTGCTGGAACTGTGCGAGAACGGCAACGAAGAGATCGCCTATGAGATGCTCTGGTCCGGCCGTGCTTACACGCCGGAAGAGGCCAAACGGGCACGAGAGGCCAAAGCGGCCCATCTGAATAGAGCGGCCTGACCCCGCCCCGCTCCGGCCCTTCCCCTCGGGATAGGGCCATTTTTTAAAGGGTTTCACAGGGCGCCCGATAAGGATTGGTGCCGTCGGGCTGTTTTTCGAAACGCCGGTAGGTCCACTGGTACTGCTCGGGGGCCATGCGCACCAGGGCCTCGACCTCGGCGTTGAGGGCCGCGGCGGCGGCCTCCGGGTCCTCGCCGCCGATGGCGGCGTCCCCCTCCCGCCCCACCACCCGGTACCTCGCCGACCCCTTCTGCCGCAGGAAGCCGATGAAGTAGACCGGCGCCCCGTGCTTGCGGGCGAAGCGGCTCACCAGGGTCATGGTGAGCGCCGGCACGCCGAAGAAGGGCGCGAAGACACCGG
>CAYOJM010000049.1:0-7067 GCA_964404295.1 uncultured Sedimenticola sp. | reverse complement strand
CATGAACGAGTGGACCGAGGAGGTCGGCAGGGCCATGGCCGAGGCGGACGGTTTCGAGATGACCGACGAGCGCTGGGCCCAGGTGCTCAAGGCGCGCGAGTACTACGAGTCCTACGGTTCGGTGCCGCCGATCCGCAAGTTCGCCAAGTACATCGACCAGGACAAGAAAGTGCTCTTCAAGGAGTGGATGACCGGCCCCATGAAGCCGATCACCAAATATGGCGGCCTTCCCAAGCCCACCGGTTGCGTCTGAAGGGGGCGGCCGGTTGGTGGGGTGGTGATCGATCTTCTCGGCTTTTACCCTTCCAGCCGCGGCGAGCCGTTTTCGATCACCAGCCGGCGCTCGCCGCGGAGAAGCTGCAGCAAGGGCTCCCCAGCCAGTTGCCGACGCCATCCTTGCAGCAGGGCGCAGCCGGAGTCACCCCGCAGCAGTGCGGTCAGGTCCTTGCGCGACGCCACCGCCTGAGGAGAGAGACCGGCCCCTTCGGCGAGGAGGCGCAGAGCGCCTGCGAGAATGTCCAGCGTGGCTTCTTCCTCGACGGTGAGCGGACGGGGGCGGACCGGCGGTCGGGGCCACTCCGTTTCGGGCAGGGTGCGGGCGGTGGCCACGGCTTCCAGCAGTGCGGGTCCGTGCTGCTGGATCAAGTGTCCATCCAGCCCTCGGATCCGTCGGAGTTCCGCCATGCGACGCGGCATGCGCCGGGCCACTTCCACGAGCACATCGTCCTTGACCACCCACCGACGCGGACGGTCGGCGGCGCGGGCTTGTCGTTCGCGCCAGGCGGCCAGATGTTGCAGCGCGGCCAACCGTGGGCCGTCGAGGCGTTGCCACCCTTTGACCCGTCGCCACTGGTCGTAATCGGTCAAGGTGTAGGTGGCCGGATCGGCCAATGCCTCGAATTCGGGGCGCAGCCAATCGAGACGGCCCAAGGCTTCGAGGCGCCGGCGCAAAGCCGGATAGGCCTGGGCGAGATAGATCACATCGTCCAGGGCGTAGCGCACCTGGGCCTGGTTCAGCGGCCGTCGGGACCAGTCGGTGCGGGCGTGGTCCTTGGCCAGGTTCACGCCCAGCAACTTCTGGATGAGAGTGCCGTATCCCACCTGATCGCCCAGGCCCAGGAGCGCGGCGGCCGGCTGGGTGTCGAACAGGTTTTCCGGCAGTTCGTTCCACAAATGGAGGAAGATTTCCAGATCTTGACGTCCGGCGTGGAACACCTTGGTGGTGCGGTCGTCATACAACAGCTTGTGCAAAGGGGCCAGGTTCTCCAACGCCAGGGGGTCGATGCATACGGCCAGTTCGTCGGTGGCCATCTGGATCAGGCACAGTTGCGGATAGTAGGTGCGATCGCGCAGGAACTCCGTGTCCACCACCAGCCAAGGGACGCCGGTGAGTTCGTCGGCCAGACGATCCATCTGTTCGGGGGTATCGATGAAGCGTTCCTGCATGGGGTGAAAGGGGTCTCGAGGCGATGGGGTATCATACCCCTTTGTCGATCTGTCCCGCGGTTTCATGCATCTTCACATACTGGGCATCTGCGGCACCTTCATGGGCGGCATCGCCCGTATCGCCCAGGCGTTGGGGCACCGGGTCACCGGTGCCGATGCCGGTGTCTATCCGCCCATGAGCACCCAGCTCGAGGAGGCGGGCATTCCCCTCGTCGAGGGGTGGAACCCGGATCAGCTCGAGCCGGAACCGGACGTGGTGGTCATTGGCAACGCCCTCTCCCGGGGCAATCCGGTGGTGGAGGCGGTGTTGGACCGGGGACTGCCTTACACCTCCGGGCCCCAGTGGCTGGCGGAAAACGTGCTGCGGGGCCGCTGGGTGCTTGCGGTGGCCGGCACCCACGGCAAGACCACCACCGCGTCCATGCTGGCCTGGATCCTGGAGCACGCCGGGCTGGAGCCCGGCTTTCTCATCGGCGGTGTGCCGCGGGATTTTGGTGGCTCGGCGCGTCTCGGCGAGGGGCCTTTCTTCGTGGTGGAGGCGGACGAGTACGACACCGCTTTCTTCGACAAGCGCTCCAAGTTCGTCCACTACCGGCCGCGCACCTGCGTGCTCAACAACCTGGAGTTCGACCACGCCGACATCTTCGACGACCTGGCCCAGATCCAACGCCAGTTCCATCACCTGGTGCGCACCGTGCCGGGCAGCGGCCTGCTGGTGGCGCCTGCCGCCGATGACCGGATTTCCGAAGTGCTGGCCATGGGGTGCTGGACGCCGGTGGAGACCTTCGATGTGGATGGCGCGGCTGCCGACTGGCGGATCGGGGCGCACGCGCCGGACGGCGGTCGGTTCGAAGTATGGTGTGACGATCGGCTCGTGGGTACGGTGAAGTGGTCGATGGCCGGGCGGCACAACATGGCCAACGCCCTGGCGGCCCTGGCGGCCGCTCGTCATGCCGGCGTCCCGCCCGAGGCAGGGGTGGCGGCATTGAGCCGCTTCGGCGGGGTGAAACGGCGCATGGAGCTGCGCGGCGAAGTCGCGGGCGTGCAGGTCTATGACGATTTCGCCCACCATCCCACCGCCATACGGACCACTTTGGCGGGGATGCGGGCGCGCCACCCCCATGGGCGGATCATCGCGGTGCTCGAACCCCGCTCCAACACCATGCGGGCGGGGGTGCATGCCGAAGAGCTGGCCGGCGCTCTCGGTGCGGCGGACGCGGTGTTCCTTTTCGCGCCGGAGACGCTCCCGTGGGATGCGCGCGCGGCTTTGGCGCCTCTGGGAGAGAAAGCGCGGGTGTTCTCCCGCACCGAGCCCATGGTGCGAGCGGTGGCCGAGGCGGCGCGAACGGGCGATCGGGTGGTGGTGATGAGCAACGGCGGCTTCGAAAACATTCACGAGCGGCTTCTCGCCGCCTTGGGGGAGCCGCGATGAAGGGGCCGGTGGCCGTGGCCTGGACCGGCGCATCGGGGATCCAGTACGGACTGCGCCTGGTAGAGTGCCTGTTGCGGGCCGGAGAAGAGGTCCACCTGCTCTATTCAGAGGCGGCTCAGGTGGTGGCCTCCATGGAGGCCGATCTGGCGTTGCCTTCCAAGCCCGAGGCGGCGCAGACACGGTTGGAACAAAGATTCGGCCCCCTGCCGGGCCGATTGCGGGTGTTTGGTCGCCGACAGTGGACCGCGCCCGCGGCCAGCGGCTCCGATCCGCCGCGGGCGGTGGTGATCTGCCCCTGCACCACGGGAACCTTGGCGACCGTGGCTCGGGGGATCTGTGACGACCTCATCGACCGCGCCGCCGACGTGGCGTTGAAAGAGCGGCGCAAGCTGATCCTGGTGGTACGAGAGACACCGCTCTCCCCGATCCATCTCGAGAACATGCTCCAGGTGACCCGGGCGGGTGCCCTCGTCCTTCCGGCTTGCCCGGGGTTCTACCATCGCCCGCAGCGGGTGGCCGACCTGGTGGATTTCGTGGTGGCCCGCGTGCTGGACCACCTGGAGGTGCCTCACGAGTTGCTGCCGCGCTGGGGTCGTCAGCCCAGGAAGTAGGCGGCGGCGAATGCGGCGCCGGCGGCGAGCACGGCGATGAGCGCGGATTTGGCGAGCAGGCTTTTTTGGAGGGCGGCCACCTGATGTTCCAGCGCCGCAATCCGGGTGGCGGCGTCTTCCCTCGCCTCGGCCAAGTTTTCTCGCAACACCGCCACCTTTCGGTCCACCAGGGGCAAAATCTGCTTCTGAGCTTCTTGCAACAGGGCTTCGCGCAGCCGCTCTTCGCGCTCTTCCATTTCGTCCAGGCCGGCGTTCACCTGCTGGCGCAGGGCTTCGAGCTGGATGCGTTGGTTGCTGGCGTCCACCGCCATCTGCTCTTTCACCTTGTCGGCGATGCGGTCGTCCATCTGGGCGAGGGCCGATTGGATCGGTTGGAGGCCCTTTTCGCTGGCCCGGACCGCTTGCCGGGCCATCTCGGCGATCCGGCTTTCCAACCCTTTCTCCACCTCCTGGATTCGGGTGCGCAGGCCGTCGAGCAGCTTCTCCACCTCCGCCATGACCGTCTCCATGTCCACGCCCGACGGCACCTCTTCCACCGGTTCGGGCACCGCGGCCACAGGCGGCTCGCCGCTGTCGGTGCGAATGGCGGCGAGGACCGCCTTGAGCTGTTCCTCCCGGGGCGGTTTGGTGAGCACGCCGATGGCGCCGGCTTCGGTGGCCATCTGCTCGAGCTTCTCGCCCTCGTTGCCGGTACAGAGCACCACGGGAATGTGGGCCGTCTTTTCATTGCTGGTGATGGCGCGGGTGGCGGCGATGCCGCCCATCCCGGGCATGGATTGGTCCATGAACACGATGTTGATCGGTTCCGTTGCGATCTTGTCCAGGGCCTCTTCGCCGGAGGCGGCCATCTCCACCTCCAGGCCTTGATCCTTGAGCAGCTTGCTCATGGCGAAACGGGCCGCCTTGGAGTCGTCAACCAATAGCGCTTTCATCATGGCCTCCTTGTGATCGACACTGCCAATTTAATCTTCCCCCCCGGCGGCAGGCCACACGGCGGCGGCGAAAATGTGAATTCGCCACCAGATTTCGGTCCACTTCTCAGGGGACGACGGCGGGTTCTGCCAACTGGATCAGGTTTCCGTTACGGGCCAAGCGCAGATCGAGTCCCGAGTGCGCCAGCGCCTCCCCCAGCCGTACCAGGGTGGCCGCGTCCACCGGCCGGCTGCGGGGAAATACCGCCAATCCCAACCAGGAATACCGTGTTTGCCGCACGACTTCTCCCAGCCAGAGCGGGCGACCTGATGGAGTGAGACGGTAGCCGCCGGGCCAAAGATAGAGCACCAGCCGTGAATCGCCTTCGGATGGGCGCGTGAAGATGAGTCGGGCCGTGCGTCCCCGATGGGCATGGGGCAAGGGCGGGAGCGCATCCAGAGGGGTGGAGGGGGCGAGCAGCCGCAGCCATTCCAGCCCGGCCGGCGGTCGCGCCGGCCGCCAATCGAGGTCTTGAAGCCGTCGCGCGAGCCCTTCGGCGGAGCCGGCGTAATGCAGGTTCAAGGGAAAACGGGTGGCATCGATCAGGTCTCCCCTGTATAGGGGGAGGCGTTGCTCGGCGGCCTGCCACCAGTCGGCATCCGAAAGCGTGCCCAACATGGGCGTCGGTCGCTCCAGGGGCGGCGGCGCCGGGGTGCTCAAAGCCGTGGCCAGCGCCGTGGCCAGCGCCATGCCGGCCACCATGGCCGCCTGGCGGATGCCCAAGGGCTCGGTCGTGCCGTGGGTGCGATAGGCCATTCCCACCGCCGTCACCCAGATCAATCCCGTGCCCAGGGCGAACAGTACGGCCGGCAGGGTGGAACCCAGATAGAGCTGGGCCAGCAAGACCGCCGCTGTGAGCACGGTGGCGCCGGAGTAGACCAACCAACGGCGCGGATGGGCGACCGGCGTGGCCGCGAGAACTGCCGCCAATCCGAAGAAGACGGTGGCCCGAAGCACGAAGATGTCGGGCAGCGCCGTCATGAGCTGGGGTTCCCGCCGCATCGCATATTCCAGCGCAAGGGCCAGGAGCCAGGCGAAAGCGGTGCCGCCCAGCCAATGCCGCGCGGCCTGTCGCAGGCCGTAAGCGGTGAGCAGCAGCCAGACGCCGAACAACAACGCGCCGGTGGCCCCGATGCCGGCCATGGCCGACAGGGCCAGCATGATGTGGTTGCCGGTGCTGTTGTGTAGTTGGTCGAGCCCCAGGTGAAGGGCGCTGTCCGCAAGCAACAGCGGCTTTTCCGGAATGAGCGCCAACAGGGCCAGCAGTCCCACCGCCAAGGTGAGCAGACCGGCCAGAACGGCCAACCCGCGCGCTTCGGGGTGGCGGGGATCGCCCAGAGCGCCGGCGATCTGCGCCAGCGCCGGATGGTGCCGCCCCAGGGCCAGTACTCGGCCCACCAGCGCCCGGCTCCAGGGCTGGAGCCGCAGGAAGAGCCGGTGGGAGAGCCAACCCAGGAACCACATTCCCGCCACGAGCACCACCAGCAGCCCCACCAGCCTCAGCGCCACTTCGGAAGCCAGCTCCAAGGAGGCGCCGAACGCCATGCCGGGCAAAAGGTAGGCAGGCGCCCAAGCCAACGCGGAGAGGATGTTGGCCGCCAGAAAGCGCCCCGGGGGCATGGCCATCATGCCCGCCACCAGGGGAATCACCGCCCGTACCGGGCCGAAGAAGCGGCCGATGACCACGCTCTTGCCGCCGTATTTCTCGAAGAAGGCGATGCCCCGCTCCAGGGTCTCGGGGTGGCGGCTGAAGGGCCAGAGGCGGGTGAGCTGGTGGCGGTAGCGACGACCCAGCCAGAAGCTCAGCCCGTCGCCGAGGATGGCGCCCACCACCGCCCAGGCCACCATCTGCCAGAAATCCAGGGCGCCGGCGCCGATGAGAGCGCCCACGGTGAAGAGGATGGCCACCCCGGGCACCACCATGCCGACGATGGCCATGGACTCGGCGAAGGCCATGAGAAAGACCACGGCTCCCGCCCAGCCGGGGTTGGCTTCGACCCAGTGGAGGAGTTGCTGGAAAAGTTCAGCCAACGACGGTGCCTGATCTGTGATTGGGCCTTGAAGCTGGAAAGGGCCGGTCGGGGGGGCGATGACGGGACGTCCGAGGCCAGGGATGGCCGAGGCCGAACGCACAGGGATGTGCTTGTAGCGGTCCCGTCATCGCCTCCCCGGCCGGCCCCACCCCATCGCTACGAAGTTCAGAGGGCGGCAAAGACCTTTTTCGCCGCCCCCACCGTGGCCTCCAGCTCCTCCTCGCCGTGCGCTGCCGAGACGAAGCCCGCCTCGAAGGCGGAGGGAGCCAGGTAGATTCCCTCGTCGAGCATGGCGTGGAAGAAACGCTTGAAGCCCTCCTGGTCGCAGGCGGTGGCGCCGGCGAAGTCGGTGACCTTTTCCGCGTCGGTGAAGAAGAGGCCGAACATGCCGCCCACGTGGTTCTCGGTGACGGGCACGCCCGCGGCGCGGCCTGCCTCCACCAGGCCGGTGATGAGGCGCTCGGTCTTGTCGCCCAGCTCGTCGAAGAAGCCGGGCGCCGAGATCAGCTCCAGGGTCTCCAGCCCCGCGGTCATGGCCACCGGGTTGCCGGAGAGGGTGCCGGCCTGGTAGAC
>CAYOJM010000048.1:0-14908 GCA_964404295.1 uncultured Sedimenticola sp. | reverse complement strand
TCCGGAAAGCAAGGGTATACGCGCCAGAACACCGGAAATCGAAAAAGCGTCCATCGCTCCATCCTCGAGTGCAGTCAAATACGGGCTTGGCGACCCTACGTTTCCACCCGGAAGATGCTGCGTATCCGTGGAACGTCATGGCGTCTTATTTTTTATTTATTTTGTGACCCGTGCCACAGCGGAATCATTGACAAAACGCAAATATTGACCCTTGTCAAGGGGGAGCAGCAAAAAAGCGTGGGTCTTTCTGAGTATGGAGTAGGAGGCTGGACCAGCCCCAGCCACGGTGCCACACGCCACGCCTGGCGCACACCACAAACAAAAAGGGCGCGCATTGCTGCGCGCCCTTTCGGTACGACCGATCCCGATTACTTGGCGGGTTGGGCCGGAGCTTGCGGCGCCTGAGGAGCGGCAGGCGCTGCAGGCGGAGCACCGTAAGGATAGGCATAAGGTGCGCCATAACCATACGGAGGATAGGCCCACCAGGGACCATAGTAGTCATAGTAACGATCGCGCCAGTAGTTGCGGCCATAGCCACGGCCGGAACCGCGGGCATGCATGCCGAAATCGAAGTCGCCGGCACCATCGCCCCAGCCATCCCACCAGTCGTCCCAGCCGCGATGACCCCAGCCATCGTCGTCCCAGGGACCCCACCAAGCGGAAGCGGAGCTTGCAGCAGCGATCAGTGCTGCAAAGGCTGCAACCTTGAGCGTCTTTTTCATGTCATCTCTCCTTTTGGATGAAACCAGTCTAGCGTGTCACCTGCTCAATCCAATACGGCATCGATCAGCAGGTATTTTCCGAAAGCCGGTACTGCTGCGCTTTCTCGTCAGTTAGTATTTAACCTTTTACTAATATAGTCAATCGGTATTGACAATCAGAGATCGCTTTCTCATTGCTTATTCAAATTCTTCTTCATCGAGCGGCGGGTTGCCGTCGTGCACCAGATAGTTCCGGTGCTGGAGATAGGAGTCCCGATAGAAGACGTAAGGATCCAGAGCCGCCGCTTCCACGACCTTTTCCGTACGCAACAGGTCCGAGCGCCGGTCCACATAGCGGAGCGTCCACAAGGCCCAACCGTATTTGTTGTCCCCGATGCGGTAGTAGATGGGGTTGCTCACCCAATCCACGGTGAATCCGACCCCATCCCGAAAGCTGCTGGGACCGATGACCGGCAGCACCAGATAAGGTCCCGACGGCACCCCCCAGTAGCCCAGAGTTTGGCCGAAGTCCTCATCGTGTTTCTCCAATCCCATGTCGGTGGCCACGTCCATGAAGCCGAGAACACCCAGCGTGGTATTGACCGCCAGCCGGCCCAGATCGGAAAGGGCCGCTTTCACCTTGAGCTGCAGCAGATTGTTGAACGCCGTGGGGATCTCGTCCAGATTACTGAAAAAGTTGGTGATGCCACGGTCCACCGGTTCGGGGGTGATGTTCTGGTAACCACGTGCCAGCGGTTTCGACACATAGGTGTCCAGCGTCCGATTGAGCTCGAACATGGAGCGGTTGAATGGTTCGAGCGGATCACCCGGCTCCGGTTCCACCCCCACCCAACTCGCGCAACCTCCCAGCAGGGGCAGCAGTCCGGCGAGCACAAGCCTTGGAAAAATCGTCGATTTCCGGTCGATTCGCTTCATCATGCCCTCCTTGGCGGCCATGCTATCAGAACAAGGGGGTCACCCTGTATCCAGCGTTGCGCAAAAGTTTGATCAACCCGTCATTTCCAGGCAGATGGAGTGCCCCCACCGCGACGAAGGTCGCATTCGCCTCCAGCAACGGAAGCAGGCGCTCGAGCATGATGCGGTTGCGCCGGTCGATGAGGCGCTCCCGAAACCAGGCCGCCAGCGCCTCGTCGCCGGCGGCATCGATTTCCAGGCTCAAGCGCTGCAGACGGTGGAGGTCGCCCTCCAGGTAGGCTTTTTTGAGCTGCTCGAGCCGGGTCTCGAAACCGTCGAGCTGCGCCAGCGTCTCTTCCAGCAGCCGCTTTTGCAGATCGGGCGATAGCTCATCGAAATAGGCCATCTGCTCCGCCGGACGTTCCAGTCCATGAACCTTTTTGCCCAAGGCCAGCGCCTTTCGGTAGATGCGCTGATCCAACGGGTCGCCTTCCATGTCCGGCGTGGCCAACATCACCGCCGCCGCCCAGGGCTTGAGGCGAGGGGCCGCCAACACCGGCAAGCCGCGTTCGGCCAACGCCGATTCCACCTCACGGAAAAGGCGATCGCCCACCAATTGGGAAAGGTGCGCTCCCGGCGGCAGCAGCATGGCCAGACTGACCTGGATCATGGCCGCCGCATCAGGCAGGATCTCGAGCACCACCTGATCCACCGATTCCAATCGGGTACCGACCCGATCCAGGAGCGCCAGCACCCGTGGATCATCACTGTGCATGGTCCCCATCAAATAATGATCGGGCTGGCCCGGCTTCTCCAAACGGTAGAGCACGCCCCGCTCCGCCCCTTGGAGCGCAGCGGTCCACAGCAAGAGCAAAGCGACGAGCGCTCTCGTCGGTTTCGCCAAAGTCACGGACATGGCTTATCCTTTGCATGATGGAAAACCGGGACGCCCATCCTACCATCGACAAACGGTTTCGAGGCTACCTGCCGGTCGTGGTGGACGTGGAGACCGCCGGCTTCGACGCCCGAAAGGACGCCCTCTTGGAGGTGGCCGCGATCATCCTGGACATGGATGCCACAGGTCGGCTGATACCTGGCGAGGAGATCCATTGTCACGTCCAGCCCTTCGAAGGTGCCAATCTGGACCCCAAAGCGCTGGAGTTCACCGGCATCGACCCATGGCATCCTTTCCGCGGGGCATTGCCCGAGCGGGACGCGTTGAAGATCCTGTTCCAACCCATACGCCGCGCGGTGAAGCGGACCGGATGCCGGCGAGCCATCCTGGTGGGCCACAACGCGTTTTTCGACCTGGGTTTCATCAACGCCGCGGTGGAACGGACCGGCATCAAGCGCAATCCATTCCATCCCTTCAGCACTTTCGACACCGTGACCCTGGCCGGGCTGGCCTATGGACAGACAGTCCTGGCCCGGGCGGTGGCCGAAGCGGGCATCGAGTGGGACAGCGGCGAAGCCCACAGCGCCCTTTACGACGCTCGCAAGACGGCCGAGCTGTTTTGCGCCGTGGTCAACCGGTGGCAGGCACTGGTGGCGCTGGAGGCGCGCCAGACCGGCACGAAGGCTTAACGGCAGCGGGGCGCCGCCCGCGCCCCGCCGGAACCTCGTCCGGGAAGGTGTTTCAACCCTCCCCCTGCTCTTCCTCCTTGGGCCATTTCTTGGCCGCTTCTTTCACCATCTTCTGGAGCTCACCCTTCTCGAACAGCTCCAGCGTGATGTCACAGCCGCCGATGAGCTCACCATCGATATAGATCTGAGGGAACGTGGGCCAATCGGCGAATTTCGGCAGGTTTTCGAAAATCTCGGGATCGGCCAGTACGTTCACATAGGCGAATTTCTCACCGCACTGCTGCAAGGCGGCGGCCGCCCGCTGGGAAAAACCGCACTGGGGAAACTGCGGCGTGCCTTTCATGTAGATGAGAATGGGGTTGTTCTCCACCTGTTGCTTGATTCTCTCCAGAGGGTCCATGATCGTCTCACTCCCGTTTCATCGTAATGTTCCAGATTGGCGCATCTTGCGAACCCTGAATCCGGATCCGCCCGCCTTCTCGTCGACGGCGCCATTCTACTCCCCCACCGCCACCGGCATAACCCCACCCGCCACGGGGATGGGGAAACTCTGGCCGCCACGACCGGTCTTACCGTAGAATCCTGAAAACCTTGCACAACAGCCAAAGAGGAGAGAACGATCATGACGCGACTGGATCAAACCCTCGCCCGAAGTACTCACACCACTTTCGCCACCAACAAGGTCATCAAGAACACTTATCTGCTCTTGTCGGCCACCCTCCTGTTCAGCGCCCTCATGGCGCTGCTCTCCATGGTGCTGGCGGTGCCTTTGTGGACTTACACCGTCTCGGTCATCGTGGCCATGCTGCTGGGCATCTTCGTGCTGCCCCGCACCCAGGACTCGGCCGCAGGACTGGGCGTCATCTTCGCCATCACCGGACTCATGGGGTTCGGCCTGGGTGCCGTGCTCACCCTCTATCTGCAACTGCCCCACGGCCCGCAAACCGTGGCCCTGGCGCTCGGCGGCACCGGCGTCATCTTCCTGGGGCTGTCCGGCTATGCCTTGAGCAGTCGTCGCGACTTCAGTTTCATGGGCGGCTTCATCTTTGCGGGCATGCTGGTGATGCTGGTGGCGGTGCTGGCCAACATCTTCCTTCAGTTGCCGGCCTTGCAACTGGCCATCGCCGCCGGATTCATCCTGCTCATGAGCGGTTACATACTGTTTCAGACCAGCCAGATGGTGCACGGGGGCGAAACCAATTACATCAGCGCGACCTACGGGCTCTATCTGTCCATTTTCAACATCTTCATCAGCCTGTTGCAGATTCTCGGCATCTTCGGCGGAGACGAATGAGCCGCCACCGGCCCGTTGCATGCGCGCCCCGGCTTCGTGCCGGGGTTTTTTGGTTGTAAGGAGAGCGATATGGAATTGGCCCTGCAGATCGCCAGCGCGGTGCTGGTGGTGATCATGTTGGCGGTGCTCTGGCCGGCCGCCAAACACTGGATGCAGAACAGCCCTGAAGCCAAACCGGGAGACTGGCAGGCGGTGGGGCTGGCCCTGGCATTGGTGGCCGGCTTCATCGCCTTGCTCGTCTACCTGGTGAGATCCTGACACTGAAAGGCCCCGGCCGCCAAGCGACCAGGGCCTTGGTCGTCGCCCGATTCGCCGGAGTCCTTCCCGGTGCCGCTCATCCCTGTGCCAGCCCACCTTCCATGGCGCCTTCCGTCAGCGACGGCGCCATTCTGAACCGCCCGTCGGGCGGCGCCAATCGGACGAATCGCAAATTTTTGTAGGACGAATCCGACGCGGCGAATCAGGCGGTCGGCACGATTCGCTCTTGCCCCCCCATGTAAGGCCGCAGCACTTCAGGGATGCGGATACCGCCGTCGGCCTCCTGGTGGTTCTCCATCACCGCCACCAGGGTTCGGCCCACGGCCAGACCCGAGCCGTTGAGGGTGTGTAACAGTTCCGGCCTTCCGGTTTCGGGGTTGCGCCACCGGGCCCGCAGCCGTCGCGCCTGGAAATCGGCGAAATTGGAACAGGAAGAGATCTCCCGATACCGGCCTTGTCCCGGCAGCCACACCTCGATGTCGTAGGTCTTGGTCGCCGAGAAGCCCAGATCCCCGGCGCACAAAGTCACCACTCGATAGGGTAATTCCAGCCGCTGGAGGATCTGTTCGGCGTGGCCGGTGAGCCTTTCCAGGGCATCGAAGGCCTCTTCCGGACGAACCGCCTGCACCAGCTCCACCTTGTCGAACTGGTGTTGGCGGATCATGCCGCGGGTGTCCTTGCCGTGGGCGCCGGCCTCGGAGCGGAAACAGGGGGTGTGAGCCACCACTTTGAACGGCAGGTCGTCGGGAGAGAGGATGCGGTCCTGGAGCAGATTGGTGAGCGGCACCTCGGCGGTGGGGATCAGATACCAAGGCCGTTCACCTTCCAGCCGAAAGAGATCCTCCGCGAACTTGGGCAGTTGCCCGGTGCCCAGCAGCGCGGTGTCGTTGACGATGTAGGGGACATAGGTTTCCCGGTAGCCGTGCTCCCCCGTATGGAGATCGAGCATGAACTGGGTCAGGGCACGATGCAATCGGGCGATGTCTCCGTGCATCACCACGAAGCGGGCGCCTGTGAGCCGGGCCGCCGCCTCGAAATCCAGTCCCCCGAGGGTCTCGCCCAGCGCCACGTGGTCCTTTGGCTCGAAGTCGAACCGAGGCGGCTCCCCCCAGCGCCGCTCCTCACGGTTGTCCGCTTCGTCGGCACCATCGGGCACGCTGTCATGGGGCAGGTTGGGCAAGTGCAGGAGAAACCGGCGAAGCGCCTCCTGCACTTTTCGAAGCGCCTCCTCTTCGGCCTTGAGCTCCTCCCCGATGGCCGCCACCTCGGAAAGAAGCGGTTGAATGTCTTCTCCCGCCGCCTTGGCCTTGCCGATGGCCTTGGACTTGGTGTTTCGCAGGTTCTGCAGCTCCTGGGTACGCACCTGAAGGGCCTTGCGCTTCTCTTCCATGGCACGATAAGCGGCCAGGTCCAATTCGAAACCGCGGCGCGCGAGCCGGGCCGCCACCCCTTCGGGGTCACTGCGCAAGAGTTTGGGATCCAGCATCTACAACTCTCCGAACATGGTGAGGGAATCGAAGCGCCGATTCAGTCGCGCTCCAGATGGGTCCGTGCCGGCCAATAGACCAGGTGCCCCGGCTCCAGGACATCGCGCAGATGCTCCACCACCCGCATCGCTTTTTCCGTCCGGTCGAAAAATTCGATGACCACCGGCATGTCCAGGGACAGATCGACGAGAGAAGCGGTGTGCATGCGGCCCGAACGGCCGAATCCGGCCACCCCGCGAAACGCGGTGACACCGGCCACCCGCTCTTCGTCATGCAGGTAGCGCAACGTCTCTTGCAACTTGTGTTCTCCTTCGGTGCAGTAGATCCGCACCATGATCACTTCGTCGCTCATAACAGTCGCCCCAACATCACACCGAGCCAGGCCGCGCCCAGGCAGGCGGCCACGCTCAACCCCATGTTGAGCATCGCCTTCCCCGGTTCCCCCTGTTCGATGAGATTGAGCGTCTCCAGTGAAAAAGTGGAAAAGGTGGTGAAGGCGCCAAGGAAACCGATGAGAAGGAAAGCGCGGACCTCGGGGCCGGTGGTGAGCCGCTCCAGGAGCAGCACATAGAGAAACCCCATGGCCAGGGAACCGGAGAGGTTCACCGCCAAGGTACCCCAGGGAAAGCCCCGCCCCAACCAGCCATACACGGCGGTGGAGACCCAGTAGCGCATGAGCGCTCCGGCGGCGCCCCCCAATGCGATGGCCAATGCCTGCATCGGACCCAAAGCCGTTGGAAAGCGGAGATTCTACCCCGAATCGCCCTTGGCCTGTTCGTCCAAGGCCCGCAGATGGGCCAGCTTCTCACGAATGCGGATCTCCAGTCCGCGCTCCACGGGATGGTAGTAGCGTCGCCCTTCGAGCTCCTCGGGAAAATAGTTCTCTCCCGCGGCATAACCTTCCGGCTCGTCATGAGCGTAGCGATAGGCTTTGCCGTACCCCAATTTCTTCATCAACCGGGTGGGGGCATTGCGCAGGTGCAAAGGCACTTCCAGGGTTCCGGTGTCGCGGGCCTCCTTCATGGCCGCCTTGAACGCGGTGTAAACGGCGTTGCTCTTGGGCGCGCAGGCGAGATAGACCACCGCCTGGGCGATGGCCAGCTCCCCCTCCGGGCTGCCAAGCCTTTCTTGAGCCTCCCAGGCGTCCAACGCCAGGCGCAAGGCTCGCGGATCGGCGTTGCCGATGTCTTCCGAGGCCATGCGCACCACCCGCCGGGCGACATAAAGCGGATCACACCCACCGTCGAGCATACGGCAGAGCCAATAGAGGGCGGCGTCGGGGGCCGACCCCCGCACCGCCTTGTGCAAGGCCGAGATCTGATCGTAGAAATACTCCCCTTCCTTGTCGAAACGACGCACCTGACCGGCGCAGACCTCGACCACCACCTCGTGTGGAATCCGCCCTTGCTCCACCAGCGCGGCCGCGTTCTCCAGAAGATTCAGCGCCCGCCGGGCGTCCCCGTCGGCGGCCCTGGCCATGAGCGCCAGATCGGCTTCGTCCAGCGCCAGCCCCCGGCCACCCAGCCCCCGGTGCTCGTCTTCCAGAGCCCGGCGCAGCACCGCTGTCAGTTCCGCTTCGGTGAGGGCCTTGAGCACATAGACCCGCGCTCGGGAAAGCAAGGCGTTGTTGAGCTCGAACGAAGGGTTTTCGGTGGTGGCCCCCACGAACAGGAAGGTGCCGTCCTCCACATGGGGAAGAAAGGCGTCCTGCTGAGCCTTGTTGAACCGGTGTACTTCGTCGATGAACAACAGGGTGCCGCGACCGGCGGCCCGATTGCGACGCGCCTTTTCGACCGCCGCCCGGATCTCCTTGACGCCCGACAGCACCGCGGACAACGAAAGGTATTCATGCCCCGAATGGCGGGCCAACATGCGCGCCAAGGTGGTCTTGCCGGTGCCCGGCGGTCCCCAGAAAATCATGGAATGGAGCCGACCGCTCTCGATGGCGCGCCTGAGGGGCTTCCCTTCGCCCAGCAGGTGGGTCTGGCCATGGAATTCCGACAGGGTGCGCGGCCGCATGCGATCCGCCAGCGGACGGTCCGTTTCCGCTTCCGCGGAAAAAAGATCATTGGTCGAGGATGTCATAACCCGGAGGCGGTTCGAACCGGAACAAGTGATCGGGCAGCTCGGGGTTCTTCCGCACATGGTGAAAACGAAAACGGCTGAACTGACCGAACCGGTCCAGCATCTCCAGGCGGGCCAGCAGATCCTGTGCGTCCAATCCAATCAGGATCTCCTCGAAGCGGCTTTCGGGATCACGCGGCACCAGCCGCAACCAGTCCAGCCCGTCACGTCGGCCGAGCTCCTCGACCTCGAAGTCCCGCTCCAAGTCCACCTGCTCGGCCAGCAGACCGGCGGGCGTCCCTTTCAAGGCCTTCTTCTGCGACTGTTGGCTCACCTGTTCCAGATCCGGCTCCACCAGCCAGAGCGTACGGCCGTCGGCAAGCACGTAGGTGCCGCTTTCCCCGTCGTAGACCCAGCGAAACCGTCCCGGCCGGGCCACGTAGAGGGTCCCGCGAGCATCACCGATCTCGCCGCTGTCGGTGTCCACGACCCGCTGCTCGAAATCGGCTTCCAGGGTGCGGAGGTCGGCAAGGAAGCGTTCCAGCCGCTCGCGCGGCGAATCCGCCACGGCGGCCCCGACGAACCCCACCAAGCCGAACAGGCAGACCAGGAAAATCCGGATGGTCATCGATCTTCGTCTCGTTTCTTAAGAGCCGATTCCAGGCGGCACCCTCGACTCAATCTTCCGGCGGCGGCGGGGCGAGCACCTCGCGGCTGCCTTTGGCATCGGGCGGGCTGACGATTCCAATTCGCTCCATCTCCTCCACCAAGCGGGCGGCACGGTTGTATCCGATCTTCAAGCGCCGTTGCACGCCGGAGACCGAAGCACGGCGGGTCTCCGTGACGATCCGCACCGCCTGGTCGAACAACGGGTCGGCCTCTTCGGTCTCCACCCCGGAGGCTTCGGGAGAGAGACCCGGAATCGCCTCCGTTGGTTCCTGCACGATCTCCTCGATGTAATCGGGTTCCCCCGACCTTTTCAGATACTCCACCACCCGGTGCACCTCCTCGTCGGAGACGAAAGCGCCATGGGTACGCTGCGGAATGGAGCTGCCCGGCGGCAAATAGAGCATGTCGCCATGCCCGAGCAGATGCTCGGCCCCCATCTGGTCGAGAATGGTGCGCGAGTCGATGCGCGAAGAGACCTGGAACGCCACCCGGGTGGGGATATTGGCCTTGATGAGGCCGGTGATCACGTCGACGGAAGGGCGCTGGGTAGCCAGCAGCAGATGGATGCCGGCGGCCCGCGCCTTCTGCGCCAGCCGGGCGATGAGCTCCTCCACCTTCTTGCCCACCACCATCATCATGTCGGCCAGCTCGTCGATGACCACCACGATGTAGGGCATGTGGGTGAGGAAGGGCGCCTCGGCAGGCTCGTCCTCGGTGAGGCCGGTGGGGTCGGGCTGCCACAAAGGATCGCGGATGGGCTGCCCCGCCTTCTCCGCCTCCCGGACCTTCTTGTTGAAGCCGCCGATGTTGCGCACTCCCAACGCGGCCATCAGCCGATAGCGCCGCTCCATCTCACCCACGCACCAACGCAGGGCGTTGGCCGCCTCCTTCATGTCGGTGACCACCGGCGTCAACAGGTGGGGAATGCCCTCGTAGACCGACAGCTCCAGCATCTTGGGATCCACCATGATCAGCCGCACCTCTTCGGGACGCGCCTTGTAGAGCAGGCTGAGGATCATGGCGTTGATCGCCACCGACTTGCCCGAGCCCGTGGTGCCCGCGATGAGCGCATGAGGCATCTTGGCCAAGTCCGCCACCACCGGCCGCCCCGAAATGTCCTTGCCCAGGGCGAGCGTCAAAGGCGAGCGGGACCGGTCATAGGCCTCCGACCCGAGCACCTCGCTCAGATAGACGGTTTCGCGGTGTTCGTTGGGAATTTCCAACCCGATGGTGGACTTGCCTGGTATCACCTCCACCACCCGCACCGAGATCACCGACAGCGACCGGGCCAGGTCGCGTGACAGGTTGGTGATCTTGCTCGCCTTGGTGCCCGGCGCCAGGGCCAGTTCGAAGAGCGTGACCACGGGCCCCGGATGAACCGCCACCACCTCCACCTGGATGCGGAAATCCTCCAGCTTGCGTTCCACCAGCCGGGAGAGCGCTTCCAGGGCCTCTTCGGAATAACCGTGTCCGCTGTGGTGCGGCTCGTCCAACAGGGCCAGCGGCGGCAGTTCGGCACCGGGTGGCGGTTCGATGAGAGGAAGCTGTTTCTCCTTTTCCACCCGTTCGCTGGGCGCCACCTCGACCACCTCGGGCTCGATGCGCGGCGGGGTGCGTCGTTCCGCGCGCTTTTTCTCTTTCTTCAACGCTTCGCTCCGCGCCTGCCGACGCCGTCGCGCTTCGACCGCCTCCCCGCGCTGCCTCAGACGGCCGCGCACCCAGGCCACCCCACCCAAGATCAAGGCGCCGATCGCCTCCATGAGCGCCACCCACGAGAGGCCGGTGAAAAGGGTCAGACCCACCAGCAACAGGGCCAGCAGGAATAGGCTGCCGCCGGCAAAACTCACCACGGAAACCAACCCTTGGCGCACCGCCTGACCCAGAATTCCGCCCGGTCCGGTCGGCAGCACATCACTGGCCGGAAGATGCATGGCCGCCAGCCCGGCGCCGGCCACCAGCGTGATGAGAAACCCCGTCCAGCGCACCACCAACAGGCGGTAATCCTGCGCTTTGTCCGTGCCGCGATCACGGAACAGCAGCCAGCCGCTCCAGAGAATGACCAGTGGAAACAGATAGGCCAGCCAGCCGAACAAGGAATAGAGAACACTGGAGAACCATGCGCCGGCCGGCCCGCCCGAGTTGACGGCGTGGCTGCGTTCGCCCACGAAAGCCCACCCCGGATCCTCAGGTGAAAACGTGGCCAAAGAGAGGACGAAATAGCCGCTGACCGCCAGCAGCAACAAAAAAGCCCCCTCCCGCAATCTTTTGTTCAAGGCGCTGTTCACCTCGCCCTCCGCCCCGAGCACAGGCCCCGAAGAGGCCTTGCTGGCACACAATAATTACGTTGACTCAATTGCTTATGGCGCATGCTTTAAGAAGTTTGACAAATTATTTCACAGCCGAAGCCATGGCGCCAGTGGATACCCGCCCGCCAATGGAAAATCCAAGCCTGCACCGAAAGCAGCACTTTTCGGGCGGGTTTGGGGCTGATAGGATGCGCGGGTTGTGCAGCGAGCCAGTTCATGTGAGGAGTCCTTTCGTGAGTGAAACCAAGCATTGCAAACTGCTGATCCTGGGCTCCGGCCCCGCCGGTTACACCGCGGCCGTCTATGCCGCCCGCGCCAATCTTGAACCGGTACTCATCACCGGCATGGAACAGGGCGGTCAGCTGATGACCACAACGGACGTGGACAACTGGCCCGGCGACTGGGAGGGGGTCCAAGGCCCCGAGCTGATGGAGCGCATGCGAAAACACGCCGAGCGGTTCGAAACCGAGATCGTTTTCGATCACATCCACACCGCGGACCTGAAACACCGCCCTTTCACCTTGAAAGGTGATGCCGGCACCTACACCTGCGACGCCCTGATCATCTGCACCGGGGCGTCGGCCCGCTGGCTGGGGTTGCCGTCCGAAGAGAAGTTCAAGGGCAAGGGTGTCTCCGCCTGCGCCACCTGTGACGGCTTCTTTTACCGGGGCCAGAAAGTGGCAGTCATCGGCGGCGGCAACACCGCCGTGGAGGAGGCGCTCTATCTGTCCAACATCGCGTCGGAAGTGATCCTGGTCCACCGACGGGACGCCCTGCGCGCGGAAAAGATCCTGCAGAAGCAGATTCTGGAGAAGGCCGAAAACGGCAACATCACCATTCTCTGGGACCATGTTCTGGACGAAGTACTCGGAGACGATTCCGGTGTCACCGGCATGCGGGTAAAAAACGTCAAGGACGGCACCACCCGCGAAATCGCGCTGCAGGGGATTTTCATCGCCATCGGCCACAAGCCCAACACCGAACTGTTCGAGGGCCAGTTGGAGATGGCAAACGGCTACATCAAAGTGAAAAGCGGCACCGAGGGCAACGCGACCGCCACCTCCATCGAAGGGGTTTTCGCCGCCGGCGACGTGGCCGATCACGTCTATCAACAGGCGGTGACCTCCGCCGCCGCCGGCTGCATGGCCGCCTTGGACGCGGAGAAATACTTGGACGCTCAAGCATTGAAGAAGTAACGAGAGGCGCACGCCGGGTCGCGGAGGGCATCCTTGATCCACCTTCTGGACGGCACTCCCCCCGACCTGCCCTTTCCCCATCCGGACACGGCGGAGACCGAACCCGACGGCCTCCTGGCGGTGGGAGGGGATCTCTCCCCCACCCGTTTGGTGCAGGCCTACCGTCAGGGCATCTTTCCCTGGTACAGCGCCGGTCAGCCTATCCTCTGGTGGAGCCCGAATCCGCGCATGGTCCTCTTCCCGGAGCGGCTCCATGTGAGCCGCAGTCTGCGCAAGACGTTGCGTCGAGGGCGGTTCGACGTGACTTTCGACCGGGACTTCGACGCCGTGATACACGCTTGCGCCGCGCCCCGGAAAGACGAAGAAGGGACTTGGATCACGCCCGAGATGATCGACGCCTATCGGCGACTCCACGCTTTGGGCCTGGCCCATTCGGTAGAAGCGTGGCACGAGGGAGAGCTGGCCGGTGGCCTCTATGGTGTGACCCTGGGCCGGGTCTTCTTCGGTGAATCCATGTTCAGCCGCATGAATGATGCATCCAAAGTGGCATTCGTCCATCTGGTACGAACCCTGGAGCGCCACGGCTGGCCTCTCGTAGACTGCCAGGTCCACACCGCCCATCTCGAATCCCTGGGAGCGGAACGCCTGCCCCGCCGGCGTTTTCTCGATCTCCTTGCGGCGCACGTTGACCACGCCCTCCCTTTTCCTTCCGCCCCATGTTCCCTCTCGGACTGACCCCCAACCATCCGTGCGACTATCTTTCGGGCCGGGCCGCGCGCTCGCTGGTGGTGGTGGACGAAAGTCGACTCTCCCCGCGCGCCTACGACTTCTTCCTGGCGCAAGGCTTTCGCCGCAGCGGCACCCATGTCTATCGCCCCTGGTGCGACCGCTGCCGCCAGTGCGTGGCGGTGCGCATTCCGGTGGCGGATTTCCGCCCGGATCGAAATCAGCGGCGCACCCTCCGCCGCAACGCGGACCTCGACGTCCGATGGACCACGGCCGAAGCCTTGGACGATGACCAGTGGCGCCTCTATCAGGCCTACCTGCGAGCCCGCCATCCCGAAGGCGAAATGGCCCGATCCAGCCGACAAGCCAGCGACGCCTTTCTGTTCAGCCCCTGGGCCCGCACCCGCCTGCTGGAACTGCGCCTGGATGGCCGGCTGGTGGCGGTGGCGGTGACCGACGAGCAGCCCCGCAGCCTTTCCGCTCTGTACACCTTCTTCAGTCCGGAAGAGGCTCGGCGCTCCCTGGGGACCCTGGCGGTGCTGCTCCAGGTGGAAGCCGCCCGCACCCAAGGACGACGCTGGCTCTATCTGGGTTACTGGATTCCCGACTGCCGAAAGATGAGCTACAAATCGCGCTTCCTGCCCCTGGAAGCGCGACTGCCGGAGGCACGGATGGGTCTTGAGCGGTGGCTGAAACTCGAATCACCGGCGTCGATGGCAACGCTCGGCGAACGCGCACGCAGTTTTTTCGAGCGTCGTTGACCAAGCGACGACCCGACTCGAAATAGGAACCGCCGCATGGGCCTTTCGGCTTCGGCGGACCGTCCCCACCACGCCGAAGCCCACCCTGCGGCCGCCGAGCCCGTCAGAAATAGCGCGCCAACTCCAGTTGCAAGTAGTCGTCGCGCCGGAAAGGATATTGCAAGTCCCGATCGTCCACGTCCAACCAGGCCCGCAACTGGAGGCTCGCTTTCCAATGCTGCCCCAACCGGCGACTGGCCTCCACGTTGAGCAGGGTGGAGCCGTTCTCCCAGTCCACGACGAAGCCGCCCAGCAGCTCGCTGCTCTGTTCGTCGTTGGCGGTCCAGCGCAGGGCGAGGAAGGCGTCGTGGTTGAAGGGGGTGGCCGACTCGTCGCCGCGTTGGTCGTAGAGAACCTCCCCCACGAAACCCAGGTCCATGGCGGTCTCCGCCACCCCCACCAGGGTGTACTCGAACCCTCCGGTCCAGGCGTAAAAAGCGTCATGATCGCTGTGGCGATAGATGGCTTCCAGCTTCCA
Organism: uncultured Sedimenticola sp.; assembly: GCA_964404295.1. Lineage (GTDB taxonomy): Bacteria > Pseudomonadota > Gammaproteobacteria > Chromatiales > Chromatiaceae > Thiolapillus. The sequence goes on along the minus strand of CAYOJM010000048.1, from coordinate 430 downwards.
CAACCATTGGCCCAGGGTGGCCTGCAGGTCGAGGCTCACCTGGTCGATGAGCTCGTAGTAGGGGGCCAGCACCGGCTCGCCCTTCCCGTTCACGGTCGGGAGGAACAGGGGATCGCGGCCGGTGCCGTGGAACAGCGACACGCCGATGTCCCACTCGCCGATGTAGTGGGACCAGCGCGCGGCCAGGTCCACCCGCCTCCGCCCGGCGCCCGACTGGTACTCCGTGAGATCGGTGTCCACTCGAGGATGGGTGCGGATGCGCCCCCTCTCGCCGGGGAAGGTGCGCTCACGGAAACCGGTGAGCAGGAAGAAGTCCAGGGTGCCCCACTCCCGCTCGAGGGAGAGCCTGACCATGGGCTGGCCCAGCTTCTGCTCGCCATCGGGATTCTCCACCAGGTCGGTCTGGTTGACGATGTCCACCAGGTGCCAC
>CAYOJM010000047.1:0-6628 GCA_964404295.1 uncultured Sedimenticola sp. | reverse complement strand
GGCAAGGCGTTCTCGAAAGAAAGAGGGAGACGGCCCATGCTCGCCGGTGTCCACGAGCAAAGGAGGCACCCGTTCCAGGTTGGAAAAGCTGTGTTCCAACAGAGCCGTGAACTCCCGCATCTGGCGTTGAGAGAGGGTTTGTCGCTGGTGGAGAAACTGCTGCTCCAGGCGTGAGAGGTTCATCCACACCAGGGTGAAATTGACCGCGGCCAAGATCAGGCTGAGCAGGAACACCGCTTTCCATTTCAAGCTGAAGAACGGGCGGCGTCGGCTCCAGCCCCTGCTGGCGGTGGAGTGCGGCATGGTTCAGAAACCCAGGCTCACGGAAAGAGAGAGCATGCGCCAACGGTCGGACATAGTCGTAGGGTCGAGGTTTTCACGGCCCGACAGGAAAGCGGTTCCGTCCACCCAGTCGTGTTGTGCACGCAGCATGATGCGCCGGTCCGGCTTCCATGTGATGCCCACGGACCAGGTCTTGGCGTAGTAGCGGTGGCGTGGCAAGCCGTCGTGGGCGCTCTGTTCCTCGCCGCTGCGGTCTTTGCGATCGAGAAACGCGGCATCGTAGCGGAGCATGAGTTCCCAGTCTGAAGTGGGGCTCCACAGCCCCTGAAGGTAGTAGCTTTCAGCGGCTTGGTCCCGTTCCAAGACGGGTAGGCCGTAGTCTTCCATGCGGACCGGCTCTTGCATGTATTCTACGGTGAAACTCCACTTCTCTGCGTTGTACTGGAAAGATCCCACCCAGTATTCCAAATCCAGGTCGCCTGATCCCAGAAAGTCGACCGGTCCTGGGCGGTACGTCAGACCGGCCGTGAGGCCGCTCAATCCCAGGCGCACACGGCCGCCGTCCAATTCGTAGAGCAGACGGCCCACGGGTTCGGGGCTTCCGCGTTCGAATTCGCCGGGTGGGTCCATGTTGAGATAGGTCCATTCCAGATTGGAGTCGGTCTGGAACAGACCCACACCGAGTTGCAGAAAAAAGGCGTGGCGTCCGCTGTAGTATTCCGCATAGCCTTGTACTCCATCGGCAGAGAGCATGATGTCTCTGAGCTTTTCCCAGTAGATGGACTGGGGTAGGAAGACGCTGGGCCGGGTGAAGGGAACGTCCCGGGTGTCGTTGTACAGGCCGATGGGGTTTTTGAAGCGTCCGGCCACCAGCCCCAGGCGCCAGGTCTCACTGGAGTGGGCGGTGAAGTCCACCAGCGCATAATCCACGTCCACGCTGTCGTTGCTCAGGTCGCCCGCTTTTCGAGACAGCAGTTGGGCGGAGAACAGCCAGCGTGGTGACAAGCGCAGAGAGGCGCTGGCGCCGATCTCACGAAAATCGAAGCTGCCGTTCTGGGAATCGCCCATGAACCTGTTGTCGCTGGTGTGGACGTAGCCTTGAGACACGAAGGCGTGTAGCTCCAGCCCTTCCTTCCATGAGGACGCGTCGGCCCTGCCGGGCGGAGCGGCCAATATGGCTAGCGCTAGGCATGTCAGCCGCTTGCTTCTATTCAAGGTCCACCGGACGAACGCTTTCATCGATGAGTTCCTCGGGAAGATAGCCGATGGCGCCAGGCGTCTCGGCGATTTTTTTGCGCATTTCTTGGGCGTCCTTCACCTGCTGCGGGGACTGACCGATCCCGGAGTAGACCCGCCGATTCCAGGAATAGCGCAACTGGTGGGGGAACACCCCCAGATATTCTTTGCAGAAACGTCTGTGCAGCGGATGATCGTCGTCCAGAACGAACACCCGAACCCGGCTGCCGTCCGGCCAGGTGAGCAGACGCATGTTGAATAGGGCGCGGAGGGTGTCGCTGTTGACCCGAGAGACGGGTACCGAAGGGTTCACCACCAACTCCACGGCTTGGGATGGATCACCGAATAGGAGGAGGAGCAGAAACAAGCCCCGTAGCAGCCTGCGGCGTCCCTCCGGGCCTGGGCATCCTGGATTCTGCATCGGATTTGCGGGCTGCTCCTGTGGGACTGGGTAACGAGGGGCCGGCGCCGCCGGCGGCTCAAATCAATGGTATCAATATGTTGGCGTGAAATGGCAAATTGTTTCCCAGAACGGGAAACGCATCGCAAAAACCGAGACGGGTGCCATTGGGCCTTCCATGGTAAAAAGAGCCCAGCCGAGATGGTCTTGGAGTCCTCATGATCGAGCAGACCCCTTTCGCCGACGAAACGGCCTGGTCCGAACTGAAAACCTTGCTGCGGCGGCATGCGGCGCAGCAGCTCGTGCGCCGCTTTCACCATGTACGCGTCAGCTACAAAAGGGATGGCAGTCCGGTCACCGAGGCGGACCGCGCCATGCAGCAGGCGGTGGCCGCCGATCTGGCCCGCCGCTGGCCGCAGTACGGTTTTCTCGGCGAGGAGTCCGAATGCGCCGCCCAGGATTCGGCGTTGGCGCACCGCCAGGGATGCTGGATCCTGGACCCGCTCGACGGCACCACCAATTTCGCCCACGGCTTCGAGCTGTTCGCCGTCTCCCTCGCGCTGCAAGTGGGTGGGGAAGTGGTGCTGGGCATCGTTCACGATCCGGTTCGAGACGAGATTTTCGCCGCTCGGCGCGGAATGGGCGCCGAGCTCGACGACCATCCACTGCACATCGAAGGCGGCCCCACCCGGCTGGAGGAGTCGTTGGCGCTGGTGGACTACAAGCGGTTGCCGCCGTCGGTGGGTGCCGCTCTGGCCACCGATCCGCCGTATGCCTCTCAGCGCAATCTGGGCACCGTGGCCTTGGATTGGTGCTGGTTGGCCGCCGGACGTGCCGATCTATACCTCCATGGCGGACAAAAGCTTTGGGATTATGCGGCGGGTCATCTCGTCTTCCTCGAGGCGGGAGGGGCGGCGCTGACCCTGGAAGGTGAGCCCATTCCCGTTCCCATGGTGCGCCCCCGTTCCGCCGTGGCCGCGGTGACGCCGATGCTGCTCGCCGCTTGGCGGCGGCATTTGGCGGGTCTCATGAGGGAGGAGGATTAACGCATGTCAAGGAAAATCGGGGTCGGCGGGCGTATGGTGGCGCTCAGAGCGAAAGCAATGGACCGACACCATGAGGATCCTGGGTTGCACTTTGGGCAGGGTGTTGTTTCTGGCCGTGGCCGCCTGGTTCCCCTTCGGTGCCGTAGGCTCCGAAACACCGAACGAAGGCCGTATCGAGCTGGGGATCAGTGAATACACCGACATCGGCGTCAAAGGTCCGGTGGACAATCCCGTCACCGCCCTGGACGAGGATGAGCAACGCAAGTCCACCGCCGATCACAGTCGGTTCGAAGCGCTGCAGGGGCCGTTCCGTGACGGCACGGAGGTGACAAAGGCCTGCCTGTCGTGCCACAACAAAGCCGGCGACCAGTTCATCCGCAACACACATTGGACCTGGTCCTACACCCATCCGGTCACCGGGCAGAAACTGGGCAAGAGCGTCCTCATCAACAATTTCTGCACCAACGCCCGCGGCAACGAGGGCATGTGCGCCCAGTGTCATGCCGGCTACAACCGTACCGGCCCAGATTACGATCTCACCCAGCAAGAAAACATCGATTGCTTGGTGTGCCACGAATCCACGGGCACCTACTACAAGCTGCCGCCCACCCGGGGAAACAAGGCCTGCGCCGTCATGTTCGAAGGCAAGCCGCCCATCGATTGGGTGAAAGTGGCCCAGAGCGTGCGGCTGCCGGCGCGGGCCAACTGCGGCGCTTGCCATTTCTTCGGCGGCGGGGGCGACAACGTCAAGCATGGGGATCTCTCTTCGGTCCTGTTCCATCCGCCGAGAGAGGTGGACGTCCACATGTCCGAGCAGGGCGGCAATTTCGCCTGCATCGTCTGCCACGTGGGCGAGGGGCACCGATGGGCCGGAAGCCGCTACAACATGATCGCGCGCGACGAAAAGGAGAAAGCCTTGCCCAAGCCCGGCATGGAGCGGCAGACCGCCACCTGTGAAAGCTGCCACGGCGACCGTCCCCATCCCTTGAGCTTGCGGGGCGTGAAGCTCAACGACCACGTGGACCGGGTGGCTTGCGAGAGCTGTCACATTCCCTACACCGCCCGCGGCGGGGTGGCCACCAAGGTGTTTTGGGATTGGCGCACCGCCGGGCGGCTCAAGAACGGAGAGGGGTACCGTGAGGAGGGTTACATCCAGGGCAACGGCGAGGCGCGGCACACCTACAAATCCATCAAGGGGTCGTTCAAATACGACGAGAACTTCCCGCCCGAATACCGCTGGTTCGACGGTGTGATGAAGTACACCACCATCGACACCGTGTTCGATCCGTCCCGGCCGGTGGAGATCAACCACTTCGAGGGTTCTCCCCTGGATCCGGATTCGCGCATCTGGCCTTTCAAGAAAATGCGGACCTATCAGCCTTACGACAAGGGCAACAACACGCTGGTGTATATGCATCTTTGGGGGGATGACGAGGACGCGTTCTGGGGCAATTACGACTTTGCCCGAGCCATTGCGCGAGGGATGAAGGAAAACGGGGTTCCCTACAGCGGAGAATACGGTTTCGTGGAAACCTGGTCCTGGTGGCCGCAGAACCACATGGTGGCCCCCAAGGAACAGGCGCTCGAATGTGAGGAGTGCCACTCGAAAAAAGGACGCTTGGCGGCGCTCACCGGTTTCTATCTGCCCGGGCGAGATGGTCCGAAGTGGCTGGACTGGCTCGGGTTGGCTTTGGTGGGCGGCACCTTGGCCGGGGTGGGCGGCCATGGCCTGTTGCGCATCCTGTTGGCGCGGAGGAGGGGGTGATGCCGGTTCGCAAGGTTCGCATCTTCAACCGATTCGAGCGGTTCTGGCACTGGACGCAGGCGCTGTTGATCTTCGTTCTGCTCTTCACCGGGTTCCGTATCCACGGCTACCACCAGGTGATGGGCTTCGATGACGCGGTGCGGTTTCACGTCCTCGCCGCGTTGGCGCTCGTGGTGTTGTGGGTCTTCGCCATCTTCTGGCATCTGACCACAGGCACCTGGCGCCACTATCTTCCCACGACGAAAGGGTTGTGGCCGGTGGTCCGGTTCTACGCTTGGGACATCTTCAAGGGCAAGCCTCATCCTTACCGCAAGCATTTCTGGCGCAAGCACAACCCCTTGCAAGCGGCCTCCTACCTTGGGCTCAAGCTGGTGCTCTTTCCGATCGTCTGGGTCACGGGGATCGCCTACTTGAGCTACAACTTCTGGCAAGGAGGCATCTCTCACCCGGCGCTCTACTGGGTGGCTTCCATCCACGTGGCGGCGGCCTTCGCCATCCTTGCGTTCGTCATCATCCATTTGTACCTGCTCACCACCGGCGGCAGCTTTCTTCACCATCTGTCGCCCATGATCACCGGCTATGACGACGTGGAGCTCACCGAGGCGGAGCTGGCCTACCTGGAAGAGGACGAACCGGGGCGTTTGAAACGGGAGTGAGGCCGCGGCGCCGGGCGCCGTTGTTGTATACTTGGCCCCTTCCCGAACCGGAGAGTCGCCATGAGCCGCAGCGCCCGGGTGGAACGCAACACCCTGGAGACCCAGATCACCGTGAGCCTCGACCTCGATGGTCGAGGCAGCGGCGATTTCGACACCGGCGTTCCCTTTCTGGAACACATGCTCGACCAGGTGGCCCGCCACGGGCTGCTCGATCTCGAAGTCACCGCCAGGGGCGACCTGCACATCGACGCCCACCACACGGTGGAAGACATCGGCATCACCATGGGCCAGGCCTTCGCCCGCGCGGTGGGGGACAAACGGGGGATTCGTCGTTACGGACACGCCTATGTGCCTCTTGACGAAGCCCTTTCCCGCGTGGTGGTCGATCTGTCGGGGCGCCCGGGCCTGGAGATGCAGGTGGACTTTCGGCGCCCCACCATCGGCACCTTCGACGTGGAGCTGTTTCAAGAATTCTTCCAGGGATTCGTCAACCACGCGGGGGTGACCCTCCACATCGATGGCCTTCGTGGGCGCAACGCGCACCACATCGCGGAGACGGTGTTCAAAGCGTTCGGTCGTGCCTTGAGGATGGCGGTGGAGCCCGACCCGCGGCTGGCCGATGCAGTGCCCTCGACCAAGGGGAGCCTGTGATGGGTACGCGGATCGCCGTGCTCGACTACGGCCTTGGCAATCTGCGCTCCGTTTCCAAGGCCATCGAGCATGTGGCGCCCGAGGCCGAGGTGCGGGTGACCGACGACCACGACTGGATTCGCTCGGCCGACCGGGTGGTTTTTCCCGGCCAGGGGGCGGCACGGGATTGCATGGCCGCCATCGGCGCCCATCACCTCAACCGCGCGGTGCGCGAGGCGTTGGAGACCAAGCCTTTCCTCGGTATCTGCATGGGGCTACAAGTGTTGCTCGAATTCAGCGAGGAGAACGGGGGCACCCCCCTGCTGGGACTTGTGCCCGGTGGCGTGGTGCGTTTTCCCGACGCCATGTCCGCAGAGAGGGGGCTGCCTTTGAAGATTCCCCACATGGGATGGAGTCGGGTGGAACAGGTTCGCGCCCATCCGCTGTGGGAGGGTATCGACAGCGGCAGCCGTTTCTATTTCGTCCACAGTTATTACGTGGTACCCGAGGATCAGGCGTTGGCGGCCGGTGTCACCGAATACGGCGTGCGATTCTGCAGTGCCCTGGCCCGGGACAATCTGTTCGCAGTGCAGTTCCATCCCGAAAAGAGCGC
>CAYOJM010000046.1:0-12510 GCA_964404295.1 uncultured Sedimenticola sp. | reverse complement strand
AGGGTGGGGCGAGGCCATGTTCGGCGCCCATCAGTGGACGGAACGGCTGTATGAAAAAGAGGGCCGGACGGTCCGCTTGTTCGTGGGGCGCAGTTACGATCAGAAGAAGCTTTATCACCATCCCGAGATCGCGTTGTCGCGGGGAATGGACTTGGACAACGGTGCTTGGACTTGGATCGAGGACGTGCCGGTCTATGTCATGAGGGCCAAACAGGGTCATGGTGTTGCCGCCTACGTGTTGCTGTATGACGACACGTTCGTGACCGATCCGGTGGGCAATCAGTTGCGTCACGCTTTTTGGCAGCTCTTCAACCCCAGGCGTCCCATCACGTTGTTTTACGTACACGATGAACGCTTGCCGGCCGGCGCCGAATTTTCCGATAGCAAGGCGGCGCGACTGTTGCTCGAAGCCGTTCATCGCTTCCGCACCCAACGGTCCGAGAGTCATGGGTGAGCGGCGCCCGGCCATCATCGTTTTTTCCACCTTGTTCCCCCATTCCGGACTTCCAGGTGCGGGGCTGTTCATACGGGAGCGTATGTTCCGGGTGGCGCGAGAACTTCCATTGGTGGTGGTGTCGCCAAAGCCTTGGTTTCCAGGGCAGGGTTTGATTCGCCGATTGCGACCTGGTTTCCGGCCTCCGGCACCGCGGAGAGAGCTTCAGCAGGGGATCGAAATCCATTTTCCCCGTTTTCTCGCGTTGCCCGGCGTGTTGCGCCGGTGGGATGGTTTTTCCATGGCGTTGAGCAGTTACCGACTCCTGCGCCGTTTACGGCGCCAAGGTTATGATTTGATCGACGCCCACTTCGCCTATCCAGATGGCTATGCCGCCACCTTTCTCGGGCGCTGGCTTGGCCTGCCGGTGACGATCACGTTGCGGGGTACTGAAATACCTCACTCGCGTAAACCGCCGCTGCGTCGGCGTTTGGTTCGGGCATTGGACCGGGCCGATCACGTTTTTGCCGTATCGGGTTCTTTGAAGGCGCATGCGGTGGCGCTGGGGGTCCCGGAGCGGAAAATCCAGGTGGTGGGTAATGGAGTGGATGTGGAGAAATTTCACCCAGTGTCCCGAGATGCGGCCCGTAAGGAGCTCGGCCTGCCGGCAGACGTGCCGGTGCTCATCACCGTGGGAGGGCTGGTGGAACGGAAGGGCTTCCATCGTGTCATCGAGCTTTTGCCCGCTTTGCGTCGCAAACATCCAGGGCTGTGTTATCTGGTGGTAGGGGGACCCAGTCCTGAAGGGGATTGGAGTGATCGGTTGCGGGAACAGGTGGCGAACTTGGGTCTGCAAGAGGCCGTGCGTTTTCTCGGTCCGATCGAACCGATGCGGCTGAAGGTGCCGCTCTCGGCGGCCGATCTGTTCGTGCTGGCCACTCGTAACGAAGGTTGGGCCAATGTTTTCCTCGAGGCCATGGCGTGTGGTCTTCCGGTGGTGACAACGGATGTGGGTGGAAATCGGGAGGTGGTTCGGGACGATAGCCTGGGTCGCGTGGTGCCTTTCGGTGATGCATCTGCTTTGGAACGGGCCATCGACGAAGCGCTGCAGACCCCGTGGGATCGTCGGGCCATCATGGCTTATGCTCGGGAGAACAGCTGGGACAAGCGGGTAGATCAACTGGTCGAGGCTTTTCAACGGGTACGTGCAGGGTATCGGAAAAACACATCATGAGTCTTTACACCAAGCTGGCGGCCAATTTGATTTTTCCCCTCCACGAGCGGCTCAAGGGGCACAGCACGGTGGCGGTGCGGCGGGAGCTGGAACGTACCCAGTGGCTTTCTCCGGAGCGGCTCGAACAGTTGCGCATCGAGCGATTGCGTGCGTTTCTCCGTCGAGTTCAGAGCCATGTGCCGGCGTGGCGGGACGTGTTCGAAGCGCGGGGCTTCGACCCGAACGAAGTGACCGGACTGGGGGACCTCGAGCGCTTGCCGCTCACCGACAAGGCATTCATCCGCCGGAACATCGAACGACTCAAGGCCGACGATGCCCGTGGGCTGGCCCGTTTCAACACCGGGGGATCGAGCGGCGAGCCGCTCATCTTCTACATCGGCAAGGAGCGGGTGAGCCACGACGTGGCGGCCAAATGGCGCGCCACCCGCTGGTGGGGGGTGGACATCGGTGACCCTGAAGTCGTGGTTTGGGGTTCGCCCATCGAGTTGGGCGCCCAGGACCGCATTCGGCAATTGCGTGATGCCATGTTGCGGACGACGCTGTTGCCGGCGTTCGAGATGTCGGAGTCCAAGCTGGACGAATTCATTCGACGAATCCGGCGAATTCGGCCGCGGATGTTGTTCGGCTATCCTTCGGCTCTGGCCCACATCGCGGCCCACGCCGAAAAAAAGGGAACGGCCATGGACGATCTGGGCATCCGGGTGGCCTTCGTCACTTCCGAGCGGCTCTACGACCATCAACGGGCGATCATCGAGCGGGTGTTCGGATGCCCCGTGGCCAATGGCTATGGAGGCCGTGATGCCGGATTCATCGCCCACGCCTGTCCCGAAGGGGGAATGCACATCACCGCCGAGGACATCATCGTGGAGATCGTAGACCGGGAAGGGCGGGTGCTGCCGCCCGGCGAGAGCGGTGAGATCGTGGTCACCCATCTTGCCACCGCCGATTTTCCGTTCATTCGCTACCGCACCGGTGACGTGGGGGTGCTGGACGATGGCCTTTGTCCTTGCGGTCGTGGGCTGCCTCTGCTCAAGGAGATCGAGGGGCGGACCACCGATTTCATCGTGGCACGGGACGGTACCGTGCTCCACGGCCTGGCCTTGATCTACGTGCTGCGCGATCTGCCGGGCGTGGCCGAGTTCAAGATCGTTCAAGAGAGTTTGGACCTGACTCGGGTCTTCATCGTGCGGGAGGCCGGCTATGGCGACACCGCGGAGCAGGAGATCCGTGAGACGTTCCGCAAACGCCTCGGCGAGGACGTGGAGATCGACATTCGCTACGTGGACCGCATCGAGGCCGAACGTTCGGGCAAGTTCCGTTACGTGGTCAGCAAAGTGGCGCCTTGACGGCGGCGCGTGGGTGCTTCTGCGACACCGTTCCCGAAACCCGTTACCAGCAACTGCTATACCTTTCACCACGGTGACACGAAATTCCACAGGCAGGTGCGATCATGGGAACGGGAACCCAACCGGCCGTGGCTCTGGCGCGGCCCGCAGACGTGCAAACGAAGGCCGAAGTGGATGGTGCTGCAGCCCTTGCCGAGGCGCGGCGCTTTTCCCAGCTCCACGTGGAGGTGGTGCGCAACGCCACGGGTGACTTCAACCCTTTTCATGATGCTCGGCGGTGGCTTCAGGTGCGTCGAAACCCGTTCGGCGCACCCATCGTGCTCGGTTTTCAGCTCGAAGCCATGCTCGTCCATGCCGTCGCCCGCCGGTGGGCGCAAGACGGTGTGGCGGACGACCTTCCTTATCTCTCCTGCCGCTTCACTTTTGTCGACGCGGTGCGGATCAACGAGTTGGTGCTTCCCGAGGTGAAGCCCACCCGCGTTGCGCGGGAACAGGTCGCCAATCGTGTCCTGTTGCGGAAAGAGGGGCGGGCGGTGGTCACCGGGCGAGTGGAGTGTCACCGCCGCCGGCCTGCTGCGCTCGGCATCGATTTCAGACCGCCGCCGGGATTGGAAGAGCAGCCCGACGGCGCGCGCCTGGCCGGCGGCCGTTTCTTTCTCAAAAGGCGGGTGCTGCAGGTGAGCGATGCCAAGAACTTCCTGGCCGGTTCCCAGGTTCCAGTGGCGCCCTATTTCGATGAATTGGAAAGCCGCGTCCGCTTTCCCGAACTCTATCCTTTGTCGCTCATCTCCTCCGCCCTGCTGGAAAAGGCGGCGCAATCAGGATACGACTTTCTCGAGCGCCCATTGGTGTATGCCGCGCACAACTTTCACATCGATCGCGCCTTGGTGGCCGGATTGAAGGACGGTGCACTGCTCCACATTCTGGTGGAGGAAGTGCAAGGTACGGACTCCGGTGCGGCCTGCCGGCACCGCTGTATCGGCCTGTTGAACGGAGGTCGCCTGCTCTTCGTCGCCGATGCCCGTCTGGCGCCGCTGCCCGACTGATTCCTCCTTCGTCGTCTCTCCCCCCTTGCGCCCGGTCGGCTCCTTGTCGATCGGGCGCCCCTTTGTCTTGAATTGCCGGTGCCCCGCCCGGATGTAAGAGAAAAACATCCACCATTCCAAGGGACATGACCGGCCGTCTTATCGATGAACCCGGATTGCGTGACCGGAAGGGTGTGTTTCGTGATCGGGAGCACGCAGGGCGGGTCCTGTCCGGAATGTTGTCGGAGTATGCGAATGGCGACGGGTTGGTGCTGGCCATTCCCGCAGGCGGGGTGCCGGTGGGGGCATCCATGGCCCGTGTCCTCGGCCTTCCCCTCGACCTGTGTGTGGTGAGCAAGATCCTGCTGCCCTGGACCACCGAAGCGGGTTTTGGAGCCGTCGCCTTCGATGGCAGCGTCTGGTACAACCCGGGATACATCGAGCATTTCCGGCTCACGGCGGAGCAAGTGGCGCAGGCCACCGAAGCGGCACGCCGAAAGGTGGTGCGCCGCTTGCGTCGCTTCAGAGGCGAGCGCCCCATGCCCGAGGTCCGGGGTCGGCCGGTGTTCCTGGTGGACGACGGCTTGGCATCGGGGGCTACCTTACGGGCCGGGATCGCTGCACTGCGTCGGCTGGGCGCAGACCAGCTCATGGTGGCGGTACCCACGGCGCACAGGGACAACGCCAGGATACTGGCCCGGGAGGTGGCGGCGCTCTATTGTGCCAATCTACGCAGTGGACCCACTTTTGCAGTGGCGGAAGCCTATCTGGAGTGGCACGATGTGAGCGACGAGGAGGTGGCCGCGCTGCTGGAAACCATGGGAGGGGCATCATCGCCATGAGCATACGAACGACCGAAGTCGAAGTGGTGGCGGATGGTGTGCGTCTGCCGGCCTACCTGAACCTTCCACCGCAGCCTTCGGGGCTGGTGATCTTCGTCCATGGCAGCGGCAGCAGCCGCTTCAGCTCACGCAATCGGTTCGTGGCCGATGTTCTTTCTGCCGCCGGGTTGGCTACGCTGTTGTTCGACCTGTTGACAGCCGACGAAGGGCGGGTGGATGCGCACACCGCCCAGTATCGCTTCGACATTCCCCTGCTGGTGGCGCGCACGACGGGCACGCTGGATTGGGCGCGCCGGGAGCTGGGCGTGGCGCGGCCCGGCTTGTTCGGCGCCAGTACGGGAGCCGCCGCCGCCCTGGGGGCTGCAGCACAGCGCCCCGCAGAGGTGGGCGCCGTGGTCTCCCGGGGCGGCCGTCCCGACTTGGCGTTGCCGGTGCTGGACCGTGTGCGGGCACCCACCCTGTTCATCGTCGGGGCACTGGATTCCCAGGTGCTGGAGCTCAACCGACAGGCCGCAGCCGCCATGACCGCGCCCCACGAACTGGTGGTGGTCCCCGGCGCCACCCATCTGTTCGAAGAGCCGGGCACCTTAGAACAGGTGGCTGCGCTGGCACGGGATTGGTTTCTCGAGTATTTGCCGCAACAGGAGGCGAACCCATGACCACACCTTTCAGCAAAGAGACCTTGGCCTCTTTCCAGCAGGCGTTGGAAACGCAGGAACGGTCGTTGCGCGAGCAGATCCGTGAAGAGCTGCTCAAAGCCAACGCGGAGCAGTATTCCGAGCTGGCCGGACAGGTGCACGATCCGGAAGAGGCCTCCGTCGCCGACATGTTGGTGGACTTGAACCTGGCCACCATCGAAAAGCATGTGCAAGAGTTGCGTGAGGTGGCAGCGGCCTTGGACCGCATCCGGGAAGGGGAATACGGGATCTGTGAAGAGTGTGGCGGCCCCATCGGCGAGCCCCGCTTGCGGGCCAATCCCGTGGCCCGGCGCTGTGTTCGTTGTCAGGAGATGTGGGAAAAGACCCATGCCGGTGGGCGCACGCCCGCCCTTTGATCATCTGCGCCTGGTGACTTGAAGCGGGGGGCGGTATCCTTGAGGCCCTCCCTCAAGGGTTTCATCCAGGGATCGCAACGTCGTGAAGGATGCCGGAACCGTGGAGCTGCTGCCGCCCGCAGGCCAGCCCGCTCAACATTCTCCCCAACCCACTGGCCGGCGGTTGCGTGTTTTCGTCCTCGTCTTCCTGCCGATTTTGATCATCGGTCTGGGATGGGATTTCATGCGGCCGCCTCTCTATCGCGTGACGGCCACGCTTCTCACCGTGGCGCCGCCCGAGCTGGGCGAGCGCGGTTCGGAAGCCGACCTCCAACACGTGGCCATTCAGCGCCAGCACCTGCTTGGGCAGAAGGTGTTGGAACGGGTGGCCGACGCCCTGGCCGAGCGGGGTGAAGACGGGGCGGTCACGCCGGATCGCCTGCGTGCGCTCTTCCAGGTGCTGCCCGTGCCCGAAACCAATCTGGTCGAATTGCGTGCCGAAGGCGAGGATCCCGTATTTCTTTCAGCGGCCGTCAATGCCTGGCTCGACGCCTACCTGAAGGCGCGGGCCGAAGAGGTCGCCGATCTGGAGGCGCGCACCACCGAGGTGTTGCAGGAGCAATACCAGGCGATGGGGCGGCTCATCGAAGAGAAGAGGGCACGGTTGCAGCGGTTTCGTGAGGAAAACGAGATTCTCAGCACCGCCCGCGACGAAAACCAGATTCTGGCCCGGCTCAAAGGGTTGAATGAATCCCTCAATGCCGCAAACGAAGCGCGGATCAAGGCCCAGGCCCGTCTCGATGCCATCGAACAGGCCATCGCGAGGGGCGAAACCCTGGTGCCGGAGGAGGACAAGCGCCATTACGCCGAAATGGTCAGACGGGCCCAGGAACTGCGCGAACAGGTGGCGGAGTTGGATCGTCGGTACACCAAGGAATACATCGAGCGTTCTCCTTCGTTGAAGGTGATACCGGAAAAGCTGGCGCAGCTGGAGGCCAAGCTCGCCGCTTACCGTGAGAAGAGTCGGGACTATCTCCTTTCGAACGCCCGGCAGGAACTCGCCGCAGCGGAAACGACGGTGCAGGAGTTGGAGCGGCAACTGGAGGCGATGAAAGCGGAGGCTTCGGAGTTCACCGCGCGCTTCGCCGAGTACGAAGCCATGCAAGAAGATCTGGCGGCGCTGGAGCTGCGGTACCGTGAACTGGAAGACCGCCTCGTCCAGGTGCGGATCGCCAACAAGAAGAAATACCCCCAGGTTCAAGTGGTGGAGTGGGCCTACCCACCGGCCGATCCCATCGAGCCGGACTATTGGCGCGACGCCGCCCTCGTCGTGGGCGTGGCCTTGCTGGCGGGGCTGTTGGCGGTGTGGGTGGTGGACTATCTGCGTCCTCCTCCGCCTGCGCCCGTCGCCACCGTGGGGGTGGCCCTCTATCCGGCCCACCCCGGTCTGCCGGGCGGCGGCGCGGCGGCGCCGCCCGGCGCACTCGAAGGGAAACGGCGGGTTCTTCCGAAGTCGGAGCCGGAGCTTCCCGAGCTGGCGCCCGATCGGGTGCGCGATTTGCTCGAAGCGGGGGACCGGGTCACACGCCAGCTGTTGGCGCTCCTGCTCATCGGGCTGTCGCCGCAGGAGATTCTCGATCTCGACGAGAAGGATCTGGACCCGGAGAGCGGCCAAGTGCGGGTGCGGGGAGCGTCGCAGAGGACTCTCCTGTTGCCGCCCGCCGTGCGGGGGTGGTTCCTTCGAGACGGCCGGCCGTGGCTCGCCTGGCGGGCGCTGGAGGCGTTCGATGAGGCGGAGCTCGACGCGCGCATCGTCCTGGCGGCGCGGGATGCCGGGGTGGAGCCGCCCCCTGATGCGGAGACGTTGAGAAACAGTTATCTCCTCTATCTGGTGCGTCAGGGTCTGCGCCTGGGCGAGCTGGAGAAGGTGGCCGGCCTGCTTCCAGCAAGGCGTCTTGCGGCTCTGGAGCGTGCAGCGCCCGAAGGACGGGGACGAACGCTCGAGGAGGTGGTTCGGTTCCACCCTGCATTGCAGCCCATCGTCTAGACGGCCTGTTCTCCGGTCAATGCCGCTCGGTGGGGTTCGCGACGAAGAGATACTCTTGGAAACCATTCTGTAACAACCGGGCCCGATGTGCGCCGAAGCCTGGAAGCAGCCGTTCCAGCGTGCGCTGCGCCCTGCGGGGCGCGTCCATCCGGGGCTCGGGCCGATGTTCCCAAACCAGACCGCCGTCCTCCTGCAAGCGGAAACGGCCCGGATCGACCGGCATGCGAGTGCCCGTCTGCACCAGGGCATGAAGTCGGGCACCCGTTCGACAGTGGGCACGTAGGTGGCCGGCCAGGCGCAGGAGCGCCTCGTCGGGAAGGTGGTCGAACAGATTCCAGGCCAGTACCACATCGAAGGGGATGTCGTCGGGCAGCGGCATCAACTCGTTCGGGTCCGGGGCGGATGGTGCCTCTCCCGCATGCCACGAGGAGAGCTCTTCCGCCAGACCGGCGATGTGGAACCGGCTCGAGAAAGGTCGGAAAGATTGCAGATGGTCTCCCGCGGCGGCGGCGAGGTCGAGAACGGCGAAATGCATATCTTCCGTGGCACCCAGTTGCGCCATCAGTTCCCGCAGGGCGGGAGCGCCCATGGGTTCGCTCGCCATCTCGGCGGTTTCCGAGCTGCGCACCCGGCGTCCGCCACGGGAGAACAGGGGCATGGCGTGGTCAGGCGCTCTTGCTCTTGGGCGCCGGCTTGAGTGTCGGCGCTTCGGCCTTCGTTTCCATGTCGATGCTGCCTTTGAAAGAAGCGCCCTCTTCTAGAATCACCTTGGGTGCGACGATGTTCCCCCGGACGCGGCCGGAAGCGGTGATGGTGACCTTCTCCGCGCCGGTGAGATCGCCGGTGAGCTCACCGCGCACAGTGATGGTGCGCGCGAAGGCGTCGGCCTTGATGCGTCCCTGTTCACCCACCGTGAGATGGTGTTCCTTGAGTTGGATATTGCCCTCCACGGCGCCCTGGATGACCAGATCCTCCTCACCGGAGATCTCGCCATTGATGCGAATGGAAGGGCCGATGGTGGTGGTCTGTCCGCTGGCGCCGGGGCGGCCGGGCGCAGTGGGGGTGTGGTCCGGCGTCTCCGACGGGGTGCTTTTCTTGGATTTGTCGAACATGCTGAAGCCTCCTCGGTGGTGAAAATTTGTCTTGTACCGGCCCGGCCCCGATGGCGGGGGTGACCGACTTCTCATTCTGACAAAATCATCGGAGAGGTGCAGCGGTGGCTTGGAGGCGCGTCCCAAGCCGGAATCAACGGTGGAGACAGGCCACCAGGTGAGGGGCGCCGCCGTCGTGGACCGGTTCCAGTCCGGGGCGGATGCGGGCGCACTCCGGCTCGGCTTCCGGACAGCGGGTGTGGAAGGGGCAGCCCGAAGGCGGATGGAGAGGGGAGGGGACCTCGCCTTGGAGCACGATGCGCCTACGGCGGCGTCCCGGTTCCGGCACGGGAACGGCCGAAAGCAGCGCCCGGGTGTAGGGGTGGCGGGGGTCGCGGTAGAGGTCCTCGGCGGGCGCCACCTCTACCAGCCGGCCGAGGTACATGACCCCCACCCGGTGACTGATGTGCTGCACCACCGCCAGATCGTGGGAAATGAACAGAAAGCTGATGCCCAGCTCTCGTTGCAGCCGGGAGATGAGGTTGAGCACCTGGGACTGGACCGAAACGTCCAGGGCCGAGACCGCTTCGTCGGCGACGATGAACTTGGGCTCCAGGGTCAGGGCGCGGGCGATGCCGATGCGTTGACGCTGGCCTCCGGAAAATTCGTGGGGATAGCGGTGCAGCACCTCGGGGCCCAGGCCCACGATGTCGAGCAGTTCTACCACCTTGTCACGGCGGCTGCGGGGCGTGCCCAGGCGGTGCACCTCCATGGGTTCGAGCAGCGTCTGGAGCACGGTGCGCCGGGGACTGAGAGAGGCGTAGGGGTCCTGAAAAACGATCTGCATGTGGCGGCGCGCGGCGGTCAGCGCCTTGGGGTCCAGAGCGGTGATGTCCATGCCGTCCAGGACGACGCGGCCGGCGGTGGGCTCGTGCAGGCGCAAGATGGCGCGGCCCAGGGTGGATTTGCCGCAGCCCGACTCCCCCACCAGGCCGAAGGTGTGGCCACGGGGCACCTCGAAGCTCACTTCGTCCACGGCTTTGAGCCAGCCGCGGGCGCGGCGGAACAGGCCGCCGCGCACCGGGAAGTATTTGCTCAGTCTTTCCACTCTCAACAGCGGCTCGCTCATCGGCTGCACTCCGCATGGCTGTTGGGGTGGTGACAGGCGACCGCGATGTCGCCCCGCAGTTCCAGTTCGGGTTCTTGTTCTCGGCATCGTGCGTCGGCCCGCGGGCAGCGGTCGGCGAAACGGCAGCCGGGTGGCAGATGTCGCAGATCGGGCACCGAGCCCGGAATGGTGGGCAGTTCAGGCAGTTTCTCTTCGCGGATTCGGGGGATGGCGGCGAGCAAGCCTTCAGTGTATGGGTGGCGTGGACGGGAGAAGAGACAGGACACCGGTCCTTCCTCCACCACGCGCCCGGCGTACATGACCACCGCCCGGCGGCACACCTCGGCCACCACCCCCAGATCGTGGGTCACCAGAATCATGGCGGTGCCGAATCGTTCCTGGAGGCGGGCCATCTCGTCGAGCACCTGGGCTTGGGTGGTGACGTCCAGGGCGGTGGTGGGCTCATCCGCCAGCAACAGCTTGGGCTCGCAACTCAAAGCCATGGCGATCATCACCCGCTGGCGCATGCCGCCCGACATCTGATGGGGATAGTCGTCGATGCGCTTCTCGGGGGAAGGAATCCCCACCAGGGCCAGCATCTCCACCGCCCGCGCCCGCGCTTGGCGGCGGGAGAGCCCCTGGTGGCGCACGATGACGTCGGTCATCTGGGTGGCGATGGAGAGGACCGGATTGAGGGCGGTCATGGGCTCTTGGAAGATCATGGAGATGGCCTTGCCCCGCAGGTGTCGATAGTCCCTTTCGGGAAGCCCGACCAGCTCCCGCCCATCGAGACGAATGGAGCCGGAGAGCAGTCGCCCGGGAGGAGAAGGAATCAGGCCCAAGAGGGCGAGGGAGGTGACCGTCTTGCCGCAGCCCGACTCCCCCACCAGCCCGAGGGTTTCCCCCGGCATGAGATCGAAGCTCACCCGGTCCACGGCGCGCACCGCGCCCTGGTCGGTGTCGAACGCCACCGTGAGGTCCCGAACGCGAAGCAAAGGATCGGAACGCGTGTCGTCGGGTTGGATTGAAAGGGTCATGCGCTCACCTGCTTGGGGTCCAAGGCGTCCTGCAGGGCGTCGGCGAAGAGGTTGAAGGCCATCACCAGCACGAAGAGGAAAGTGGAGGCGGTGATGAAGTTGGAGAAGTGGCCCGCCTGCACCTCCTGGGTGGATTCGGCGATCATCAATCCCCAGGAGACGCCGTCGGTGACGCCCAACCCCAGAAAACTGAGGATCACCTCCGACTTGATGGCGCTGACGAAGACGATGGTGGCCTGCACCAGCAGGATGTGGAACGTGTTGGGGAGGATGTGGCGGAAGATGATGAGCCGCCGCGGCAGGCCGATGGCGCGTGCCGCTTCCACGAACTCCAGATTCTTGAGCTTGATCACCTCACCCCGCACCAGTCGCGCCGTCGTGGTCCAGAAAGTGGCGATCATGGCGATGTGCATGGCGTAGGGGTTCCCTTGCAGGGCGTAGGCCAGCGCTGCGACGAATAGAAAGAACGGCATGGCGTCGAGCACGCCCATCAGCCAGAGGATGAGCTCGTCGGTCCAGCGGTTGCTGAAATAGCCGGCCAGGGCGCCCAGCACCCCTCCGAGCAAGGTGGAAAGCACCGCCACCACCAGGCCCACTTCGAAGGCGGTGCGGGTGCTGTAGACGGCCCGTTCGAAAATGTCCTGGCCGATGATGTTGGTCCCCAGCCAGTGGTCCGGGCCGGGGGGCGCCCACATGGGGCCGTCCACTTGGCTCCAGCCCTGGCCCCACAGGCCCAGCCACACCCCCAGCGCGACGAGGAGATAGACCAGCACCACGCCCAGGGCGGCCATGCCGACGCGGTCGCGCCGGAATTTGTACCAGGCCTTGGCCCAGAGGGAGGTCCGTTCTTTCGTGGGTTTCATTCGTCCTGCCAGAAAGGTATGAACCCTTTTTCAGCCGTCGAGCACTTCCCGGGACGTCTGGTGGGATCGCTACGAGTACATCCTTGTACGCTCGACGTCGGCCATCCCTGGCCTCCGACGTCCCACCAGACGGCCCGGGAAGTGCTTTCAGAAGTTCGGCGCTGGAGGTCTTGAAGAGGCTCTGGGAAGGCGGTTGCGGAACATCCGAGGCAGGGATGCCGAGGCCGAGCGTGCATGGATGCATTCACAGCGGTCCCGCAACCGCCTTCCCAGAACCTCACGGCCTCTGCTACGAAGTGCCCGACAGTGCTCATTTCAAACTCACCCTCGGGTCCACCACCTTGTAGAGGATGTCGTTGAGGATCAGCACCAGCACGAAGAGCACCGCGGTCAATCCCACCACCGCCTTGAGCACCGGCTGGTCGCCGGTGGTGATGGCGTCATAGGTGAC
>CAYOJM010000045.1:0-3199 GCA_964404295.1 uncultured Sedimenticola sp. | reverse complement strand
CTTCTGTACTCCGTGGAATCAGATCATATTCTTATAATCGCTGTGGCGCATCAGCACAGAAAGCCGGATTACTGGGTTGGAAGAAAAGAAACGTAACCAACTCATCCAGCCGACGCCAAAAAGCAGCGTAGCTGATGGGGGACGCTAGCCCCCAATCCCGAGCATCCTCATCGCGTTCGCCGTAGTCGCCTCGGCCAAGCTCTCCTTGCTTTCCCCCCGAATCTCCGCCAGTTTCTCCAATACCTCCGGCAGGTACTCCGGGCTGTTCCGTTCTCCCCGGTGTTTCACCCCCGCCATGGACGGTGCGTCGGTCTCCAGCACAATGTGTTCCAGCGGCAGTTCCCGCGCAAGTCTGTGCAGGCGGTGGGCGTTGGGGTAGGTGAGCATGCCGCCGAAGCCGAAGCGGAATCCCAGTTCCATGTAGCGCTCTGCTTGCTGCAGGCTGCCGTTGAAGGCGTGGCAGACGCCGCCGGGCACCTTCACCTGGCGCAGGGCCTTCAGCACGGGTTCGTGGGCCTTGCGCACGTGGAGGATCACCGGCAGGTCCAGCTCGGCGGCGATGCGAAGCTGGGCCTGGAACAGTTCGAGCTGGGACTTGGCGTCGTACTCTTTCAGCTGAAAATCCAGGCCGATCTCGCCGATGGCCACGGGGCGGGTGGCTTCGGCCAGGCGCCTCAGTTTCTCCAGGTCGCCGGGCCGGTGTTCGCCCATGAACCAGGGGTGGAGGCCCAGGGCCGGGTGCAGGTCGTGGTAGGCGCCGGTGATCTCCAGCAGCCTTTCCCAGCGGGCGCGGGTGGTGCCGGGGACGACGAAGCCCACCACGCCGGCGGCGCGGGCGCGCCGGATCACCGGGTCGCGGTCGGGGTCGAACTCCGGGAAGTCCAGGTGGCAGTGGCTGTCGAAGAGGGGCGGCGGCGCGGCCAATTCAGACCAGCCTGCCCTGGTAGGCGCGGCGGCGGAACCAGCCGGTGAGGGCCAGGCGCGGGCGGCGGGCGGGCAGCACTTCGTGCTCCAGTTCCTCGCTCAGGAAGATCACGGCGCGGCCGCCCAGGGGTGGGATCTCCACTGGTTCCGAGCCTTGGGGGAAGATGCGCAGGGCGCCGCCGTCCGCCTCGGTCCACCCTTCGTTGAGGTAGGTGATGAGGGTCACGGTGCGCTCGGGCCGGTCGCGCAGGCGGTCAACGTGGCGCTGGTAGAAGGCGCCCTCGGGATAGCGTGCGTAGTGGCATTCGTACTCCATCAGCCCCAGCCAGAGGTTGCGGTTGATGGCGAGCCGGAGCTGTTCGATACGCTCCCAGAAGGCCCGCTCCGCGCCCTGCGCCGCCTGTGGGTAGAGCCAGCGGATGGCGTCGCCGCGCACGCCGGCGGTCACCGCGGCGCCTTCGCCGATGCCGGCGGGGTGGAAGTCGCCCCGCTCGAAGCCCTCCCGGGCCTGCCGCGCCAGCTCCCGCCAGAGGGAGTCGGGCAGGAAGCCGTCGATGACGCCCCAGCCGGGGTCGCGCAGCGCCTCCACGGCGTGATTCAGGGTCCGCTGCCAGTCGTCGGCGCCGGTGACGGCCCGTCCCGGACGGGGCTGGACGCCGGCCGGGGCGGGCCGGCCGCTCCGCCCCGGTCGCTGTCGGGGGCGGTGGCCGGATTCCACTTGCGTCTCGCCTGTGTGCTTGCTCATGGGGTAGGAGTTTCCGGGGAAAAACGCATGCGTGAAAGGTAACATAAGGCCATTCTTCCCGGTTCTTCAAGGTTTGGATCATGACGGACATCCGAGTCGGCCACGGCTTCGACGCCCACCGCTTCGGCCCCGGCGACCAGGTGGTGATCGGCGGCGTGACCATCCCCCACCACCAGGGCCTGGTGGCCCACTCCGACGGCGACGTGCTCGTCCACGCCATCTGCGACGCCCTGCTGGGGGCGGCGGCCCTGGGGGACATCGGCCGCCACTTTCCCGATAGCGACGACGCCTGGAAGGACGTGGACAGCCGCATTCTGCTGCGCAAGGTGGTGGAGGCGATCTCGGAGCGGGGGCTGAGGGTGGGCAACCTGGACTGCACCGTCATCGCCCAGCAGCCGCGCCTGGGGCCCCACATCGGGGCCATGCGCGAGAAGCTGGCGGCGGATCTACAGGTGGGTGTCGAGCGGGTCAACGTGAAGGCCACCACCACCGAGAAGATGGGCTACACCGGGCGCGGCGAGGGCATTGCCGCCCATGCGGTGGTGCTGCTGGCCGGTGGCTGATCCCACCCTCGACCTGCCGCGTGCCTGGGGCGGCGTGGTGGGCAGCGGCAGGCTGCGTGCCGCGCCAGAAGACTTCCGGGTGGAGGAGGTGCTGGGGTTCGGGCCTTCCGGCGAAGGCGAGCACCTCCTGTTGCGGGTGCGCAAGCGCAACCTCAACACCGTGGAGGCGGCCCGCCGCATCGCCCGTGCGGCGGGCGTGCGGCCGCGGGAGGTGAGCTGGGCGGGCCTGAAGGACCGCAACGCCGTCGCCGTCCAGACCTTCTCCGTCCACCTGCCGGGCCGGGCCGACCCCGACCTTTCCGCCCTGGAGGACGACCGCCTCGCCGTGCTCTCGGCCGCCCGCCACCACCGGAAGCTGCGCCGTGGCGCCCTGCGTGGCAACCGCTTCCTCATCCGGGTGCGCGGCTTCCGGGGCGACCCCGACCTGCTGGCGGAGCGGCTGCAGCGCATCGGCGAGGCGGGTGCGCCCAACTGGTTCGGCAGCCAGCGGTTCGGCCGGGAGGGCGGCAACCTGGATCGGGCCCTGGCCCTGTTCCGGGGCGAGCAGCGCCGGGTACCGCGTGAGCAGCGCGCCATCTGGCTCTCGGCGGCCCGCGCCTTTCTCTTCAACTTGGTGCTGGCGGAACGGGTGGCCCGGGGCGACTGGAACCGTGCGTTGCCCGGCGAGGTGTTGCAGCCCGAGGGGAGCCGCGCCCAGTTCCGCGCCGAGGGCGACGACACCCTGGAGCGGCGGCTGGCAGCAGGGGAGGTCCACCCCACGGGCCCCCTCTGGGGCCGCGCAGGAAGCTGCCTGCTGCCGGAGGGTGAGGCGGCGGTGCGGGAGTCGGCCGCGCTGGCGGAGACGGCCCCCTGGCGCGAGGGGCTGGAACGGGCCGGCCTGGAGATGGACCGCCGCGCCCTGCGGGTGCAGGTGAAGGAATTGGAGTGGGCGCTGGAGGGGGACGACCTGGTGGTGGCGTTCTTCCTG
>CAYOJM010000044.1:0-25126 GCA_964404295.1 uncultured Sedimenticola sp. | reverse complement strand
CTCGACCGGGTGGCGCCCGACATGCTGCAGAGCACCCATCCCGCCCCCTACATGACCATCACCTTCGACGTGGGCGAGGGCTGGAAGGAGCGGGTGCCCGAGGTGGTGCACGAGGACGGCACCGCCCGCGCCCAGGTGGTGACCCGCGACACCAATCCCCGTTACTACGCGCTGATCGAGGCGCTGGAGAGGCTCACTGGCAACGGCGTGGTGCTCAACACCTCCCTCAACCGGCGCGGCGAGCCCATGGTCTGTTCCCCGCAAGACGCGCTGGAGATGTTCTTCGGGTCGGATCTGCAATACTTGGTGATGGAAGAGATCCTGGTCACCAAGGAGTCCGTATCGTGAAAACCCTTCTGGTCACGGGTGGTGCCGGATTCATCGGATCCGCCGTGGTCCGCCACCTGTTGGCGCACACCGATTGGACGGTGGTCAATCTGGACAAGCTCACCTATGCCGGCAACCTGGAATCCTTGCCCGGCGCCGAGGGCCATCCCCGCTACCGGTTCGAGCGGGTGGACATCTGCGACCGCCCGGAGGTGGCCCGGGTGTTCCGGGAGCACAAGCCGGATGCCGTCATGCACCTGGCCGCCGAATCCCACGTGGACCGTTCCATCGACGGGCCGGCCGAGTTCGTCCGCACCAACCTGGTGGGCACCAGCGTGCTGCTGGAGGTGGCCCGGGGGTACTGGAACGAACTGGGCGGCGAGGCCGGGGAAGGGTTCCGCTTCCACCACGTCTCTACGGACGAGGTCTACGGCGACCTGGGCACGGATGGAGGGCTCTTCACCGAGGAGACCCCCTACCGTCCCAGTTCACCCTACTCGGCCAGCAAGGCCGGCTCGGACCACTTGGTGCGGGCGTGGCACCGCACCTACGGTTTGCCGGTGCTCGTCACCAACTGCTCCAACAATTATGGCCCCTACCAGTTTCCCGAGAAGCTGATCCCGCTGATGATCCTCAACGCCCGCGCGGGCCGGCCGCTGCCGGTGTACGGCGCCGGCGACCAGGTCCGGGACTGGCTCTATGTGGAGGACCACGTGCATGCCCTTTTGCGGGTGCTGGAGGCGGGTCGCGTGGGTGAGACCTACAACATCGGGGGCCACAATGAAAAGACCAATCTGGAGGTGGTGGAGCGGATTTGCGATCTGCTGGAATCCTTGGCCCCGGACAAGCCGCAGGGCGTGGCGCGGTATCGGGATCTGATCACCCATGTGGCCGACCGCCCCGGCCACGATCTGCGCTATGCCATCGACGCCGGAAAGATGGCGCGTGAACTCGACTGGAGGCCGAGGGAGACCTTCGAGAGCGGGCTCGAAAAGACGGTGCGCTGGTACCTGGAAAACGATCGCTGGTGCCGTCGGGTGCTCGACGGCAGCTATCGAGGCGAGCGCCTGGGGGTGGTGGCATGAAAGGGATCGTTCTCGCCGGCGGTTCGGGCACCCGGCTCTATCCGGCCACCCTCGGGATCTCCAAGCAGCTCTTGCCGGTCTATGACAAGCCCATGATCTATTACCCGCTGAGCACCCTGATGCTGGCCGGCATCCGCGACATCCTGGTGATCTCCACCCCCAGGGACACGCCGCTGTTCCGCCAACTGCTCGGCGACGGAAAGCGATGGGGGGTGCGTCTCGACTACGCGGTCCAACCCGAACCCCGCGGGCTGGCCGAGGCTTTCCTCATCGGCGAGTCGTTCATCGACGGCGATCGCTGCGCCCTGATTCTGGGGGACAATCTGTTCTACGGGCACGAGCTGGTGCCTCTGCTCGAGCGGGCGGCCGACCGCGACGAAGGGGCCACCGTTTTCGCTTATCCGGTGCAGGATCCCGAGCGTTACGGCGTGGTGACGTTCGACGAGGAACGGCGGGCGGTGCACATCGAGGAAAAGCCGACGCGTCCTCGTTCCCGGTATGCGGTGACCGGCCTCTATTTCTATGACGCTCGAGTGGTGGAGTTGGCCCGCACCATCCGTCCTTCGGCCCGAGGCGAGTTGGAGATCACCGATCTGAACCGGATCTACCTCGAAGAAGGTCGATTGGCGGTGGAAGTGTTGGGCCGTGGAATGGCCTGGCTGGACACGGGCACCCACGACGCCTTGATCGACGCCGCCCATTTCATCCAGACCCTGGAGCGGCGCCAAGGGCTCAAGGTCTGCTGTCCGGAGGAGATCGCTTGGCGTCAGGGCTGGATCGACAGCGCCGAGTTGAAGCGACAGGCCGCCAAGTTGCGAAACAGCGGCTATGGTGCCTATCTGATGGAGATCCTCGAGGAGGACATCCTGTGAAGATCATCGAGACGGAGATTCCAGGCGTGCTCGTTTTCGAGCCGGTGATCCACGGTGATGCGCGGGGCTGGTTCATGGAGAGCTGGCATGCGGTCCGTTACGCCGAAGCGGGTCTGCCGGAGCGGTTCGTGCAGGACAATCTCGCCTATTCCGGCCATGGCGTGCTGCGGGGACTCCACTTCCAACACCCCCACGCCCAGGGCAAGCTGGTGCAAGTGCTGCAGGGCGAAGTCTTCGATGTGGCAGTGGATTTGCGGCGGGGTTCGCCCACTTTCGGGCGCTGGACCGGGGTGATCCTTTCGGGCGAGAACCGCCGCCAGTTCTGGGTGCCGCCGGGGTTCGGTCACGGTTATCTGGTGACCGGTGAGCACGCGCTGTTCGCCTACAAGTGTTCCGATTTCTATCACCCCGAGGCCGAAGGCTCCGTTCGCTGGGACGATCCGGCGATCGCCATCGACTGGCCGGTGGTGGGGCCGCCCGTCCTCTCCGCCAGGGATCGCGAGGCGCCCCTCCTGGCCGAGTTGCCGGAAGATCGATTGCCGGTCTATGCGCCATGAGGCCGCGGATTCTGCTGCTGGGACCGGCCGGCCAGGTGGGCTGGGAGCTGCGTCGAACCCTTTCCACCTTGGGCGAGGTGATCACGGCGGGGCGGGGAAATGCGGAGCACCCCCTCGATTTGACCGATGGCGCCGCCATCGAAACGCTGCTCGAACAGTTGGCGCCGCGGTTGGTGGTCAACGCCGCTGCCTACACCCAGGTTGACCGGGCGGAGGAAGAACCGGAAGCGGCGCGGCGGGTGAACGCTGAGGCGGTGGCCGTTCTGGGTCGGGCGGCGGCTCGGGCGGGATTTCCTGTGGTCCACTACTCCACCGACTATGTGTTTCCCGGAGAAGGGGACCGTCCTCTGCCGGAGTCGGCTCCCACACGTCCCTTGGGGGTCTATGGCCGTACCAAGTTGGAGGGCGAGCGGGCGCTCCTGACCTCCGGCGCCGATTGTCTCGTCTTCAGGTTGGCCTGGGTTTATGCCGCGCGCGGGCGCAATTTCCTGCTCACCATGCGCCGGTTGATGGCGGAACGGGACGAGATCGGGGTGGTGGCCGATCAGTTCGGCAGCCCCACCTGGGCGCGCCACGTCGCCGAGGCGACCGCCCAGGTGCTGGTGCAGTGCCGCGATCCGGCGGGTTTCCGTTTCGGCGACCGCGGCGGCCTATACCACATGGCCGCGGCCGGCTGGGCGAGTTGGCACGAATTCGCGTGCGCCATCGCCGAGGGGTTGGGCCGCCGTTGCGAGGTTCGGCCCATCGACACCGCGGACTACCCCACGCCGGCGGCTCGTCCCGCCTGGTCGGTGCTCGACTGTTCCAGGTTGTGGCGCGTCTTCGGCGTGGCGCTGCCCCATTGGCGGGAAGGGCTGCGGCTTTGCCTGGAGGCGTTGGACGAAGGATGAAGGCGCCATCGGCGCCCCTGTGGCATCCGAAATACTGGCCCGGTTGGCTGGGGGTGGGGCTCATGCGCCTGGCGGGGTGGCTGCCTTACGAGTGGGTGTTGCGCTTGGGGCCGCCCTTGGGGCGTTTGTATGCCCGTCTCCTGCCTCGGCGGCGGGAAATCGCTCGGATCAACATCGGGCTCTGTTTCCCCGACCGCGACTCCGCTTGGCGGGAGGCGTTGCTCAGGCGGCACTTCGAAAATCTGGGCATCGCCTTTCTGGAGGTGCCTTTCGCTTGGTGGGCGCCTCGGCGCCGGCTGGAGGCGCGACCGGGTGGTTTCGGCGAGATCCGCGGGTTGGAGCATCTCGAGGCGGCCCTCGCCCGCGGCAAGGGGGTGTTGCTGCTCTCGGCCCATTTCAACAGTCCCGAGCTCGGCGGCCGTCTGCTGGCCCACCGGGTGCCCTTCGTCGCCCTCTACCGCAAGGCGAACCATCCGGTGATGGATTGGATCATGTACCGGGCGCGGGGGCGCTATCTGGACGGCCAAGTGGAACGCCGCGACGTGCGCGCGTTGTTGCGTGCGCTCCGGGCCGGCAAAGCGGTATGGTATGCTGTGGATCAGAACAGTTCCCGTCGTGAAGCCGTCTTCGTGGATTTCTTTGGTACGCCCGCCTCCACCAATGCCGCCACCGCCAAGCTGGCGCGCATGACCGGCGCCGCCGTGGTGCCTTTTCGCGCCCTTCGGCGGTCCGACGGCCGGGGTTACGACCTGGTTCTGGAACCCGCCTGGACCGGCTTTCCCAGCGGTGATCTCGAGGCGGATACCCGGCGCGTGAACCGCATGGTGGAAGCCTGGGTGCGGGAGACGCCGGAGCAGTATCTTTGGATCCACCGTCGCTTCCGCACCCGCCCCAACCGCTCCGACCCGCCCATCTATCCCCGATGACGAAACGGCCGGAAAGCCGGGGCGCGGGGCTCTACCTGCGCCTGCTCAGTTACGTCAAGCCCTATTGGCGTCCCTTCGTCACGGGGCTCTTCTTCGTCGTGGTCCTGGCCCTCACCGAACCGGCCATCCCATCCTTGCTCAAGCCGCTGCTGGACGGGACGTTCGTGGAACGGGATCCCGAATACCTCTTCTGGTCGCCCATCCTGCTGCTGCTCCTGTTCCTGGTTCGGGGCCTGTCCAATTTTCTCAGCCGGGTGGCGTTCCAATGGGTAGGGGGCAAAGTGGTGCTGGATCTGCGGCGGGAGATGTTCGACCGGCTGGTGGAACTGCCCGCCGCCTATTTCGACGCCCACGCCACCGGCAACATCATCACCAAGGCCACCTATGACGTCACCCAGGTGACCACCGCCGCCACCAAGGTGCTCACCGTGCTGGTGAGAGACTCCATCGCCGTGGCGGGGCTGTTGCTGTACATGCTCTGGCTCAACTGGCGCTTCACCCTCATCGTCTCCATCCTGCTGCCGGTGATGCTCGCCTTCGTGCGCTTCATTTCCAAGCGGATGCGCCAGGCCAGTCGCAACGTGCAGCGCACCATGGGCGAGATGACCCATGCTCTGGAAGAGGCCACGCGCGGCCACCGCATCGTCAAGGTCTATGGGGGGCAGGACTACGAGCGGCGCCGATTCCAGAAGCTGGCCAACTGGGTCCGGCGCTACAATTTCAAGAGCCGTGTGGCGGACGCCACGGCGGTGCCGGTGGTGGAGTTCATCGGGGCGGTGATGATCGCCCTGCTCATCTATGCCGGCACCGGCCAGGCCGGTGTGGAACCCATGAGCGTGGGCGAGTTCGTCTCCTTCTTCGCCGCCATGGGGTTGCTGTTCGCACCCATCAAAAGGCTCACGGCCATCAACCAGCCGTTGCAGAGCGGGTTGGCCGGAGCGGAGAGTGTCTTCGGATTCATCGACGAAGAAGCGGAAAAGGACACCGGAACCCGGACCCTCGACGTCGTGCGCGGCGAGATCCGGTTCGAAAAGGTGCGTTTCCGCTACCCCGAAGGAGAAAGAGACGCCCTCGATGGGGTCGATTTCACGGTGCCGGCCGGCCGTACCGTGGCCCTGGTGGGGCCCTCGGGTAGCGGCAAGACCACCATCGCCATGCTCATTCCCCGTTTCTACGACCCGGTCGGAGGGCGGATCACCCTCGATGGCGTGGATTTGCGCGAGCTGCGACTGTCCGATTTACGGCGCCACATCGCTTGGGTCGGCCAGGAATCGGTGTTGTTCAACGACACCGTGGCGGCCAACATCGCCTACGGGGCGGACCGAGTGGATCGGGGCCGGCTGGAACGGGCGGCGGCCGCCGCCCATGCGCTGGAGTTCATCCGCGAGCTGCCCGAAGGGTTCGATACCCTGGTGGGAGAAGACGGCGTGCGTCTGTCGGGAGGCCAACGCCAGCGCATCGCCATCGCTCGCGCCCTCTACAAGGACGCCCCTGTGCTGGTGTTGGATGAGGCCACCTCCGCCTTGGATGCGGTGTCGGAACGGCTGGTGCAAGAGGCGCTCGGCCGACTCACCGCCGACCGTACCACGCTGGTTATCGCCCATCGGCTCTCCACCATAGAACAGGCCGACCTCATTCTGGTGGTCCGGGACGGCCGTATCGTCGAGTCGGGAACCCATTGTCGTCTCATCCAGACGGGAGGAGAATACGCCCGCCTGTACCGCAACCAGCTTGTTTCCGATCGAAGATGAAATCAAAAGGGACGATGCCGAAATCGAAAGAGTTGCCGTTTTCCGCGCTCTACACCGAAGCGCAGGCCCGGCGCTATTTTCACAAACATCGAGAGAGCTTGCGCCGGCGCCTTTCCCACTGGCAGGAGGAGCGAATGATCCGCCGTGCCTTGAAACGGGCGGGGGACCCCAAGGTGGTGTTGGATCTGCCGTGCGGTGCCGGTCGGTTCTGGCCCCTTCTGAGCGAAGATCCCACCCGCGTTCTGCTGGCCGGTGATTACAGCGGCGGCATGCTGGCGGTGGCCCGCCGTTTCCAGCCGCCCGAGTTGCTCGAACGGTTCGCTTTGGTGCAGACCTCAGCTTTCCATGTCGCGCTGGCGGACGATTCCGTTGACGGCATCGTATGCATTCGCCTTTTGCACCACATCGGCGAGCGGGAAGACCGGTTGCGCTTGTTGCGCGAGCTTCGCCGGGTGACCCGGAAGAGCTTGTGCATTTCCCTGTGGCTCGACGACAACCGCCAGGGGCGACGTCGTCGCCGGCTGGAGCGCGCGCGAGCGCGGGGAGAAGTGGAATACCGGCATGCTTTTCAAGACCGTTTCGTCCAGTCACCCGACACGGTGGAAGAGGAGTTCGTCGAGGCCGGTTTCCGCATCGAAGCACGGGTGCGGATGTTGCCGGGCTGGTCCATCTGGAGCACTTATGTGCTCATCAAGTCGTGAGAAGTCGTCGGCTGACCGAAGCGGAGTACGAATCGCTCGTGGCCGGGGCCCGGGTCGTCGAACGAGATGCCCACGGCGTCAAGGTTTGGCGGTTGCCCGAAGCACGTATGCTCAAACTGTTCCGGACCAAGCGGCTGTTGAGTTCGGCGAGGATCCGGCCTTATCACCGCCGGTTCGCCGCCAATGCGAAGCGGCTGAGTCGGATCGGCATTCCCGTGCCGCAGGTGGAGGCCTTGTACCACATTCCCCATTTGTCGAGATACGCCGTGCAATACCGGATGTTGCCGGGACGGCCGCTTTCCGCCGTCTTCGAGGGAGATGACATCCTGGGCACGGTCGAAAGGCTGGCGGTCTTCATGGCCGAGTTGCACGAGAAAGGGGTCTATTTCCGATCGGTCCATCCGGGCAATGTATTATTATGCGACGACGGTCGGCTCGGGCTCATCGATCTGCAGGACATCCGCTTCAAGCGCGGTCCTCTCTCCGACGCCCGGCGGGTGCGCAATTTTCGCCATCTGTACGGTGGAGGCGGCCACGGCCGGAAGTTGCGCGCCTTGGGTCTGGAGCCTTTGCTTCGGTCTTATCTGGAAGCGGTCGCCTGGGATGCGCGTCGCAAGGCGGTCTTTCGGCGGCGGGCCCAATCGAGCCGGGCGTTGCAAGCTTTGCTGGAGAACGAAACGTCATGAAAACGAACGCAGCGCCGAGTTTTCTATTGGTTCTATGGCTCGTCCTCTTCGTCGCGCGGGTGTCGGCGCAAGCGCCCGAGCCGTTGTTGACCCTGAGGGCGGCCACGGACGATCGGGTGACGATGCGGCTCGGCTATGAAAGCTTCCACGACATGGAGTTGGACGAGGTGGATCGGTTCGACGGCTGGACCGCCGCCGCGGAGCTTTCGGTGCCGTTCATGGAGCGTTTTCGTCTCCGATTGGCCTGGCCTTTCCGCACCGAAGGGGATGCCGTCATCAAGCCGGGGCAGGGTTATCCTCCCGATACCGAAATCGACATCGAAGGCAGCGGCGGCGTATACGACTTCGCCACCCTCACTTTCGAGCACCAACTGGTCTTCGCCGCCGATCGGGGATTCGACCTGGGCTACTATCTGGGATTGGGGACCAAGGCCGACCGGTTGGATACCACCAAATACAATCCAGACGACGGCCGCAACGATCCGTTCAACCACACCGGGAACCTGATGCACCTTGGTGTGCGGTTCGACCGCATGCATGGATTCGGTGAAGTATTGGGCAATGCCGGCGTCCGCTACTACTGGAATTCGGACGACATCTATCCCGGCGGCAACAAGGACTCATTCCTCGCGCTGGATCTGCGCGGGGCGGTGGTTTTCCATCCTTGGGGTTCGGTTTACCCGGCCGTCGAGCTGGCCTATCTCGGCGACCTTTCCGATTTCAACCAGTTCACTCTGGTGCCGGAGCTGCTCTGGCCGGTGGCCGAGCCGCTCCACCTGAAGCTCGGTGTCGTCGTTGGGTTGGGCGGCACCGGAAGCCAGTACGGCGGCCGGGCCGAGCTCGCCGTCCGTTTCTGACCCGTGCGCAGACTGCCCGAATTCAAGAAAGCCCGGGTCCTGGTGGCGGGCGACCTCATGCTGGATCGCTACTGGCACGGCGACACCCGGCGCATCTCTCCGGAAGCACCGGTGCCTGTGGTCCATGTGCGTGACGAGGAAGGGCGCCCGGGCGGTGCCGGTAACGTGGCGCACAATCTGGCGGCCCTCGGCGTGCAGACTACGCTGGTGGCGCTCACCGGAGAAGACGAAGCGGCGGACCGGTTGGAAGAGCGGCTGCTGGCGGGGGGCGTGCGCACCCGCTTGGTGCGGGACGGTCGCTACCCCACCATCACCAAGCTGCGGGTGCTGAGTCGCCATCAGCAGCTCATCCGTCTCGATTTCGAAGACGGATTTCCCGGTCACGATCCGGCGTCGCTCCTTGCGCGGTACCGGGATTTGTTGCCGGGTCAAGAGGCGGTGGTGCTGTCGGATTACGGCAAAGGCACCCTGGGCGATGCCCGTCCCTGGATCGAAGCGGCGCGGCGTGCCGGCGTGCCGGTGCTGGTGGATCCCAAGGGGCGCGATTTCGCTTCCTACGCAGGGGCCACGCTGCTCACGCCCAACCGGGCCGAGTTCGAGGCGGTGGCCGGTTCCTGCCCGGACGAGGCCGTCCTGGAGGCGCGGGCGCTCGAAATGTGTCGGCGGTTGGATCTGGACCATCTGTTGGTCACCCGGGGCGAGGAGGGCATGACCCTGGTGGATCGGGACGGCGCGGTGCACCACCTCCCCACGCGGGCGCGGGAGGTGTTCGACGTCACCGGCGCCGGGGACACCGTCATCGCCGTCCTGGCCGCGGCACTGGCGGCGGGAGAGTCGATGGCGGCCGCCACCGCGTTGGCCAACCTGGCGGCCGGAGTGGTGGTGGGCAAGCTGGGCACCGCCGGGGTGACGCCCGAGGAGCTGGCATCACGTCTAGAAGCACAACGGCTGGCCGAACACGGCATCGTGGACGAAACACGGCTCATGGCGCTGGTGGCGGCGGCGCGGGCGCGAGGCGAACGCATCGTCTTCACCAACGGCTGCTTCGATCTCCTCCATGCCGGTCACGTCACCTATCTGGAAGAGGCGAGTCGGCTCGGCGACCGCCTCATCGTTGCGGTGAACGCCGACGCGACGGTGCGGGCCCTCAAAGGGCCGGGTCGGCCCGTCAACCCGCTCGCACAACGCATGCGGGTGCTGGCCGCTCTGGGGTTCGTGGACTGGGTGGTGCCGTTCGAGGAAGAGACGCCCGAACGGCTCATCTGTCGTCTCAAGCCCGATCTGCTGGTGAAAGGGGGCGACAACGATCCCGACGCCATTCCCGGTGGTCGATGTGTTCGCGAAGCCGGCGGCGAGGTGCGGGTATTGAGCTATCTCGACGGCGTTTCCACCACCGCCATCGTCGAACGCATGAACCGGAGAGCGCCGAAATGACCCGCGTGATCCGCCGCAGCCGCCTGGCCCCCGCCGTGGCTGGGGCCCAGTGAAGGTGGTGAGGGTGCGCTGAACCATGGTGCTCCAACCCGATCTGCTCGTCATCGGTGGTGGCATCGCCGGCCTCTGGTCCCTGCTCAGGGCTCGGGCCGCCGGCTATTCGGCCCTGCTTCTCGAATCCTCGGCCCTGGGCGGCGGCCAGACCGTCGCCGCTCAGGGCATCATCCACGGCGGTACCAAATACGCCCTCGGCGGCCGGTTGTCGCGCGCCGCCCGGGCCATCGGCGAGATGCCCGCCCGCTGGCGCGCCTGTCTCGAAGGCCGGGGGGAACTGGACCTGACCCGGGTGCCGCTCCTCTCGCCGCATCAATATCTGTGGGGCGACGGCGGCCTGACCGCCGCCTTGGCCGGCTTCTTCGGCAGCCGGGCCATGCGCAGCCGGGTGGCGCCCGTGGCGCGCGGCGAGGGGCCGCCGCCCTTCGATGCCCCGGCTTTCCGGGGTGTTTTGTATCGGCTGGACGAACCGGTATTGAATCTGCCCGCGCTCATCGCGGAGCTGGCGCGCCAGGGGGAAGGCGCTTGTGGTCGTTGCCCGGCCCAGGCGCTGCGGCTCTCGGAGGGGCGGGTGGAGGCCGACGGCGTGATTCTGCGGCCCCGCCGTCTTCTACTGGCCGCCGGCGCCGGCAACGCGGCCCTGCTCGACGCTTTGGGAATCGATGATCTGCCCATGCAGCGGCGGCCGCTGCACATGGTCATGGTGCGCGGTCGCCTGCCGGCGGTCTATGCCCATGCCCTGGGCGCGGGCCGCAATCCTCGCCTCACCATCACCAGCCACTTCGACGCGCGCGGCGAAACCGTCTGGTACCTGGGGGGGCAGCTGGCCGAGCGCGGCGTGGAGCGCACCACCGAAGAACAGTTGGCCGTGGCGCGGCGCGAGCTGGAGGCGCTCCTGCCCTGGATGGCGTTCGACGGCCTGAGTTGGGCCGCCTTTCGCATCGACCGGGCCGAGGCCGCCACCCCCGACGGCCGTCGGCCCGACGATCTCTTCTTCGCGCGTCGGGGGGCGGTCATGGTCACCTGGCCCACCAAGCTGGCTTTCGCGCCACGGGTGGCCGATCGGGTGCTCGATACCCTTTCAGAGTTGGAGCCCACCGGGGGCGACGCGCGCCTTCCGTTGCCCCCGCCGCCGCCGGCCGCACCGCCGTGGGAGGAATGCGTATGGAGTTGAGAGCCTTGGGCGACACCGGCATTCGGGTCAGTCCTTTGGGGTTGGGTACGGTGAAGATCGGCCGCAACCAGCAGGTGAAATACCCTCAGGGATTCGAACTGCCCGACGATGGCCGGGTGCGTGAATTGCTGACACTGGCCCGGGAACTGGGCATCAACCTCATCGACACCGCTCCGGCCTATGGCACCAGCCAGGAGCGGCTGGGACGGTTGCTCCCAGGGCCGCGTGATGCGTGGGTCATCGTCTCCAAAGTGGGGGAGATTTTCGAGGACGGACGCTCCCGTTTCGACTTTTCCCACGATTTCACCATCGCTTCGGTGGAGTCGAGCTTGCGGGCGCTGCGCACCGACTATCTCGACTGTGTGCTCATCCATTCCAACGGCGAGGATCTGCGCATCCTGCGCGAGGAGGGGGTGGTGGATGCCCTCGAACTGCTCAAGGAAAAGGGGTGGATCCGCAGCCACGGCATTTCGTCCAAGACGGTGGAAGGCGGCCTGGAGGCGGTGCGCAGGCTCGACGTGGTGATGGCCACTGCCAATCCAGAGTACGATGAAGAGCGACCGGTGTTCGAAGCCGCGGCCGCCGCCGGCAAAGGGGTGTTGGTGAAGAAGGGATTGAGCAGCGGTCACGTTCGCGGCATCGACGGCGTTCGCGCCGCCATGGCCCATGTCTTCTCCCTGCCCGGCGTAAGCGCCCTCATCGTAGGCACCATCGATCCGGGCCATCTGCGGCAGAACGCAGCGTTGGTCGAATCGGTGCTGTCCCGCGGCTGAACCCATGCGCATCTACACCTTTCTGCTTCACCTGATGCTCCCGCTGGTGGTGTTGCGCCTGCTGTGGCGCAGCCTGCGGGCACCGGCCTATCGCAAGCGCCTGGGAGAGCGGTTCGGGCGTTTCGAGGGCGCGCCGGCCCCCGGGGGCGTCTGGATCCATGCCGTCTCCGTGGGCGAGGTGCAGGCGGTGGCGCCCCTCGTGCGACATCTGCTGCGCCATCGACCGGAACTGCCGGTCACCCTCACCACCACCACCCCCACAGGATCGGAGCGGGTGCGCCGGTTGTTCGGCGACGAAGTGTTTCACCGTTACTTCCCTTACGATCTGCCCTGGTGCTTGCGCCCTTTTCTGGAGCGCGTGCGCCCCTGCCTGCTGGTGTTGGTGGAGACGGAGATCTGGCCCAACCTGCTTGCCGAATGCGAAACGCGTGCCGTTCCGGTGCTGCTGGCCAACGGGCGGCTGTCGGAACGCTCGGCCCGGGGTTATGCGCGCTTGGGCGGCTTTGCCCGCGGCGCTTTCGCGCGTCTTTCCAAAGTGGCCGCCCAGTCGCCCGAGGATGCTCGTCGATTCATTTCTTTGGGGGTGCCCGAGGCGCGGGTGTCGGTGACCGGCAGCATCAAATTCGATCAACGCTTGCCGGCGAGCCTGCAGGAGCAGGTACAGGTGATCCGTCGCCTGTGGGGCGAACACCGGCCGATCTGGGTCGCGGCCAGTACCCACGAAGGGGAAGAGGAGGCGGTGCTCGATGCCCATGCCCGCGTTCTCGAGCGGGTGCCCGCCGCCTTGTTGGTGCTGGTGCCGCGCCATCCCGAGCGGTTCGATCGGGTGGCGGCGCTGGTGCGCCGACGCGGGTTCACGCTGGCGCGGCGCGCCAAGGAAGAGGCGTGCGAGGCAGGTACCCAGGTTTTCCTGGGCGACACCATGGGCGAGCTGCCGCTCTTCCTCGGTGTGGCCGACGTGGCCTTCATCGGCGGCAGCCTGGTGCCCCGGGGCGGTCACAACATGCTGGAAGCGTCGGCCCAAGGGGTGCCGGTGATATTCGGCCCCCACGTGTTCAACTTCGATGCCATCGCCACTCTTCTCTTGGAACGGGAAGCCGCCGTCCAGGTGGGTGACGCGAAGGCGCTGGCCCGGCAAGTGGCCGAGTGGCTGGGGGACGCCAGTGAACGGTCGCGCGTGGGAGAAAACGGCCGGCGGGCGGTGGAAGAGAACCGCGGCGCACTGGAGCGGCTCGTCGAGCTGGTGGAGTCTCTGTTGCCTGTCGGCTGAGCCGGTGCGGCTCAACGCTTCTCCAGCAGGGGGGGATCGTTTCTCGCCGGCAGCAGGGCGCGGCGGCGGCCCCGTGCCAGATAACCGGCCAGAGCACCCCCCGTGCCGGAGATCACGAGCAACCCCAGAGTCATGAACTGGGTGAAGAGCATGACGCCGCCGGCGGCCATGAATCCGGCGAAGGCCAGGGCCACCTTGCGGTTGGCCCGTGCCTGGATGCGGTTTTGCTCCTTTTCCAGCCGCTGGCGGCTCTGTGCTTCCAGCTTGCGCACTTGGCGTTCCGTCCGTCGGTGGAGGCGGTCGGCCTTTTTCTGGAACCGTGCTTCCAGCCGGGTACGGGTGCGCAGCCGCTCCTCCCTGAGCAGCCCGGAAAACCAGAACGCGATCACGACGGCGACCACGCCGCCCATGGCCAGCGCTGCAAGTCGCAGCCGCCAGCTTCCCTCCATCGCGGCCGCCGTGAGCAGCGCCGCCGCGCCCTGGGCCAACAGCACCCCCGAAAGAAGACGAGCGAAAGCGGGCAGGCGAACCATGACGCCATCTTCTCAAACGGTTCCGCTTTTGTCAGGATGGCCGACGGCCCGCGGCGTGGCCACGCACCCGTCGGCGTGGATGGCGGCGGACTCAGAAGCGGAAGTGGCGGGGTACCGGGATGTGCCGCAGCGGAGGCAGGTCGGTTTCAAACAGATATTCCTGCACGAATTCGTCGCCGCGGCGCACCACCCGCATGGCGTGCATCACCGGCGACTCACCCACCACTTGGAAGAGCCGTCCTCCGGGCGCCAGCACCGCCTCCAGCGCCGGATCGTAGAAGGGCATGGATCCGGTCACCGCCACCACGTCGAAGCCGGCTTGGGGCAGCGCCTCCAGCTCCAGGGGGTTGCCCGTGTGGAGGCGCACGTTGTTGATTCCTTGCCGCGCCAGCTTGTCGCCGGCGCTCTCGACGAAATCTTCATGGATGTCGTAGCTCACCACCGAGTTGCCCAGCGTGGCCAGGCAGGCGGTGACGAAACCGCTGCCGGTGCCCACCTCGAGGATGTGGTCCGTGGGGCGGATCTCCAACGCTTGCAGCATGCGGGCCTCGACCTTGGGCTCCATCATCACCTCCCCGTGGCCGAGCGGGATGCGCAGGTCGGCGAAAGCCAACTCCCGGTATGCATGTGGCACGAACCGCTCGCGCGGCACCTTCTGCATCACTTCGAGCACCCGGTCGTCGAACACCTCCCAAGGCCGGATCTGCTGTTCGGCCATGTTGAAACGGGCGCGCTCGATGTCGATGGCGGTCATCTCCCTCTCCAGAATGGTGGGCAACGGGCCAAAGGGTAAGGCCCAATTCCGCGGCAGACAAGTGGGAAAGGGCGGCGTGCCTTTCCTTGCATTGGTACGGACCTTTGGCTAACGTGGGGTTCAGATCACCGCTCACACCATCCGGAACCTTACAGCCATGAGCGCCATCCCCGAAGAGTTCATACGCCGGGCCGCCCGTCTCTCGGAAGACGTGACCCGACCGTTTCCCCGTTCCCGTAAAATCTATGTCGAAGGCAGGTTGCCGGGGGTGCGGGTTCCCATGCGCGAGATCCGACAGGAATCCACCCGCACCGCTCAGGGAGAAGAGGAGAATCCGCCCATCTACGTCTACGACACTTCGGGGCCGTACACCGACCCGGAGGCGGTCATCGATCTGCGCAAGGGGCTGCCGCCGCTGCGCGAGCCTTGGATCGAGGCGCGGGGCGACACCGAGCGCCTGGAGGGGCCCTCTTCCGAATACGGCCGCGCTCGCCAGAGCGACCCCGAGCTGGCCCACCTCCGCTTCGAGCACCTTCGCACGCCGCGCCGCGCGAAGCCGGGGGCCAACGTGACCCAGATGCACTACGCGCGGCAAGGGATCGTCACCCCCGAGATGGAATTCGTGGCCATTCGCGAGAACATGCGGCTGGACGAACTGCGCCGGGATCCCCGCTATGCCAATCTGCTCAAGCAGCACCCCGGTCAGGCTTTCGGCATCCGCATGCCGGAAGAGATCACCCCCGAATTCGTCCGCGACGAAGTGGCTGCGGGCCGCGCCATCATTCCCGCCAACATCAACCACCCCGAGGCCGAGCCCATGATCATCGGTCGCGCCTTTCGGGTGAAAATCAACACCAACATCGGCAACTCCGCCGTCACTTCCTCCATCGCCGAGGAGGTGGAAAAGATGGTCTGGTCCTGCCGTTGGGGCGGCGACACCCTCATGGACCTTTCCACGGGGAAGAACATCCACGAGACCCGCGAATGGATCTTGCGCAACAGCCCGGTGCCCATCGGCACCGTGCCCATCTATCAAGCCCTGGAGAAGGTGGACGGCAAGCCCGAGGAGCTCACCTGGGAGATCTTCCGGGACACCCTCATCGAGCAGGCGGAGCAAGGGGTGGATTACTTCACCATCCATGCCGGCGTACGGCTGCGTTACATCCCTCTCACCGCCGACCGGGTCACCGGCATCGTCTCCCGGGGCGGCTCCATCCTCGCCAAGTGGTGCCTCGCTCACCACAAAGAGAACTTCCTCTACACCCACTTCGAGGAGATCTGCGAGATCATGAAGGCCTATGACGTGGCCTTCAGCCTCGGCGACGGCCTGCGTCCCGGCGCCATCGCGGACGCCAACGACGCCGCCCAGTTCGCCGAGCTGGAGACGCTGGGGGAGCTGACCCGAATCGCCTGGAAACACGACGTGCAGGTGATGATCGAAGGCCCCGGCCACATCCCCATGCAGATGATCAAGGAGAACGTGGACAAGGAGCTGCGCGACTGTTTCGAGGCGCCTTTCTACACCCTGGGGCCCCTCGTCACCGACATCGCGCCGGCTTACGACCACATCACTTCGGCCATCGGCGCCGCCCAGATCGGGTGGTACGGCACCGCCATGCTCTGCTACGTCACCCCCAAGGAGCATCTCGGCCTGCCCGACAAGGAGGACGTGCGCGCAGGCATCATCACCTACAAGCTGGCGGCCCACGCCGCCGACTTGGCCAAGGGGCTGCCCGGCGCCCAGTTGCGCGACAACGCGCTCTCCAAGGCCCGTTTCGAGTTCCGTTGGGAGGACCAGTTCAATCTCTCTCTGGATCCCGACAAGGCGCGCGAATACCACGATCAGACCTTGCCCAAGGCGGCGCACAAAGTGGCCCATTTCTGCTCCATGTGCGGCCCCCGTTTCTGTTCCATGAAGATCACCCAGGAGGTGCGCGACGCCGCCGTGGATGCGGCGGCGGGCATGGCGCAAAAGGCGCGCGAGTTCCGCGAACAGGGGGCGGAGCTCTACAAGGAGGTGTAGCCGGCCGCCTTGCGCCGGCCGTCGGGGCCGCTTCGGGAAGGTGCCCCGTCAGCGTAGGACCCCGGGAAAGCCGGTCAGCGGTCGCGCCCGAAGAGAATCACGAGACTCAGCCCCAATAGCACCAAAAGGAGCAGGGCGGTCCACCCCGGGATGCTGATGCCGGCCAGTGTCCACAGGATCTCCCCGCAATCCCCGGTGCCTTCGAGGACGTCCCGCACCACCTCGTGCAGCGGCATGGTCTCCAGCATGTATTCGAGCCCCGGGCCACAGCCGAGCGCCTCTTCATGCGGCCCGTACTGTAGCCACAGGTGACGGGCGGCGATGGCGATGCCGCCTAGGGTGGTGAGGGTCAGCAGCAGCCCATAGAGGCGCCGTATTCCTCCCTTCGGGCCATGAAGCAAGCCGACGAGAAAGAGCACGCCGGCCGCCATCACCGCCACCCGTTGGAAGATGCACAGCGGACAGGGCTCCAACCCGAGATGGCGTTGAAAATAGAGCACGGCCACCGCCAAGGCGCCCGCGCTGATCAAAAAACCCAGAAGAAAAGGGGCTCTTCCTCGGCCCATCAGCGTCCGCCGCCCTGCTGACGGTGCGACTGTTCCATGCGGCGGCGCACCTGCTGTTCCACCGCTTCGATCTCGGATCGGTCGATGACGCCGTCACCATTGCGGTCCATGGAGCGGAACTGGGCTTCGTAGGGCTTGAGGAATTCGGCTTTGTCCACCTTGCCGTTCTTGTCGGTGTCCAGGCTGTTCAT
Source organism: uncultured Sedimenticola sp. (assembly GCA_964404295.1). Classification (GTDB taxonomy): domain Bacteria; phylum Pseudomonadota; class Gammaproteobacteria; order Chromatiales; family Chromatiaceae; genus Thiolapillus. The sequence continues at coordinate 7,702 of CAYOJM010000044.1, read as the reverse complement.
GAAAGCGTCGGCCAGGGAAGGCGGGCGATCGCCGGGCGGCTGCTGAGCCTGGAGGGAAAAGGGCAGTGCGGTGAAGAGTGCCGCAAGGGCGTAAATGGTGATTCTCATGGGTCGGTCGTCCTCGGTTCGGTTGAATGGAGCGCCGCGATGAACGCCTGGCGCACCGCGGAGAGATAACGCCGCCGGACCTCTTCCTCCAGCGGCAACTTCGTCGTCAGGCGCGAGACTTCGTCGAACAGCCGGTTCATCGCCTCCGGGGGCACGGGGTGGGCCTCCAGCGCGGTGGTGCCGTGGCCGGTCTCCCGGTTTACGGTCACCCGGGTGGAGCGGCGCAGCATCACCGGGTCGCCCTTGTCTTCCCGCTGAGCCAGCAGCGGGCCCACTTTCACCCATGCCCGACCCCGCCAGAAGAAGTGCTGGCCGTGGGCCAGGTCGCCGAAACGCACCTCAGGCATGGCCAGCCAGCTCAGCGATGTTGCCCGCCATGTGGGAGCTTTGCAACGTGTATCCCAGCTGCTTGCCGATCTGGGTGATGGAGAGCGCGCCGCGAATGATCTGTTTGCCCTCGTCCGGCAAGGTCTCCACCACCAGGGCGTGTTGGCGGCCCATACGTTTCAAGGTTTCCACCAGGTCGCCCACTCGGGCGCGCCGAATCTCTTCCATTTCGATGGCCTCCAGTTTCAGGCGGGGTGTCATGATATCGCGCACCATGAGGTCCTCCATGCGGCCGCCGTTTTCGGCCACCGTCTGCATCGGTTTGGGGCCGGTGAGATCGTTCATGGTGAGCAAGCCCATCACTTCATGATACTGGTTGGTGACGAAGAGCATGCGCACGCCGCTCGAAACCATCCGTTCCCGCGCCTGCTCCAAGGTGGCGCAGGGGTTGATGCTGATGGCCGTGACTTTGGTGAAGTCGGTCATCACCTCGATGGCGGGATCGTCCAGGGTCACCCGCTCGCGGAAACGCTGCCGTGGTTTGTGGTAGGTCACGTCGGTCTGAATCAGAGTCACGGGCAGTGCGCGGTAGTTCGCCATCTCACATTCCTCCTCGGGTCGTCTATTTCGATGTGGATGCCGGACGCAGGGCTTTCGGCATCCGGCGAGCGGTGCGCTCCGCTCGCCCCCTTGTTGTCGTTGTCCAGGGTGGGGATGGCAACTTTAGCACTTCGCCGCAGCGGATCAACCGAAGTGGCCACCGGAGAAAGATTCCCCTTATACTTGCGGCAACCGGTCACCGACCGCCGGAGCGGCAGCCGTCCACACCCGATCCCCATGACCCAGCCCACAGAAGAAAGCGGGACTGCTCGAGAAACCGCCGAGACGACGGTGGCTGGAGGCCATGGTGCGGGCTGGGTGTTGCCGGTGTTGTTGGCCACCACCGCGCTCTTCGTGCTCCTGGTGGTGGCTCATGCCTACCATGTCCACCAGCAGGAGCCTGGCGTCGGACTTCTGCCCTTGGTGGCTTGGCACGGTGCCCTGCTGTTGTTGGCGCTCGTCGGCCCGGCGCTGCTGCTCCATCTCGTGCGCCGCCAACAGTGGGAGTTGGCAGCGCTGCGCGAGGAGAGAGATCTCCTCAAGGGGCAACTCCAGTACCAGAGTTTTCATGATGCACTCACCGGCTTGCCCAACCGGATGCTTCTGGAAGAGCGGCTGCAGCACAAGATCATCGACGCCAAACGCAGCGGCAGCCGTTTCATGTTCATGTTGGTGAGCCTCAACGATTTCAAACGGATCAACAAGAACCTGGGTTACGAGATCGGCGACCAGGTGCTGCAACAGGTGGCGCAGCACATGGTCCAGGCGTTGCGTGAGACCGACACCGTGGCCCGCTTCGACGGCGACGTCTTCGCCGTGGTGGCCGACATCAACGAGCGCAGCCAGGCGGAGATCATCGCCCGCAAAGTCCAGGATGCGGTGGGACGGCCCATCGACGTGGCCGAATCTCCCGTGACCGTGAGTGCCGCCATCGGCGCCGCCATCTTCCCGGAACAGGGCAACGAATTGTCGGTGCTCATCGAACACGCGGATCATGCGGTGACCAAAGCACGGCAACAGGGAGGACACGCCATCATCTTCTCCGAAGAGGGGGCCACCATCGGCGTGGACCGGTTGGCTTTGGTCACCGGCATCAAAGACGCCATGATCGAGGGCCATCTGAGCATGGTCTATCAACCCAAGCTCTCTCTCATCGCGCCTGATTCCCATGCCTTCGAGGCCCTGTTGCGTTGGCACCACCCGGAATACGGCCTACTGCCGGCAGACATGTACATTCCGCTGGTGGAGCATACCCGCCATATCATGGACCTCACCCACTGGATCATCGAGGCCTGTTTTTCCACGCAGCGGGAGCTGATGGAAATGGGCGTGGACGCAGTGATCGCCATCAACCTCTCCGCCCGGGTCCTGGATGAGAGCGGTTTTCCGTTGTGGGTGGAGCGCATGATCGCCCAATATGGCCTCAAGCCGGAGCGGGTCCGGTTCGAGCTCACCGAAAGTGCCATCATGCAAGACTCCGAGCGGGCATTGCAGGTGTTGTTGCAGTTGGCCGCCATCGGCGTGGGTTTGAGCGTGGACGACTTCGGCGTCGGTCACTCCTCCCTGGCTTATCTGTCGCGGCTGCCCGTGGACGAGCTCAAGGTGGACAAGAGTTTCGTCATCAACATGATCAAATGGGAGAGCGACCGCGCCATCGTCCGAGCCACCATAAACCTGGCTCACGACCTGGGGCTCAATGTGGTGGCCGAAGGGGTGGAGAACGTGGAACAGGCCACCATGCTGAGGGAGATGGAGTGCGACATGCTGCAGGGGTATTACATCAGTCGGCCGCTCACCAAGAACCAGCTGCTCAAATGGGTGGCTTCCCGCGCGGCCTGAGCCATTGACCTATATCAGTATTTTCTGTTATACATAGGGGGTTTTCGCATGTCGCCCAAGGGCGGCGTTTCCGACAACAGTGACAGTGGAGCTGGAACAATGAAGAAAATCATCGTTACCGCAGCAGTGATCGCCGGCCTGGCCGCCTTCGGCACCGCCGGTGCGGCAGGCGACATCGCCGCCGGCAAGGCCAAGGCCGCCGTGTGCGCCGCCTGCCACGGCCCCAACGGCATCAGCCCCCAGCCGCAGTGGCCCAACCTGCGCGGTCAGAAGGAGCAGTACCTCATCAAGCAGCTCAAGGCCTTCAAAGACGGGACCCGCAAAGATCCGCTCATGAGCCCGCAGGCTGCCCAGCTGTCCGATCAGGACATCGAGAATCTGGCTGCGTACTTCTCCAGCCTCAAGTGACGTGAGAGCGGGGGCGTCGTCCGCGGCGTCCCCGCTTTTTCCGTTTCCGGATCAGTATTTCATAATGTACTTGGAGCGCAAGATGAAAAAGGTGGTGTGGATTGCTTCTCTTATCGCGTTGGCCTCCGCCGGCGCGGCCCAAGCCGCGGGTGACGTGGAGGCCGGCAAGGCCAAGTCGGCGGTGTGCGCCGCCTGCCACGGCGCCGATGGCAACAGCGGAGCCAATCCCCTGTGGCCCAAGCTGGCCGGTCAGTCGCCCAGGTACATCATCAAGCAGCTGCACGATTTCAAGGATCAAAAGCGCACCGACGGAACCATGTCTCCCATGGCGGCCCCGCTGACCGACAAGGAGATCGAGGATCTGGCCGCCTATTTCTCCAGCCAGAAACGCACCATCGGCGAGGCCGCCGCCGACAAGGTGGCGCTGGGTGAGCAGATTTACCGCGCCGGCATCGCCGAAGCCGGGGTGCCGGCGTGCACCGGTTGCCATGGTCCGGCCGGTGAGGGCAACGACGCAGCCCGCTTCCCCGCCTTGTCGGGACAGACCGCCGCCTACGTGGCCAAGCAACTGAAAGATTTTCGTGATGGCCGCCGCACCAACGACCTCAATGGGATGATGCGGGGTGTCGCCAATCGGATGAAGGACAACGAGATCGAGGCCGTGGCCCAGTATATCCAGGGGTTATATTGAGGTTGGTCCGGTCCGCAGTGAGCCCCGCTTCGGCGGGGCTTTTTCGTGTTACTCGAACCCCACTTTTTGCCGGAGAATTGAGCACGATGACCTTCGAAACCGCCTCTTTCCAGCCTCCTTTGCGCACCCTCATGGGGCCCGGTCCCTCCGACGTGCCGCCGCGGGTGCTCGAAGCCCTGTCACGACCCACCGTGGGCCATCTGGATCCCCGCTTCGTGGAGTTGATGGATCGGGTCAAGGCCTTGCTTCAGTATGCCTTCATGACCGACAACGCCCTCACCATGCCGGTGTCGGCGCCGGGTTCGGCGGGCATGGAAACCTGTTTTGCCAACCTGGTGGAGCCCGGTGACAAGGTGATCATCTGCATCAACGGCGTCTTTGGCGGACGGATGAAGGAGAACGTGGTCCGTTGCGGCGGCGAGGCGGTGGTGGTGGAGGACGAATGGGGTCGGCCGGTGGATCCGGAAAAGGTGAAAGCGGCTCTCTCCGCCCATCCCGACGCCAAGATCCTGGCTTTCGTGCACGCCGAGACCTCCACCGGCGCCCAGTCCGATGCGGAGCTGCTCTGCGCCCTGGCGCGGGAGCACGATTGCCTGACCATCGTGGACACCGTCACCTCTTTGGGCGGCACGCCGGTGAAAGTGGATGCCTGGGGGGCCGATGCCGTCTATTCGGGTACTCAGAAGTGCCTCTCCTGCGTGCCTGGATTGTCGCCCGTCACCTTCAGTGATCGAGCGATGGAGGTGGTGAAGCGGCGCCGCGCTCCGGTTCAGAGCTGGTTTCTGGACTTGAGTTTGGTGCTGGGTTATTGGGGTTCAGAGGGGCGGCGTACCTATCACCATACGGCGCCGGTGAACAGCCTCTACGCGCTACACGAAGCTCTGCTCATCCTTCACGACGAGGGGCTGGAGGCGGCCTGGGGGCGTCACGCCCTCAACCATCTGGCCTTGCGCGCCGGACTGGAGGCCATGGGCATCGGGTTCGTGGTGAAAGAGGGCGACCGGCTGCCTCAGCTCAATGCGGTGGCGGTGCCTGAAGGCGTGGACGAGGCCGCCGTGCGGGGCGCCCTGTTGGAGGAGTTCGGCCTGGAGATCGGGGCCGGGCTGGGGGCCTTGGCGGGCAAAGTGTGGCGCATCGGCCTCATGGGCCATTCCAGCCGCCGTCGCAACGTGCTCTTTTGCCTCTCCGCCCTGGAGACGGTGCTGACCCGCATGAAAGCGCCCATCGAGCGGGGTGTGGCCCTCGATGCCGCCATGGCGGTCTACGGCTAGCGTGCGGCGGGGGAATCCGGCCGGCGTTCAGCGTTCAGCGGAACAGCAGGGGGGCCACGTCGTCGTAGGTGGTGGCGAAGTGGACTTTGATCCCTTTGCGGATGTAGTCGGGGATCTCTTCCCAGTCGCCCCGGTTGTCCGCCGGCAGGATCAATTCGCGGATACCGGCACGTCGGGCGGCGATCACCTTCTCGCGGATGCCACCCACCGGAAAGACCTGACCGGTGAGAGTGAGCTCGCCGGTCATGGCGATGCGCCGCACCGGTCGATCGAGCGCCAGTGACACCAGAGCCGATGCCATGGTGATGCCCGCCGAGGGACCGTCCTTCGGGGTGGCGCCCGCCGGCACGTGGAGGTGGATGAAGGCGTTTTCGAAGAAGGCCGGGTCGATGCCGAATTTTTTGGCGTGGCTCACCACATAACCGTAGGCGATCTCAGCCGACTCTTTCATCACGTCGCCCAGTTGCCCGGTGAGTTTGAAGCCTCGGCTGAAGCTGTGGGTGTGCACCGCTTCCACGCTGAGGGTGGCGCCGCCCATGGCCGTCCAGGCCAGGCCGGTGACCACGCCGGGGCCGGTGATGCGGCGCTCGTCTCGAAAGATCGGGGGGCCCAAGTAAGCCTTCAGGTCGGACCCGGTCACCTCGATGGGCGGTTCGGCGCCCTCCTGGATCTTCACCACCGCCTTACGCACGATGCGGGCCAACTGCTTGTCCAGCCTGCGCACGCCGGCGTCGCGAGCGTAGTCCTCGATGATCCGCCTGAGCACCGGCACCCGGATCTTGACCGCGCCCTTGGCCAGGCCGGCCCGTTCGATCTGTTTCGGCAATAGGTAACGGCGGGCGATCTGGAGCTTCTCCTCGGGTATGTATCCGGCCAGTTGGATCACCTCCATGCGGTCGAGCAGGGGCGGCGGGATGGTGTCCAACTGATTGGCGGTGCAGATGAACAGCACCTCGGACAGATCGAAACGCAGATCGAGATAGTGGTCCAGGAATTCGCCGTTTTGTTCGGGGTCAAGCACTTCCAGCAGGGCCGAGGCGGGATCTCCCTGGTAGCTGGCGCCGATCTTGTCGATCTCGTCCAGCATGATCACCGGATTCTGGGTTCCGGCCTGCTTCATCGCCTGGATGAACTTGCCGGGCAGGGCGCCGATGTAGGTGCGGCGGTGGCCCTTGATCTCCGCCTCGTCCCGGATGCCGCCCACCGAAAAACGATAGAACTTGCGCCCCACGGCGTCGGCGATGGATTTGCCGATGGAGGTCTTGCCCACGCCCGGCGGGCCCACCAGCAGTAGGATGGCGCCCTTGATCTCGCCCCGCTGGATGCCCAGGGCGAGGAATTCGAGAATGCGCTCCTTGACGTCTTGGAGGCCATAGTGGTCACGGTCAAGGATGCGGCGGGCGTGTTTGAGGTCCAGGTTGTCCTCGGAGCGGATGCCCCAGGGCAGCAGGGTGATCCAGTCCAGATAGTTGCGGGTGACGTTGTATTCCGAAGAGCCGGTCTCCAGCATGGAGAGTTTTTCGAGCTCTTCTTCCACCCGCTGCTGTGCCTCTTCGGGAAGCTCCAGCTTCTCCAAGCGGTCTCGGAATTTCTCGATGTCGGCGGTGCGGTCGTCCTTGGCGATGCCCAGCTCCTGCTGGATCACCTTGAGCTGCTCCTTGAGGAAGAACTCGCGCTGCTGCTTTTCCATGCGCTCTTCCACCGTGTGGCGGATCTTCTGCTGGGCGCGCAGCAGCTCCAGCTCCTTGCTCAGAAGCGCGAGCACCTTTTCCATGCGCGGCAGCAGCTCCACCGTCTCGAGCACCTCTTGCTGCTCTTCCTTGGAGGCGGACGTGAGGCCGGTGGCGAAGTCGGCCAACAAGGAGGGGTTCTCCGGTCCGAAACGGTCGAGGAAGAAACGCAGCTCTTCTTGCAGCAGCGGGTTGAGGGGCAGAAGCTCCTTGATGGTGTTGAGAATGGCCAGCGCATAGGCCTTGATCTCCTCGTCCACCGGCCCGCGAGGCTCGCGCAGGTACTCCACCTGGGCCAGGAAGGGCGGCGAATCGTTCAGGAATTTTTCCACTCGGAACCGCTGCAGGCACTCCACCAGCACCTGAAGCTTGCCGTCGTTTTCGTGCACCTTGTGGATGCGACCGACCGTGCCCACCCGGTAGAGGCTGTCCGGGGTGGCCTTCTCCGCTTCGTCGTCCCGGGTGAGGAGCAGCCCGATCAGATGGGACTCCGACTCTCCCACTGCGCGGATGGTGGGCGCCCAGGCCGCCGCGTCCATGAGCAGAGGAACCCCCTGGCCGGGGAAGAAGGGACGGGTGGCGATGGGCAGGATGTGGATCACCGCCGGCAGCACTTCGTCCGCCCGGGCTGGAACCTGATGGGGGGTCTCTTCGCTCATGCGTAAATCGTCCGTGTGGTGAAACGGGCCGCACCTACATGGGGGCGGGGTGCATCCAGTTCAACCGGA
>CAYOJM010000043.1:0-13218 GCA_964404295.1 uncultured Sedimenticola sp. | reverse complement strand
TTTCTATTTCGTCCACAGTTATTACGTGGTACCCGAGGATCAGGCGTTGGCGGCCGGTGTCACCGAATACGGCGTGCGATTCTGCAGTGCCCTGGCCCGGGACAATCTGTTCGCAGTGCAGTTCCATCCCGAAAAGAGCGCTGACACAGGCCTGCGGTTGCTGAAGAATTTCGTGGAGTGGAATCCTTAGGAAGATGACCTCAGGGTTCACATCCGGCGCTGCCGGCGTCGAGGTGACAGTCGACACGATCGAGAGGACGACATGCTGCTGATTCCCGCAATCGATCTCAAAGACGGCCGTTGCGTGCGCCTTAGGCAGGGGCGCATGGAAGACGACACCGTCTTTTCGGACAACCCCGCCGAAATGGCTGCCCGTTGGGTGGAGGCGGGGTGTCGTCGCCTCCACCTCGTGGACCTCAACGGCGCGTTCGCCGGCCGGCCGGTGAACGAAGAGGCCATCCGCGCCATCGCCGCCCGTTTTCCCGATCTGCCCATCCAGGTGGGTGGCGGCATCCGGGACGAAGCCACCATCGAGAGCTACCTGGAGGTGGGCGTCCGTTACTGCATCATCGGTACCCAGGCGGTCAAGGCGCCTGAATTCGTCACCCGTGCCTGCAAGGCTTTTCCTGGACACATCATCGTTGGATTGGACGCCAAGGAGGGAAAGGTGGCGATCAACGGCTGGGCCGAGGTCACCGACCAGGACGTGAGCGAGCTGGCGAAACGGTTCGAGGACGACGGCGTTTCGGCCATCGTCTACACCGACATCGGTCGCGACGGCATGATGACGGGCGTCAATGTGGAGGCCACCGCGGAACTGGCCAACGTCGTCCGGATGCCGGTGATCGCTTCCGGCGGTATCACCACCCTGGCGGACCTGGAGGCGTTGTGCGCCGCCCCCACCGACAACATCATGGGGGCCATCACCGGGCGTGCCATTTATGAAGGAACCCTCGATTTCGCCGAGGGGCAGAGACTGTTCGACGGCTGCTGACATGGGACTGGCCAAACGCATCATCCCCTGCCTGGACGTGGACGCCGGCCGCGTGGTCAAGGGCGTGAAGTTCGTGGAGATCCGCGATGCCGGTGACCCGGTGGAGATCGCTCGCCGCTACAACGAGGAGGGGGCCGACGAGATCACCTTCCTCGACATCACCGCCAGTTCCGACGAACGCGAAACCATGGTGCACGTGGTGGAGCAGGTGGCATCGGAAGTGTTCATACCGCTCACGGTGGGCGGCGGCATTCGCAAGGTGGAGGACGTGCGGCGCATGCTCATGGCCGGCGCCGACAAAGTCGCCATCAACACCGCCGCCGTTTTCAAGCCTGAATTCGTCAGGGAGGCCGCCGACCGCTTCGGTTCCCAGTGTATCGTGGTGGCCATCGACGCCAAGCGGGTGAGCGGCGAGGGCGAGCCGCTCCGCTGGGAGATCTTCACCCACGGTGGGCGCAAGCCCACCGGCATCGACGCCCTCGAATGGGCGTGCAAGATGGCCGATTACGGCGCGGGCGAGATCCTGCTCACCAGCATGGATCGTGACGGCACCAAGATCGGTTTCGACAACGAATTGAACCGGGCGGTGGCCGAGGCGGTTCCCGTGCCCCTCATCGCCTCGGGCGGCGTGGGCAACCTCCAACACCTGGTGGATGGGATCACCCAGGGCGGCGCCGACGCCGTGCTCGCCGCTTCCATTTTTCATTTTGGTGAATACAGCATCGCCGAAGCCAAACGCTACATGGCCGATCACGGCATCGAGGTGCGATTGTGAGCGAGATCCTCAACCGACTGGCCGAAGTGCTCGAGACGCGCAAAGAAGCCGACCCCAACGGTTCCTATGTGGCCGGCCTCTATCAGAAGGGGCTGGACGCCATCTTGAAGAAGATCGGCGAGGAGGCTACGGAGACGGTGATGGCGGCCAAGGACGGGGATCCCGAAAAGGTCGTCTACGAGACCGCCGATCTGTGGTTCCACTCCATGGTGCTGTTGGCGCACTTGGATCTTGGCCCGGACGCGGTGCTCGATGAGCTGGAGCGCCGTTTCGGGCTCTCGGGACTCGAGGAGAAAGCGAGTCGGACGGAGTGAGTCTCGGCCGCGGGCTGTCCACCGGGCCGATCTGAAGTTATCATGCCCGCAACCCTTCATGCCGGTGCCGCCGGCGTCCTTATTGCGTATAAATTCCGGAGAGAGAGAACATGGGTTTCAGCGGAATCAGCATCTGGCAACTGCTCATCGTCTTGGTCATCGTGCTGCTACTCTTTGGCACCAAGCGGCTGCGCAACCTGGGCTCCGACCTGGGGGCGGCCTTCAAGGGCTTCAAGAAGGCAGTGAGCGAGGAAGAGAGCAAGACGTCCGAGACGGAGAAACTGGCCGCCAGCGGCGAAGAAAAGGTGATCGAAGGCGAGGCGACGCGGGAGAAGGAGCAGAGCAAGTCCTGATCCATGTTCGACGTCGGATTCTTCGAACTGCTCCTGTTGGGCCTGGTGGCGCTTCTGGTCATCGGTCCCGAGCGTCTGCCGCGGGTGGCCCGTACCGCCGGCATGTGGATCGGCCGCGGCCGGCGGGTCCTGCAGTCGGTCAAGGCCGACATCGAGCGGGAGATCCGGGCCGAGGAACTCAAGCGCATCCTCAACGAACAGGCGGCCTCCACCCCGGTGCACGAGATCCTCGACGAGACCAGGGGCGCGCTCGACGAGGTGAAGAAAGAGACCGAGTCGGTGGTGAAGCAGGTCGCCGACGACACCACCTCCGGTAAGGCCGCCGGCCGTGAGCGGGCCGACGACACGCCATGAGTGCCAACCCCGAGGACATCGAACAGCCGTTCCTGTCCCACCTTCTCGAGCTCAGGGACCGGTTGCTGCGCGCCGTGCTGGTGGTGTTGGTCGTCTTCCTGGCCCTGTTTCCGTTCGGCAACGACATTTACGTCTTCATCGCCGACCCGTTGATGAAGGTGCTGCCCGAAGGCACCTCCATGATCGCCACCAAGGTGGCGTCGCCCTTTCTCACCCCGTTCAAGCTGAGCCTCATCGCCGCCATTTTCCTGAGCATGCCTTACCTGCTCTATCAACTTTGGGGATTCGTGGCGCCCGGGCTCTACCAGCACGAGAAGCGGATGGCCTTGCCCTTGCTGGCGTCCAGCGTGGCGCTTTTCTATCTGGGCGCGGCCTTCGCCTATTTCGTCGTCTTTCCGCTGGTGTTCAAGTTCTTCACCAGCGTCACGCCCGAAGGCGTGGCGGTGATGACCGACATTTCCGAATACCTGGATTTCGTCCTTACTCTCTTTTTCGCCTTCGGGTTGGCGTTCGAGATTCCCATCGCCACCATCATCCTGGTCTGGATGGGGATGACCTCTCCGGAAAAGCTGGCGGCCAAACGGCCCTACGTGATCGTCGGGGCCTTCGTCATCGGCATGCTGCTTACGCCGCCGGACGTTATCTCCCAGACCCTGCTGGCACTGCCCATGTGGGTGCTGTTCGAGTTGGGGGTGGCCTTTTCCCGGTTCTTCGTCCGCGAACGGGAGCCGGATGAGGCGGATGATGCGGGGTCGGATGGTGGCGAATTCCGCCCCCTCACGCCGCAGGAGATGGAGGAAGAGCTCGACCGCATCGAGAAAGCGCTGGACGAAGAAGAGGCCACCTGGCACGAAACGCCGGACGAATCGACGGAAGAGACGGCCGAAACCGATGGGGATGAAGATCCCGTGGAAGCCAAGTTGCGGCGGGTCCATGCGCTGCGCGAGGCTATGGATTTCGCCGCCGCCCGCAAGTTGCTCTACGAAGTGCTGGTGGAGGGAAATCCGGCGCAGGTGAAAGTAGCGCGCAACATCCTCGAGCAGCTGGACGAGGAGTGAACGGCGGTGGACGGAGCTCGGATCCAGGGCGCGGCGGTCTGGCTGCGTCTTCTGATCGTTGCGTTTTTGCCGCTGCCCGCCGAAGCGTGGGAAAGCCGCCTCGAGGGGAGTCCCTCGCCTTACCTGGCCATGCACGCCGACGACCCGGTGCGTTGGTGGCCATGGGGCGAGGCGGCATTGGCGGCGGCGCAGGAACAAGACAAGCTGCTGTTCGTCTCCATAGGTTATTTTTCCTGTCACTGGTGCCACGTGATGCATCGGGAGAGCTTTCGTGACGCCGAGATCGCCCGGTTGCTCAACGAGCACTTCATCCCAGTCAAGGTGGATCGCGAACTGGACCCCGAACTCGACGCTCATCTGATCGATTTCGTTCGGCGTACCCAGGGTTACGCCGGCTGGCCGCTGAATGTCTTTCTCACCCCCGACGGCCATCCGGTCACCGGCGCCGCCTACCTCCCGCCCGAGCGATTCCGTGCCGTCTTGCAGAAGCTTTCCGGCCTGTGGCGGACACGAAGGGACGAAGTGGAACGACTTGCCCGCCGGGCGCTCGATCTGTTGGTGCGGGCACGGCGTCCCAAGGCGGCCGCCACGGTGGTGCTCGATGCGCGCCGCCTCCAGTCGAAGTTCGTGGCACGGGCGCTGGAGCTGGCGGACGAACTTTCCGGCGGCTTCGGCCACGAGAACAAGTTTCCCATGCAGCCCCAACTCATGGCGCTTCTGCAGGCCGACGCCGGTGCCCGGGAAGAGGCGGTGGAAGCGTTCTTGCGCCTGACCTTGGACCAGATGGCCCAACGTGGATTGCGCGATCATCTGGCCGGTGGTTTTTTCCGTTACACGGTGGATCCACAGTGGTCGGTGCCCCATTACGAGAAGATGCTGTACACCCAGGCTCTGCTGGCGTTGCTCTACTTGGAAGCGGCCGATCGCCTGGACCATTCCGCCTATCGGGCGGTGGCTTTCGAGACGTTGGATTTCACCCTTCGAAAGATGGCATCGCCCGGGGGAGGGTATGTGGCGGCCCTCTCGGCGGTGGACGAAGCGGGGGTGGAAGGCGGTCACTACCTTTGGAGTCGGGATGAGGTGGCGGCGCTCTTTTCTCCGGAAGAGCTGCCGTGGGTGTTGCGCCGCTGGCGGTTCGAAGGCTGGACGCAAGGGGAGGAGAAGGCGCTCCCCCTGGCCGGCCTTTCCACACGGGAATTGGCCCGGTCGGCTGGGGTGGCGGAGACGGTCATGTCCCGCTGGGTGGCGCAGTGGCGTCAACGGCTCCTCGACGCGCGGGCCGAACGGGTGCTTCCGATGGACGGCAAGGTGCTGGCAGGCTGGAACGGCCTGTTGTTGACGGCGTTGGCGCGTGCGGCCGCGGCACCAGGGGGCGACCGTTTCCGCGACCCGGCCCGTGAGCTGGCGCGATATCTGATCGATGAACATTGGGACGGGGGTCGATTGTGGCGCACCCCGAAAGAACAGGGGGTGCCCGCTCGGTTGGAGGACTATGCCTGGGTCGCCCTGGGGCTGGATGCGTGGTCCAGGGTGTCGGGGGAGCCGGCGCAAGCCGGCTTGGTGGAGCGGTTGGTGGCCGAGAGTTGGCGGCTGTTCCATCACGACTCGAACGGATGGCGCGATGCCGAACGTCCACTACTGCCCGGCATGCCGGCCGCCCATGCCCAGGAGGACGGGGCCTTGCCGGCGCCTTCGGCCGCCGTGCTCACCCTGTCGCGTCGTGTTCCGGCACACGCGGAAAAAGCGCGCAAGGTCCTTCTCGCCGCCCGGCCCGCAGTGCAGAGTGCACCTTTTTGGCACCCCTCTTATCTGCTGCTGTTGGTGGCGCCTTGAGCGTCAAGGGGTGGGGTTGAGCCGGGGAAGGCCCGACGGCGCCCGCCGCTTCCCGTCGCACTTTTTCAAGCGCAATTGCCACAGCCGCGGCCGGATCTCGGCGCGGAGCGACGCTTTCCATGCTTCGAAGTCGGCGATGGGGCGGCTGCCGTAGCCGTGCGCCTCCAGCTCTTCGAGCAGATGCCGCACCCGAACGGCGTCGGCGGCCGGATGACAAGCGGTGATGACGTCGGCGAGGGTCTCCAACGGCGCGTTGGGGCGCGCGCCAAGATGCTTGGCGGCCAGTAGTTGCAAGGCCTGAGCCCAGGCCTCCGGGTCCGGCTCGCGGTCCAGCGCGCGCAGGCAATACCACAGTTTCCACGACACCGGCAGCCGGCGGGCCACGGCGCTGCGCAGGCGGTGCAGGCGGCGCCGCGGTGAAAAGCGCTGAAAGCGCGCGCTCAGAAGCGTCAGCAACCTCGCCGGTGGCGTCAAGGCATCGGGGCGGCGGGCGTGGGTGCGACCAAACAAGGCCAGCATCCAACCAGTCAGCACCAGCACCGCCACCAACGCCAGCGGAATCCAGAAATAGACACTGCGCCCTTCGGTCAAACCGGTGGTGCCTCGGTGGGCGCGTAGGGCCTCGCCCACCGGCCCGGCGACTTCGATCCGACGGAGGGGCAGGCCGGCCGTCGCCGGTCGGCCGTTGCGTAGATCCCACCACGGCAAAGTGATGGCGGGCAGCGTCAACCGTCCGCCGTGGCGCGGCACCAGGGTGAAGCGTTCGATGCGGGTGCCCAGCAGATCCAGTCCGTCGGCCGAGACGCGGCCCTCTTCCGTCACTTCGCCAGGATAGATGTAAAAATCGTCGCTCTCGAGTTGTCCGGCCACCGTTGGGAGCTGACCGCCCACGGCACCGACGGCGGTGAGGACGATTTCCAAGTCGATGGGCTCGCCGACGCGCGCCTGTTCTAGCCCAGAAAAGTGGGCTTCCACGTGCAGATCGTACAACGGCAACCAGGGGACGACCCCCTCTTGGGGCGGCTGCACGTAGAGCGCGATGCCATGATCCGCCCGGATGTCGAAAGCGCGCCCACCGAGGTATCGCCCTTCGACCCGCGGAGGGGGCAGTTCCAGGGTGCCGGCGCGTAAAGGAATGAGAAGATAGGTGTATTCGGTGATCAATCGGCCCTCGCCGTCGTTCCAGCTGTTCGGCTTGCCGAGTTGGCGAAGCACGAAATGTTCACCTTTCGGTGGTTGAGGTGCTGCTTCAGCCAGGTTGCCTTCGCTGTGGATGCGGATGCGATAGACCAGATTTTGCTGGACTACCGGCCGCCGTTCGCTCACCAAAACCTCTACTCTTGGAGGCGTCGTGGCGGCGGACGCGGGTTGCCGGGAATAGGGGGAGGCGCTCCGTCGCTGGATGCGATAGCCGTAACTGTAGCCTCCATTCGGAGTGCGGACGCTATAACTGTAGGTGGTGGTGCCGGGATCGCCGCTGGCGTTGGGCGGCAGGCCGGGCCGTCGGCGCAGAGGCCGGTATTGATATCCGTTCCAAGAGGTGGAATCGGCCGCCTGATCGGGTGCGGTCGCCTGCTGGGCCGCAAACGGAGGCGGCGCGCCCGTCGCCATCCAGGGCGGCGGGGCCGCCGAAACGGACGGGCCGACCAGGACCAGAATGGAGGCCGCCGTTCGGACGCATGACGAAAAGAACTTCATTGCCTTGCATGGTAGACCTCTCTTCGCTTCGGGTGCAAGGTCTCCTTCACCACTTGTTGGCGGCGAGGTCTATCCACTTTCGGGTTGAGAGTTCAGGTCAGGTATGGTGGCGGACGTTGGCCGTGTGCTGAATCGACGAGGATGACGAGCGGTCTTCCCACTCACGGATGGTCTGCCGGTTGTCCGTGGGCCGTGGAAAGGGCCGGCGCCTCTCCTCGAAGGCGACACGATCGGCCATTTGACGGTGTGTTCATTGCTATATCGAGACAAACACTGGGCTGATGAAGAGCGCGAAGGCAAAACTCTTCAGGGCCGGATCTCCTGTGGTAATTCTATGGGACTCATGGTTCACCTCGCGGGTGAACATCGAATCGGCCAGGCCATGTGATACAAGTCCGGACGGTTTGTGTGCTCCTGACAATGGTATTCCCAATGGGGCGGAAGACGGCAGGGATTCATGTATAATTGCTGGCTTCCCGGCCGAAGGCCGGATGTGGGCGAAAGTGGCGGAATTGGTAGACGCGCTGGATTTAGGTTCCAGTGGGGCAACCCGTGGGAGTTCGAGTCTCCCCTTTCGCACCAGAGTTTCATAGAGGCGCCCGGCCGCGGCCGGGTTTCCCACGGACAGAAAAAGCTGTCGGAGAACATTCGAGATGCAAGTATCGGTTGAATCGGGCGAGGGTCTGACCAAGCGCCTGCGGGTGACCCTGCCGGCGGAAAAAGTGGACGAGGTGGTGGACACCAAGCTCAAGGAGGCGGCGCGCAGCGTGCGCCTGGATGGATTCCGCCCCGGCAAGGTGCCGATGAAAGTGGTCAAACAGCGCTTTGGCGCTCAGATTCGTCAGGACGCCTATGGCGAACTGATCCAGTCCAGCTTCTACGAAGCGGTCAACCAGGAAAATCTGCAGCCGGTGGGCGAGCCCAGCATAGAACTGGAGGAGGAGGCCGCCGACGGCGGCCTGGCCTACACCGCCACTTTCGAAGTGATGCCGGAGGTGACCCTCACCGATTTCAGCCGGCTCGAACTCAAACGTCCCCGTGCCGAAGTCACTGAGCAGGATGTGGACGAGATGATCCGCAAGTTGCGGGAGCAACGTACCGAATGGGTGGATGTGGATCGGCCCGCTCAGGAGGGCGACCGTCTGACCATCGATTTCAAGGGCTACATCGACGGCGAGCCCTTCGAAGGGGGAAGCGCCGAAGGGGTCCACCTGGTTCTGGGATCCGGCACCATGATCCCCGGCTTCGAGGCGGGACTGGTAGGCGCTGCGGCCGGCGAACACCGTAAGCTGGAGCTCAAGTTTCCCGACGACTATGGAGTGGAACATCTGGCCGGAAAGGAGGCCACCTTCGAGGTGGACGTCAAGGCGGTGGCCGAACCCAAGCTGCCCGAAGTGGACGAGGCCTTCATCAAGTCCCTCGGTGTCGAGGACGGCAGCGAGGAGAGTCTGCGCCGCGAAGTGCGGGAAAACATGGAGCGGGAGTTGAAGCAGAAACTCAAGGCCCGCATCAAGGAACAGGTCATGGAGTCGCTGCTGGAGAAGCACGACATCCAGGTGCCGACCGCCATGGTGCGGCGGGAGGCGCTCTCCCTCAAGCAGCAGGCTCAACAAGAAATGGCCCGAGCCGGTCAGCAGAGCGCCGTGGACCTGCCTCTCGATCTGTTCGAGCCTCAGGCAGAACGCAGAGTGAAGCTGGGGCTCATCATCGGTGAGATCATTCGTGAGAACGGATTGCAGGTGGATCCGGCGCGTGTGGACGAAGCCATCGCTGACCAGGCCGCCACCTTCGAAGAGCCCCAAGAGGTCATCGACTGGTACGCCGCCAACCCCCAAGCCCGTTCTGCGGTGGAGAATGTGGTAATGGAGGACCAGGTGGTGGAGTGGATTCTGGAACAGGCCCAGGTGGAGGAGGAGACGCTCTCCTTCGACGAGGTGGTCAATCCCGGCAAATGAAGCCGAACACCGAGGAGAAACCCATGAGCGATCACCCTCTGTTCGACCCCTTGATCCCGCGCAACATCGGCCTCATCCCCATGGTGGTGGAACAGACCGCCCGGGGCGAGCGGGCCTATGACATCTATTCGCGCCTGCTCAAGGAGCGGGTCGTTTTTTGTGTGGGACCTGTGGAAGACCACATGGCCAACCTCATCGTGGCCCAGCTCCTGTTCCTCGAGTCCGAAAATCCCGACAAGGACATCCACCTCTACATCAACTCCCCCGGCGGCTCGGTGACGGCCGGCCTGGCCATCTATGACACCATGCAGTTCATCAAGCCGGCGGTGAGCACCATGTGCATCGGGCAGGCGGCGAGCATGGGAGCCTTGCTGCTGGCGGGCGGCGCGCCCGGCAAGCGGTACTGCCTGCCCCATTCTCGAATGATGATCCACCAGCCGTTGGGTGGCTTCCAAGGTCAGGCCACGGACATCGAGATCCATGCCCGCGAGATCCTGCTCATTCGCGATCGCCTCAACGAGATCTTGGCCAAGCACACCGGCCAACCGGTGGAGAAGATCGCCGAGGACACCGAGCGTGACAATTTCATGAGCGCCGAGGAATCGGTGGCTTATGGCCTGGTGGACGAAGTGCTCGGCCAGCGCAAAAAAGTGGAATGACCGCCTTTCGTTGCCGATCTTTGGCGCGGCCCGCCGGTGAAACCGGTCGGGCCGCGCCTTTTTCGAAGGGGGCCACACCTTGGGATTTGGGGGGTTGTCATCCCCCAAGGTTCCGATATCATTGAAGCATCCCTGTGAGACGCCGCGCCGGGTCGGATGGAATCTTCCAGGGAAATGAACCATTTAGTGGTTCTGAGATCCAATACAGCGAGCAGGATTCCGAACGGGAACCAACGGTTATGAGTGACAAGAAGAACGGCAAGGGTGACGACGGCAAGCTCCTCTATTGCTCTTTCTGCGGGAAGAGCCAGCACGAGGTGCGTAAGCTGATCGCCGGTCCCTCCGTGTTCGTCTGCGACGAATGTGTGGAGCTGTGCAACGACATCATCCGCGAGGAGATGGAGGAGAGCGGCAACCAACAGCGTGCTCGTCTTCCGACCCCGCATGAGATCAAGGAAGGGCTCGACAATTACGTCATCGGTCAGGAACAGGCCAAGCGGGTGTTGTCGGTGGCGGTCTACAACCATTACAAACGGATGGACGCCCCTGTGGGGAAGGACGACGTCGAGATCGCCAAGTCCAATGTGTTGCTCATCGGTCCCACCGGTTCGGGCAAGACCCTGCTGGCCGAGACCCTGGCGCGGATGCTCAACGTGCCGTTCACCATTGCCGACGCCACCACCCTCACCGAGGCGGGCTATGTGGGCGAGGACGTGGAGAACATCATCCAGAAGCTGCTGCAAAAGTGCGACTATGATGTGGAGAAGGCCCAGACCGGCATCGTCTACATCGACGAGATCGACAAGATCTCGCGCAAGTCGGACAACCCCTCCATCACCCGGGACGTCTCCGGCGAAGGGGTTCAGCAGGCACTGCTCAAGCTCATCGAAGGGACCGTGGCTTCCATCCCGCCCCAGGGCGGTCGCAAGCACCCTCAACAGGAATTCCTTCAGGTCGACACCAGCAAGATCTTGTTCATCGTCGGGGGCGCTTTCGCCGGTCTGGACAAAGTGATCCAGCGCCGATCCGAAAAGGGTGGCATCGGGTTTTCCGCCGAGATCCGCTCCAAGGATGAAAAGCGAACCGTGGGCGAGCTGCTGCGCGAGGTCGAGCCCGAGGATCTGGTGGCATATGGTCTGATTCCCGAGTTCGTGGGTCGGCTGCCGGTGGTGGCCACCCTTGAGGAGTTGGACGAAGATGCTTTGGTACAGATCCTCACCGAGCCGAAGAACGCCCTCGTCAAGCAGTACCAGAAGCTGTTCGAGATGGAGGGCGCCGAGCTGGAGATCCGGGAAGATGCCCTGCGGGCCATCGCCCGCAAGGCCATGGCCCGCAAGACCGGGGCCCGGGGGTTGCGCACCATCCTCGAACACGTGCTGCTCGACATCATGTACGACCTTCCCTCCATGGAGAACGTGGCCAAAGTGGTCATCGACGAGTCGGTCATCGAGGGCGAGAACGAGCCTTACATCATCTATGCCGGCGATTCGGAAGGGCGACCGCGCGCCGCCGCCGAGGATTGAAGCCGAAGCCGGCCCCATTGGGCCGGCTTTTTCGTTCTCGGGTCGAAGAACGATCGAGAAACCTATTGAACGGAAGGGGGTTCACCCCCATTTGAGCCAAGAGTTCCCCGGGCGGGCTCCCCTCGAAGGCGGGGGCCGCCGGAAGCCCCTCCGCTTTATCCCGTCCGACATATCCTTTCCGGAATCCCGCGCTAAATGCGGGAACACAACAGTCAAGAGGTAGTTTTACATGGGTCAAATCGAACGATCCGACCAGGAACCGCGGGTCACCAGCTTGGTGCCCGTTCTGCCCCTGCGCGACGTGGTGGTCTATCCCCACATGGTGATCCCGCTTTTCGTGGGGCGGGAGAAGTCCATCAACGCCCTGGAGGCCACCATGCAGGACAACAAGCAGATTCTGCTGGTGGCCCAAAAGAGCCCCGAGGTGGACGATCCCACTCCTGAGGACGTTTATCAAGTGGGCACCATGGCCAGCATACTGCAGTTGCTCAAGTTGCCCGACGGCACTGTGAAAGTACTGGTGGAAGGTGTCCGCCGTTGTCGTATCCACGCCATGGACGAGCGTGAGGGACATTATGTGGCCGAAATCGATTTCATCGATGACGAGATCGATGTCCCCGAACGGGAGATGGAGGTGCTCATGCGCACCGCCACCAATCTCTTCGACCAGTACGTCAAGCTCAACAAGAAGGTGCCGCCGGAGGTGCTCACCTCTTTGGCCAGCATCGACGAGCCTTCACGTCTGGCCGACACCATGGCTGCGCACATGTCCCTCAAGCTGGATGAGAAGCAGCGTGTGCTGGAGATGGCCAACGTGCGCGAGCGGATGGAACACATCATGGGCTTGATGGAGGCCGAGAGCGACATCCTGCAGATCGAGAAGCGCATCCGCGGCCGCGTCAAGAAACAGATGGAAAAGAACCAGCGCGAGTACTACCTGAATGAGCAGATGAAGGCCATTCAGAAAGAACTCGGCGAGCTGGAGGATGTGCCCAACGAGTTCGAGGAGCTGGCCGAGAAGATCGCCAAGGCGGGCATGAGCAAAGAAGCGCGGGAGAAGGCCGAGGCGGAGCTGAACAAACTCAAGCTCATGTCGCCCATGTCGGCCGAGGCCACCGTGGTGCGCAACTACATCGACGCCCTGCTCAGCGTGCCTTGGAAGAAACGGACCCGCATCCGCAACGACATCGAAAAAGCCGAAGAGGTCCTGGAGGCCGACCACTACGGCCTTGAAAAGGTGAAGGAGCGCATCCTCGAGTACCTTGCCGTGCAGCAGCGCGTGCGCAAGCTCAAAGGCCCCATCCTTTGCCTTGTGGGACCGCCCGGTGTGGGCAAGACCTCGCTGGGGCAGTCCATCGCCCGCGCCACCAACCGCAAGTTCGTGCGCATGGCGTTGGGCGGCGTGCGCGACGAGGCGGAGATCCGCGGCCACCGGCGCACCTACATCGGCGCCATGCCGGGAAAGATCATCCAGAACCTGAGCAAGGTGGGGGTGAAGAACCCGCTCTTCCTGCTGGACGAGATCGACAAGATGGCCATGGACTTCCGCGGCGATCCCGCTTCGGCGCTGCTGGAGGTGCTGGACCCCGAGCAGAACCACACCTTCCAGGACCACTACCTGGAGGTGGACTTCGACCTCTCCGAGGTGATGTTCGTGGCCACCGCCAACAGCATGAACATCCCGGCGCCGCTGCTGGATCGG
>CAYOJM010000042.1:0-49740 GCA_964404295.1 uncultured Sedimenticola sp. | reverse complement strand
GCCTGCATCGGCGCCGATGAGGGTGGAATCGGGATGCTCGGTGGCCACAGTCAAGGCCAGCCCTTCGGTTTCGGTGACGGCCTGGACCAGGGCCTTGCCCATGCGACCGGCGGCGCCGGTGACGGCTACTCGAATCATGTCGTTGTTCCTTTCTTGATCTGGTTGTTCGAAATCGTCTCCGTTCGTGGTGGGAGCCCGCTGCCGCCAGGGCCCCTCGGCAAGGGCCGCGCGGTTGGCTCCCGCCCACGCCGGCCTTCGGCCTCGGCGGGTCAGAACCCCATTTCCTTGAAGAACTTCTTCACCCCGTCCAGCCAGGAGCTGCTATTAGGGCTATGGCGGCTGCCGCCCTTGCCGAGAGAGGCTTCCAGCTTGCGGAAGAGCTCTTTTTGTTCCTCGTTGAGGTTCACCGGGGTCTCCACCACCACCTGGCAAAGCAGATCCCCCGGCGGTCCGCCGCGCACCGGCTGCACCCCCTTGCCCCGGATCCGGAACACCTTTCCGGTCTGCGTGCCGGCGGGAATCTTGAGTTTCACCTTGCCGTCCAGGGTGGGCACTTCCAATTCGCCGCCGAGGGCCGCGGTGGTGATGGGAATGGGCATCTCACATCTGAGGTTGGCATCCTCGCGGGTGAAAATGGGGTGCTCCTTCACCCGAATCTGCACATAGAGATCACCGGGCGGCCCACCCTTTTCGCCCATTTCGCCCTCCCCGGCCAGACGGATGCGGTCCCCGGTGTCCACCCCCGGCGGCACCTTGACCGACAGGGTCTTGTGTCCACGCACCCGGCCGTGGCCCCGGCAGGCGGGACAGGGATCGTCCACCACCGTGCCCTGGCCGTGACAGGTGGGGCAGGTCTGCTGAGCGATGAAGAATCCCTGCTGCATGCGCACCTGGCCCACGCCGCCGCACGTGGGACAGGCCCGGGGGGCGGTGCCCGGCTTGGCTCCGCTGCCGCCGCAGGTTTCACACACCGACTGGGAGGGCACGCGGATCTTGACCGTGGTGCCCTTGACCGCCTCTTCGAGCGTGATCTCCAGGTTGTACTGCATGTCCGAGCCACGCCAGGCCCGGTGGGCGCCGCGACCGCCGCCGAAGATGTCGCCGAAGACGTCTCCGAAGATGTCGCTGAAACTGGCGCCGAAGCCGGCTCCAGCACCGGCGCCGGCGCCACCGGCCGCACCGCTGGAGACGCCGGCGTGGCCGAACTGGTCGTAGGCGGCCCGCTTCTGGTCGTCGGAAAGCACCTCATAGGCCTCCTTGGCCTCCTTGAAACGACGCTCGGCCTCCTTGTCGCCGGGATTGCGGTCCGGGTGGTACTTCATGGCCAACTTGCGGTAGGCCTTTTTGATCTCCACCGCGGTGGCGGTACGGCTCACGCCGAGGATCTCGTAGTAGTCGCGTTTGGACATGCTCGGATCTCGCTAGGGATGGGATCGCAAAACGCAAAAAGCCGGGAGCAGCCCGTCGCTGCCCCCGGTTTCCCGGTCCCGCCGAGAGGTCGGCGGGCCGAACGGCGGATCATTTCTTGTCGTCGTCCACCTCTTCGAACTCGGCATCCACCACGTCCTCGTCCGAAGCCTGGGCCTGCTCGGCGCCACCCGTCGCGCCACCGGCCTGCTGGGCGCCGCCTGCCGACTGCTGGCCTTGGTACATCTTCTCGGCCAGCTTGCCCGAGGCTTCGGCCAGCGCCTTGCTCTTGGTTTCGATCACATCCTTGTTGTCGCCCTTGACCGCCTCTTCGAGCTCCTTGATGAGGTTCTCGATGTTGGCCCGCTCGGCGCCGTCCACTTTCTCTCCCAGCTCGTCGAGGGACTTCCGCGTGGCGTGGATGAGGGCGTCGGCCTGGTTGCGCGCCTCGACCAGCTCGCGGAACTTGCGGTCCTCTTCGGCATGCATCTCGGCGTCCTTGCGCATCCTTTCGATCTCCTCCTCGGTGAGACCGGAGGAGGCCGTGATCTTGATCGATTGCTCCTTGCCGGTCGCCTTGTCCTTGGCCGAGACGTGCAGGATGCCGTTGGCGTCGATGTCGAAGGTCACCTCGATCTGCGGCACACCGCGCGGCGCCGGCGGAATGTCGGTCAGATCGAAGCGCCCCAGGGACTTGTTGTCCGCCGCCCGCTCGCGCTCACCTTGAAGCACGTGCACGGTGACCGCCGTCTGGTTGTCCTCGGCGGTGGAAAAGATCTGCGACGCCGACGTCGGAATGGTGGTGTTCTTTTCGATGAGCTTGGTCATCACGCCACCCAGGGTCTCGATGCCCAGGCTCAGCGGGGTGACGTCGAGCAGCAGCACGTCCTTCACCTCGCCCGAAAGCACACCCCCTTGGATGGCCGCGCCGATGGCCACCGCTTCGTCGGGGTTGACGTCCTTGCGCGGCGCCTTGCCGAAGAACTCTTCCACCTTCTTCTGAACCGCCGGCATCCGGGTCTGACCGCCCACCAGGATGACGTCGTCGATGTCCGAGGCGGACAGGCCGGCGTCCTTCAAGGCGATCTTGCACGGCTCGATGGAGCGTTCGATGAGGTCCTCCACCAAGGATTCGAGTTTGGCCCGGGTGAGCTTGACGTTCAGGTGCTTGGGTCCGCTGGCGTCCGCCGTGATGTACGGCAGGTTGATGTCGGTCTGCTGCGCCGAGCTGAGCTCGATCTTGGCCTTCTCGGCCGCCTCCTTGAGGCGTTGCAGTGCCAGCGGATCGTTGCGCAGATCGACCCCTTGCTCTTTCTGGAACTCCTCCACCAGATAGTCGATGATGCGCAGATCGAAATCCTCGCCGCCGAGGAAGGTGTCCCCATTGGTGGAGAGCACTTCGAACTGGTGCTCACCCTCCACTTCGGCGATTTCGATGATGGAGATGTCGAAGGTGCCGCCACCGAGGTCATAGACGGCGATCTTCTTGTCTCCGGGCGATTTGTCCAGGCCGTAAGCCAACGCCGCCGCCGTGGGCTCGTTGATGATGCGCTTGACCTCGAGGCCGGCGATGCGACCGGCGTCCTTGGTGGCCTGACGCTGGGAGTCGTTGAAGTAGGCCGGCACCGTGATGACCGCCTCGGTGACCGGTTCGCCCAGGTAGTCTTCCGCCGTCTGCTTCATCTTCTGCAGCACTTTGGCGGAGATCTCGGGCGGCGCCATCTTCTTGCCGTTCACCTCCACCCAGGCGTCGCCGTTGTCGGCCTTGACGATCTTGTAGGGCACCATCTCGATGTCCTTCTGCACCACGGGATCGTCATATTTACGGCCGATGAGTCGCTTGATGGCGAACAAGGTGTTGTGCGGGTTGGTCACCGCCTGCCGCTTGGCCGCCTTGCCCACCAGCACCTCCCCTTCGGGAGTGAATGCCACGACGGAGGGCGTGGTGCGATCGCCTTCCGCGTTCTCGATGACCTTGGCCTTGTCACCCTCCATCACCGCGACGCAGGAGTTGGTGGTACCCAGGTCGATGCCGATAATCTTGCCCATCTGTTCTCTCCGTTATTCTGTAATTCGGTTGAAATCCGGTTGCGACTGCTCCTTCACGTGGGGACGTTTTCCCCCGCTTCAACCCTGCTCGGGCGCCTTGGACACCATCACCAGGGCGGGACGGACGAGGCGGCCGTTGAGGCTGTAGCCCTTCTGAATCACCTCCACCACGGTGTTGGGTGCCACGTCGTCGCGCTCCACCACCTGCATGGCCTGGTGCTTCTCGGGATCGAAGGGTTCGCCTTGTGGATCGATCTGCTCCACCCCGAATTTACCCATGGCGTCACGCAGCATCTTGAGGGTGAGTTCGGTGCCTTCGAGGAGCTTTTCGATGTCATGGTTCTCCTTGGCCGCCTGGTAACCCAGCTCCAGGCTGTCCCACACCCCCAGCATTTCGGCCACGAACTTCTCAAGACCGAACTTGTGGGCCTGTTCCAGCTCGCGCTGATGGCGTTTCTTGAGGTTGTCCAGCTCGGCCTGGGCGCGCACCACCTTGTCCCAGTGGGCGTCCGCCTGGGCGCGCGCCTCTTCGAGCAGTTTGGTCAGCTCTTCTGCGGACAACGCTTCCGATGGACTTTCGCTCTCTTCGTGCTGGGTCTCTTCCTGCACGGTTTCGGTTTTGTCGTTCATCTGCAAGCCTCTGATGATTCTTCACGTTTCCCTCTGGTGACGAGGGCGCCCGCACGCCCTCGGGCGAACCGGGTTCCAGATGGGGTCGGCTCAGCCCGATTTCAAGGCGGCGCTGAGCAGACGCGCGGTGACGTCCACCAGGGGAATGACCCGGTCGTAGGCCATCCGCGTGGGGCCGATGACCCCGAGCACCCCCACCACGCGATCGTCCACCGTGTAGGGAGAAGTGACCACCGAGCAGTTGACCAGGGGCTCGTATCCCGACTCTTCGCCGATGAAGAGTTGCACACCCTGGGCCTGGGAGCAGCGTTCGAGCAGGTGCAAGATCTGCTGTTTTTCCGAAAACGCCTCGAACAGCTCCTTGATCCGGTCCAGGCGAGCCAGTTCGTCGAAATCCATGAGATTGGTCTGGCCGGCCACCACGAAATCCTCTTCGCCCGCGTCCACTTCCAACGCCCGATCGGCGATGGTGAGCGCCTCTTGCATGAGACGGTCCATGTCCCGACGGTGTTGGCTCATCTCGTGGACGATCCGCTGCTTGATGCCCTCCAGATCCTGCCCCGCATAGTGCTCGTTGATGAAACGGCTCGCCTGTTCCAGCTCGGCGCGGGTGAAGACGCGGGAGGTCTCGACGATGCGGTTGAGCACCTCTCCCTGGCGGGTCACCAGAATGGCCAGCACACGGGTGCCGGAGAGGGGAATGAATTGGATCTCTTGCACCCGCACGCGCTCCGGCCGCGGCATCATGACCACGCCGGCCATGTGGGTGATGCCGGCCAGGAGACGGGAAGCGCTCTCGAGAAGATGCTGGGGCGCGTCGTCCCGCGCCAGTTGGGCCTCCAGCCGCTGCACGTCCTGCTCGTCAAGAGGACGCAGCGATATGAGAGAATCGACGAAGAAGCGATAACCCAGGGCGGTGGGAACCCGACCGGCGGAGGTGTGGGGGGAGGTGACCAGCCCCATCTCTTCGAGGTCCGCCATCACGTTGCGGATGGTGGCGGGGCTCAGGTCCATGTCGATTTCCTTGGCCAGCGTGCGCGAACCGACCGGTTGCCCATCGCGGATGTACCGCTCGATGAGCACCTTGAGAAAATGCCGCGCGCGATCGGTCAGTTCAGGGGTCTGGCTCATGGTTTCCAGGGACGACGACGCCTGCCGGCGCCCAATTATAGCGGCAACCTGGCGGCCCCTTTCCTTTTTTACGTCGAATGTTATCTTGTACCCACTTCGCGTCTCAGATGGGGCCTCCGGTGTCCGCTTTCAATGCCCGTTTCCGTCGCATCGGTCTGTTCGCCAAGCCCGGAGACAGAGGGCTGGTCCCCACCTTGGCGGCCCTGCGGGTGCACCTGATCGAGCGGGGGCTGGAAGTGGCGCTTTCGCCCAGCGCCGCCGCCGCTCTCGAAATGGAGGGCGAAGCGGCCGAACTCGAATCGCTGGGCAGCCGGTGCGATCTGGCGGTGGTGGTGGGCGGCGACGGGACCTTGCTCTCCGCCGCCCGTCAGTTGGTGGAGCACGACGTGCCCTTGGTGGGCGTCAACCTGGGGCGTCTGGGGTTTCTGGTGGACATCTCCCCCGACCACATGCTCGAAGCCCTGGACGCCATCCTCCAAGGGCACTATCTGGAGGATCGCCGCTTCCTCCTGGAGGCCCGCATCGGAACGCGCCACCGCCAGTTGGCACTCAACGACGTGGTGCTCCACAAATGGAACATCGCCCGCATGATCGAGTTCGAAACCTGGATCAACGGCCATTACGTGGACTCCCAGCGGTCGGACGGCATCATCATCTCCACGCCCACCGGCTCCACCGCCTATGCCCTCTCCGGCGGCGGCCCTCTTCTCGAACCCGGTCTGGACGCCATGGTGCTGGTGCCCATCTGCCCGCACCGTTTGAGCAACCGGCCCATCGTCGTCCACGGCGACAGCGAGGTGGTCATCGACACCAGCGGCCGCACCGACCACGACCATGTGCGCATCACGTGCGACGGCCAGGCCAGCCTGCGGCTGGGGCCCGGGGAGAAGCTGGTGGTGCGCAAATACTCCAAGCCCATCCGCCTGTTTCACCCCGAGGGGCACGACCATTTCGACCTGCTCCGTGCCAAGCTCGGTTGGGGGGGGCACCCCTGATGCTGCGCCATCTCCAGGTCCGCAACCTGGTGGTGGTGGAAACCCTGGCGCTGGAGCTGGCGCCGGGCATGACCGCGTTCACCGGCGAGACCGGCGCCGGCAAGTCCATCCTCGTCGATGCCCTGGCTCTTGCGCTGGGGGCGCCTGCCGACCAGGGGCTCATCCGCGACGGTGCCGATCGGGCGGAAGTGGAGGCGGTGTTCGACCTCCAAGGGTTTCCAGAGGCCGCCGCGTGGCTCGAGGCCCAGGCACTCGAGGCCGACGGGGAGTGCATCCTACGGCGCGTGCTGGTGCGCGGCGGTCGCTCACGCGCTTTCGTCAACGGCCGCGCCGTGCCCAGCCGGCTGTTGGCGGAACTGGGAGGGCTGCTGGTGGAGATCCACGGTCAGCACGAGCATCAGCGGCTGCTGCGCCCGGCGGTCCAGCGCAGCCTGCTCGACGCCTGGGCCGGCCACGGCGAGTTGGTAGAAGCGGTACGTCGGGCCCATCATCGACGACGCCGGGCGGAACAGGCCATGGAGGCATTGCACGAACGGCTGGCCGACAGAGAACGGCGGCTCGACTATTTGCGCTTCCAGGTGCGAGAGCTCGAACCCTTGGTCCCCCTGGTGGAGCGGCTCGAATCACTGGAGCAGGAGCACCGGCGGCTGGCGTCGGCCGAATCCCTCCTGGCCGGCAGCGGTCGGGTCCTGGATCTGATCGAAGCCGGCGAGCCGGCGGCCCTCGAACTGGTCGCCCATGCCCAGCGGGAGGCCGAAGCCCTCGTCGGGCAAGGCGCGTCAGAACTTACCGCCGTGGTGGAGCTGCTCGACAGCGCCCGCATCCAGCTCGAAGAGGCCGCCGGCGGGTTGCGCGAATTCATTTCCCGCATGGAGCCCGATCCCGCCCGACTGGCGACCCTCGATGGCCAGCTCGGCGCCCTGCACGATGCCGCCCGCAAGCACCGCGTGGCGCCGGTGGAGCTGGCCGATCGTCTCGAATCACTGCACCGCGAGCTCTCCCTTCTGGAAGCCGCGGACCAGGAACTCCAGGCGTTGGAAGCGGAGGCGGAAGCGGCGCGCCGGGCCCATCTGGAGGCGTGTCGAATGTTGACCCGAAGCCGAAAGGAGGCCGCCGCCGCGTTCGCCGAGGCGCTCACTCGGGCCATGCAGACGCTGGCCATGGAAGGGGGGCGTTTCGAAGTGGCCCTCCACCCCCTGCCGGAAACGGAGGCCGGCGCCGCGGGAGCGGAACGGGTGGAGTTCCTCGTGGCCACCAATCCGGGCCAGGCGCCCGCCCCCCTCGCCCGGGTGGCCTCCGGTGGAGAATTGTCCCGCCTGAGCCTGGCCATTCAGGTGGCGGTGACCGCTCCCGGCGGCCGCCCGACCCTCGTCTTCGACGAAGTGGACGTGGGCATCGGCGGTGCCGTGGCCGAGACCGTGGGCCGGCTGCTGCGCCGGCTGGGTGAGAACCGCCAGGTGTTCTGTGTCACCCATCTGCCCCAGGTGGCAGCCCAGGCCCACCACCAGTTCAAGGTGAGCAAGCTGAAAGGCCGCGACGGAGCGCGCACCACCGTTCAACCCCTGGAAGGCGAGGAGCGGGTGCGGGAGATCGCACGCATGTCTGGCGGACGTCGGGTCACGAAACAGGCCCTGGCTCACGCCAGAGCTTTGATGGCGGAGCCTCAGTCCCGCGGCCGGTTGGGACAGTCGGGATCCTGACACTCTCCGTACAGAATGAGCGCGTGGTCCCGGATGCGGAATCCGTGCTCGGCCGCAATCCTCTCCTGACAGCGTTCGATGGTGCGGTCGAGAAACTCTTCCACCCTGCCGCAATCGAGACAGACGATGTGGTCGTGGTGCTCGCCCCGGTTGAGCTCGAATACCGCCTGGCCGCCCTCGAAATGGTGGCGCTCCACCAGACCCGCCGCCTCGAATTGGGTGAGGACCCGATAGACGGTGGCCAGCCCGATGTCTTCGTCCTTGGCCAACAACGCCTTGTAGACGTCCTCGGCCGTCATGTGCCGCAAGGGGCTGTTTTCGAGAATCTCCAGGATCTTCATCCGCGGCAGGGTCACCTTGAGCCCCGCCTTGCGTATGACCTGTTTTTCCATGAACCTTTCCTGGTGGACGGATGCCGCAAGGAGCGAAATCCGTGTATCATCTGCCGCCAGAGTCTACAGGGAGATCCCGCAGGACGCCAATGCGTAAGCTTCTCATTTCCATTGCTGTAGCGGGGATGGCCGGCTGCAGCAGCATCGACATCGACAAAGACAGCTGGGACCTGTTCGGCGATGTCATTCCGCGTTCCCTCGAGAAGCTTCCCTTCGTCCACCGCCCCCTCATCATTCAGGGCAATCTCATCACCCAGGATGCGGTCAACCAGCTTCGGCCTGGAATGCACAAGAATCAGGTTCAGCTGGTGATGGGCACCGCCCTCCTCCAGGATCTGTTCCACGACGACCGCTGGGACTACTACTACGGCATCGGCATCGGCAAGATCGAACTCGAAAAACGGCTCACCCTGTTTTTCGACGAGGACGACCGTCTGGTGCGCATCAGCGGCGATTACCGGCCCCTGCCCCCACTCCAGGGGAAAGGGGCGCCGGAAGAGACCCAAGGGGTGATCGAAGTGCCGGACTGGCAGCCTCCGCCGCGCACTCTGTTCGAGCAGCTCATCTCCACCGTGGGGCTGGACCGCATGGTGGTGGACGAAGCGGAACGGCACATGGCACCCGGAAACGGAGAACGCGCGACGGATGCAACCATGGAGAGGGAAGGCGACGCGCCCCCCAACCCCACCGGCGAAGAGTGAAATCGGTTCAGTCGGCCATCTTCAGGCGCAGGCCGACGATCTCCGCGTTGAGCACCCGCATCATCTTACGGATGGCCCGATCGATGAGAGGCGCCTGGGCGTCTTCCAGCAGGTCGGCCCGCCCCTGCCGAAACCGTTCCGCCAGGGCTTCCTCCTTGATCTGAGCCGCCTTGTTGCCCTGACCGTCCACGAACACCATGGTGCCCGTGTATTTGCTGCGCCAGACCAGCTTGCACACCAGCGGCGCCTCGTCCTCTTCATCCGACTCGGGCAGCAAGCGAATCCAGGTGCCTTCGGTGATGGCGGCCACTTTTTCGTCGAATTCATCGGGCTCACGGGCCGGCTCTTCCTGGGGCTCGTCCGCCGCCCGGGGAGCGGACTCGGCGGCTGAATCCGAAGGCGGCACCGTCGTGGATGCAGGCCTGGGCTTGAGCGCGGCAATGAAGCAGCTCTGAAGACGGTTGAGGAGCGTGGCCGATTTTTTCTGATCCAGCGAGATGTAGGCGAAGCCCTTTTTCAGCCCGCCCATGATGTCGGGGATCTCGGCCAGCAAAGCCTCCCGTTCGTAGGTACCGACGGCATCGCGGGCCAGATATTTGGCCATCAAGCGGGCAATCTCCGTGGCCCGTTTCCAATTCTGGCCCGATTCGCCCTCCCGCAACCAGAGGATGGTGAGCAGTTTTTTCCAGGGGCCTTTCAAAATCTCCGCCACCACTTCAGGAAGCCGATCGAGCCCGAGCGCCTCATAGAGCGCATCCACCTTCATCCGCGCCACCGTGAGCCGCTCCTCACCGGTGGCTGCCTGGGCCAGGCGCTCTTCCATGATGCGCCGCACCCGCTCCCGCTGAGCCCGCCAGGCTGCGAACTCGGCACGAACCGTTTCGAACAGCCCTACGTCCTCGTCGAACTCGTGGACGATGCGATCGACCGCCTTCTTCACCTGGGTGTAGAGGCTGCGCTCGCTGCGATCGCCGTCGTCCCGCCACCCGATGCTGGCTTCGGCCAGATCGTCGATGAGACGACGCGCAGGATGTTCACCGTCGCGCAGAAAACGGGGATCGGCGATGGCCGCTTTGAGCACCGGGATCTGCAGCCGCCCGATGAGCGCCCGCATAGCATCCGGCAGGTTGGGATCGTCCAGCACGTGGTTGAACAGCGCCAGGATGACGTCGATGGTCTGTTTTTCCGCATCGCCAACACGATGTACAGGTCCCCCAGAAGCACCCTCCTGAGCCAAGGCCACCACCAGCTGCTGACGGATGTATTCTTGCTGCAGGGCCGGATCCATGCGCTCGAGCTCTTCGTCCGTGACCACTTCGTGCTGAAGCCGGCCCAGCGTGGAGATGACGCCGGCACGGGACATGACCGGCAAACGAGGATCGACCGGCAACGGCAGCGTCGGCAACACCGATGCCGCTCCGAGCTGCTGAAGATAATGCCAAATCTGCTCCAAGGAAGGCACCGCATCCCCTTCCGTTGCCCCGGATGCAGCAGCGGTGGATTCGGCTCCTGGAACGTCGGGCTGGTTTCCAACACCGGCGGACCTCATCCCCGAGCGATCCGATGCGTGTGGACGGGTCGCCACGCCGTATCGGAGATCGGGAAGAACCCCCTCCTCCGCCAGGGTTCGGTTCATCTCCTGATATGCCGGCCCCATGCGGGAGAGCACCAATCGATCGAACCCCTTGTACACCACCAGCCGCGCCAGCAGTTCTGCATCCCAGCACTGGAGTGCGTCACGGAAAGCAAGAGCAAGCATGGCCGGCGATACGGGCATGGCGGCTGTTTCCAAATCGTCCAACCGGCGCATGTGACGGAAGCGGGCCGCCAGGGCCGACAGTTCCCTATGGAACACGCTGTCCGCCTTGGCGACCATGGTGGTGACCGCCAGCTCTTCCTCCAGCGCCTCTTTTTCGACCAGGGACAACTCGTCCTCTTCTTGTGTCCCCTGGGGCGAAGCCGAAGGGATGGTGCCGCCGTCCCAAAAAGTGGAAAAGGCCGACTCGACCGCACCAAGAAAATCGCCTTCGATCCGTTTTTGTCTCAGTCGGATGCTGCGCATGGCGTCGAAGAACAGGGTCTGCTGGGCATTGCTGGTGGCGTTCTCCGCCAACTTGAACAGATCGTCGTCGAGCTGTGCAAACAGCTCCTTCAGTTGGGTATTGAGCGTCTCGAACAGGATGCCGCGGCAGACGCCGACCACCCCACTGTAGGAACCGGGCTTGACCACCGGCCCGTTGCGAGGCGGATTCTTTTCCAGATAGACGACTTTGGATGTCTCTTTCATGATCGCCGGAGGATTGGGAACAAGGGCCTTGAAATGGAATATATGTGCCGCCCCAAGCCCGTTCTGTGCACCAGATCACATGGATTCCTTGCCAAAAATCAGTCACTTGTGTAAATCCAGCGTGACATGATGCCGACGCTGTTTAAGGTAGAATCGAACATTGCTTCCCTTGCCTCTGTTTTCCTTCGCATCCACACCGGACCAAAACCGCATGGACCGCCCATCGCCCCGTACCGTCGCCCCACTCCTTGCTTCTCCTCCGATTCGCCGTTGGCTGCTGCTCTTGTTGATCTGGTGGCCTTCGGTCCTGGCGGCAGAGAACGAGGCGCCAGCTTATGCGTTCTACTACGGTCCCCATCCACCGGCTCATCTGCTGGCCCATTTCGACTACGTGGTGCTCGAGCCGGACCACCTCTCTTCCACCGAGCGCAAGGTGCTGGCCCGCGACAGCCGACTTCTGGCTTATGTGAGCGTGGGCGAAGTGGGGCCGGAGCGTGCCTGGCGCAAAGACCTGGATTCCGAGTGGATACTGGGCCGGAACCCAGCGTGGAACAGCAGTGTCATGGACCTCGCCCATCCGGGCTGGCGGGCCTATCTGCTCGAACACCGATTCCGGCCTTTGTGGCAGGCCGGTTACCGGGGCTTCTTTCTCGACACCTTGGACAGCCACCATTTGATCACTGACCCACAGACTCCGGAACGCCGACGCCAGGAGGCGGGGTTGACGGCATTGGTGAAGGCGTTGCGCGACCGTTTTCCCGATGCCCATCTGGTGGTGAACCGGGGTTTCGAGGTGATCGACCGGATCGGTCCTCTAGTCGACGGTCTGGCCGCCGAATCCCTCTACCAGGGCTGGGATCCGGTGACACGCACTCATGTGACCGTTTCCAACGCGGATCGGAGCTGGCTTCGCACCAAATTGGACGAAACGGCCGAGCGCTTTCCCCACCTCCACCTGCTGGTGCTCGACTATCTGCCCGACACCGCTGTCGACGAAGCCCGCGCCTTGGCCCGCCGCATCCACGCGGACGGCTTCATTCCCTGGATCTCCAACGTGGAGCAGGACCGGGTGGGCATCGGCATGATGGAGGTGCTCCCCAGGGAGGTGCTCATGCTCTGGGACAGCCGACAGGAAACCGAGGGGGAACTCGCTTTTGCCGACATCCACCGCATGGCCGCCATGCCCCTGGAGTATCTTGGCTACGTTCCCGTGTATCACGATCTGGCAGAAGGCCTGCCAGAACCGGTGAGCAGAGACCGTTGGGCGGGAGTGGTGAGCTGGTTCCACCAGACGGTGGACACACCGGATTATGCCCTATGGGTGCAATCCACGTTCGAAGCCGGTGTACCCATGCTCATCATGGGAGATCCAGGTTTCGAAACGACCGCGCTGCGCTTCGATCTGTTGGGACTCGAACCTGCGGGCAACGCCGGTATCGGCCCCTGGGCGGTGACCCGGCGCAGCGATCTGGTGGGCTTCGAAGCGGAGCCGCCGCGCAATACCGCCACCAGCATCGAAGGTTTTTTCACCGAGGGAGATACGGTCCAGGTCCATCTGGCGGTGCGCGGCGCCGACGGCCTGGAACGGGCGGTGGTGGTCACCGCCCGCTGGGGCGGTATTGCGCTCACCCCTTGGGTGGTGGACCAATCCATCGACGACCATATCCGCTGGATCGTTGATCCATTCTCGCTCCTTCGTCGTGCGCTCAAGCTGCCCATGCTCCCTCAACCCGACGTGACCACCCTCAATGGGCGGCGCCTATGGATGAACCACATCGACGGAGATGCGTTCATCAGCAAAGCGGAACTGCCCGGCGCGCCTTGGGCGGCCGAAGTGATACGCGATCGGGTACTCACCCATTGGAAAGTGCCCCATACGGTCTCGATCATCGAAGGAGAGATCGGCCCTGACGGCCTCAAACCGGAATCGGCGCCCGAGTTCGAGGCCATCGCCCGTTCCATCTTCGAACTGTCCAATGTGGAGCCGGCCAGTCACAGTTACAGTCACCCATTCGTCTGGTCCAAGCTCCAGGAAGGCGATGCCCCCAACGGATACAACCTGCCCATACCCGGCTACCGTTTCGACCTCGAACGTGAGATCTTGGGATCCATCCGTTATATCGAAAGCCGCCTGCTGCCTCCCGAAAAACGGTGCCGCATCTTCCAGTGGACAGGCGACACCCTCCCCGGGGAAGCAGCCCTGGCCCTCACCGAGCTGCATGGAATCTACAACATCAACGGCGGGGACACCCATATCACTCGGTTGCGCCCTTTTCTCGCCTTCGTCTCCGCCATGGCCCGCGTCGTGAACGGCCATGTTCAGGTCTACGCGCCGGTGATGAACGAAAACATCTATACCAACGAGTGGACCGGCCCCTATTGGGGTTTCCGCCGGGTCATCGAAACCTTCGAACTCACCGACAAGCCGAGACGGCTCAAGCCCATAGACATCTATTATCATTTTTATTCCGGCACCAAACCTGCCGCCCTGAAAGCGCTGGAGCAAATCTATCGGTGGGCTCAGACACAGGAAACCACGCCGGTTTTTCTGAGCGAATACATCCCCTTGGTATTGGAATTCCGGCGCATCAGCGTGGCCCGGAGGCTGGACGGCCGACTGCAATATCGGGGCCTAGATCGGCTGCGCCAGCTGCGCCTGTTCGAAGGCGGGATCGACCTCGACGCATCTCAAGGCGTCGCCGGTCACCGCCGTTTGCACGACGGCCTCTACATCCACCTGGCCGACGATGCCCCTTTGATCGCCGTCACCCGGAACGGCCGACCACCCAACGGCCCTTATCTGTATCAAGCCAACGGCCATCTGTCGAAATGGACGCGGCAAGGCCGGGCCGTACAAATCGAACTGGAAAGCCACGCTCCAGCCTTGTTGGAAGTGGCCGGCGTGAAACGGCATTGCATTCTGAAACTCGAAAAGGGCGAACGCCTGAAACGAAAGGCACGCACTGGCCATGTCCGATTCGTATTCCATAACCGGAAGAAGATCCATGGCTTTCTCCAGTGCGAATGAGGAGGATGTTCGGCTTGTGAGCCTGCCCGGCCTGCTTCTCATGCTGGCCGTGATTATTACTGTGCTCTATCTCCTCTTCCCGCGCCGCGCCCTGTTCGAGGAGCCGGATCTTCTCGCCGAGCCCGACCCGCTCGCCATCGCCTACCTGCAAGCGGTGTTACGGTCCGCTCCGGAAAGACACGACGTCCGATTGGCGCTTGCACGGCAGATGTTGCGTGTCGGCGATATCGATGAGGCCGAACGGCTGGTTCTGGCTCTGCCCGGGCGGCCGCCAAGACTCGCCCGGGAACGTGATCTCCTGACGATCCAGATCCTGGCGCGCAAGGTGTATGCGTCCACCGATGAAACCCGAAGAAAAGAAACCGAACAGGCGCTCGCTCGGCTTCTCCACCGCTTCGAGCCACACCGGGCCGACGTCGAAACCCTGAACCGACTTCTGGAAGCCGCCAGAATCTTGCCTGGAGAAGGCGCATTTCGCGTTCAACTGCTCGACGCCCTCGCTCGGCAGGCCCTCGGCACTGACCCTGCCTGGTTGCAGCAGGCGGCGAAGGAAGCGCTGGCGGCAGGCGACCCTGCCGCCGCGGCCCGATTCTACCGACTGGCGGCGAATTCACTGCCGGAAGAACAGGCATCCAGCCCGGCCCTCGAGGCCTTGCGCGCCGCCCTCATGAGCGGGGATCCGTCGCTGGCCCTGGTGTTGGTGGAATCATTCCTCGAAAGATGGCCCCGGAATGCCGCGTTGTTGGAGCAGGGTATAGCCATCGCCCGTGCCAACAACGCACTGGAGAAGGCACGAGCCTGGAACCGCCGATTGACGGAACAGCGGCCCGACGACCCCCGAGTTTGGCGCCGGGCACGGGATCTGGCACTGGCAGCGGGCGACCCCGTGTCCGCGCTGGCGGCGGCCCGACGGCTGCGTATGTTGGAAAACCGACCGGAGGACGAAAGACGCTACGCCCGGCTACTCGAATGGAACGGCCGCCCAGGTGAGGCACTGGCGCACTGGGTGCATTTGGGAGGGGAAACGCCGTCGGAGCCGGTCCTGATGGAAATCGTCCGACTCGCCCGCGCCACCAACGACAGTTCCACAGAACTGAACGCACTGCAGATGCTGTCGGCCCGCCGCCCACTGAACGAGGGAGAGATCTGGCGCCTTGCCGCTCTGGAAGAATTCTCCGGCCGCCCCGAGGAGGCCGAACGGATTCTCAAACGTTATCTTGACGCATATCCTGAAAACCGCCGCTTTTGGGAAAGGCGCCTGCAGTTGGCCGAAGCCATGGCCGATCCTCGGCTGGCGTTGCAGATCATCGATGGCATGGAACGGCAATTCGGTGCCCAGGATGCCTTACTACGGCGCAAGGCCCGCCTTCAATGGCTGGACTTGAAAGAAAGCGAAGCCTGGACCACCTTACGCCGATTACGCCAGCCTCTCGTTGCTGGTTCAGCCTATGATCTGCTCCTCCATTCCGAACTGGCCTGGCGCCAAGGCACATCGGAAGAAGCACTCGCGTTCCACAAAGGTCTGTTCGAAAAACTCTTACAAAACGAGTTGCCGGACGGCGAAACTCAGGATCGCCTCATCGACGTCCTACTCCAACGGCTTCTGGTGCTGGCGGAACAAGCGGGAGATCACGCCTTGGCCGCTCGAGTGGGCCGTCAAGGCTGGCGAATCTCCGGCGACACCGGTCTGTTACTGGCCGCAGTGGGATCCATTTTGAGAGCGGGCGACCTGGCACGAGCGGAAGCACTCATCCTCGAGGGCCTCAAAAGTCGGGACACGGTGCCTCGGGCCCGCCTCCATCTGATGCTGGGTGACCTGCGACTGCGACAGGGCCGTCCAGAAGCCGCGCTCGCGCAGTTCCGCCGCGCTCTGGGGGAGGCGCCCCACCTCGTCGAAGCACAAGCCGCCTTGTTGTGGGCGTTGTTGGATACTGGACGCCTCGAAACACTCGAAAGACGGCTGCAAGCATGGCACGCGACCGCACCAGATCAACCGCTGCTGTGGGGGCCCTTCGCAGCCGGTTATCACCGCCTTGGAGCGCCGCGAAAAGCCCTCCCCTGGTATCGTCGTGTGATCCAACGACATTCCAAGGACCCCATGTGGCTGCTCAATTTTGCGGATCTGCAACAAGCCCTGGGGCACCACGACGCCGCTTGGCGGTTGCGGCGGCGGGCACTCATGTTGGCCGCGTCTGCACTCGGGCGCGAGGAGGCGGAACCAGCCCTGCGTCAGGCTTGGATTCAAGCCTTGGCGACACAAGAGGGCATCGCCGCCGCTCAACCCTTTGCGGAACGGGAACGCGATCTGCTCTTCCGGGCTGCTTGGGCCCGTTCCCAGGAGGCCGACACCGGCGCCCGTTTCTGGCTGGCCAAAGCCCATTGGCACCGCCTACAACTGCCGGCCTGGCAGGCCGTGGCCCAGGCACTGGCCGACAACGACTTGCCACGTATGGAACGATTGCTGGAAACGGAGCAACTGGCACCGCTGGATCGAGTTCGCATTCTGGAGCGGCTGGGCCGACTTGATGCCGCACTGGCCGCCGCTCTGCCGTTGGTGGACGCCCAACGCGGTGAGACCGATCTTCAGACGGCCACCCAATGGGCTGCGCTTCTCTACCGTGAACGGCCCACCACGGCGACGGCAAAGACCGAGTGGGAACGGATCGGCGACCTGGACCTGAAAAGAGTGGAACTCGAAGGCCGATTGAGCCTGGGTCAGTCGTCGTTGCGGCTGTCGCTCGTCGACGAGCAGTTCGATATGGATCCAGAAATCTACGACCTTTCCGGCCGAGATCGGGAATGGCGCCTGGGAATGGACATGGAATGGTTCGGCCGACGCAACAAGCTGTCCGCCGGCCTCGGCTTGCGCCGCAGGGACGACCGCAGCCACACATGGAGTCTGTTCGCTTGGGACTACGATCTGGATCGCCGACACCGCCTTGGATTGTTGTTGGAACACAACGGCACCAGCACCGCCACACAGTTGGTGCGTGCCGACGTCCTGGCCAACCGTGTTCGGCTCACGTGGAACGGCACTTTGACTTCGCGCACCGGCTTACAACTTCAGCTTGAAGGCTATCGCCTGCTCAGCCGTGATGGCGACCACGTCGCCGATGGCACCTATGCCGACATTACGCTGACCGAAAAGCTCATGCTGGGCACCAACGAGTTGGCCGTGCGGCTACAGGGGTCCTGGCTGCGCAACGATCTGGCCGACCGCCTGCCGGAAGAGATGGCACGCCGCTTACCACCGGGCAGCACCATCCGTGACGTGATCGACGCACGGTACTCAGTGGTGGGTGTCGGCATGGCCATGGCTCGAGGAGAACCCCTGGGGCGGGCTCCCTTAGTGGGTGGATTGCGTTATCGGTTGGATGGTTGGGTGGGCTGGGAGTGGCCCGAGAACGGGCCCGCCGCCGCCTTGTCCGCCGCCATCGGCACCCGGGTCTTCGGTGGCGATGAGCTGGCTTTGGAGTACTACTACAGTCGAGCCCTAAACCTGGATCCAGGCCAAGCCTCTCAAGGCTGGACGTTACAATACCGAGTCTTCCTGGGCCGTTGAAATGCCATGATTGAGGACCCTTTTGTTAGACTCGAACCCGAGCAAAAAAAGGAACGAGACATGAGACATTTTGTCACCGCGGCCATTCTGATCCTCCTATTGGGCGCTTGCTCGACCCGCCTGACGGAAACGGGAACCGAGCTGCCCGCAGAAGGGGGCTGGGTGCTTTTGCCCATCGTCAACCAGTCCCAGGCGCCCAGAGCGGGCGAAAGGGTAGAGGCGCTCGTGGAGACGGAGCTGCGCGTGCGAGGCGTACATCCCATCCACTATCCGGTGGCGCCACCACGGGATCCCTTGGCTCTCGTCGACGAGCAACAACGCTTTGAACGGGCGCTTCGCTGGGCCCGTTCCCAAGGCTATCGATACGGGATCACCGGCTCCGTGCAGGAGTGGCGATACAAGAGTGGCTTGGATGGAGAACCCGCGGTAGGAATCAGCCTGAGGGTCATCGACGTGGCCAGCGGGGA
The DNA here is from genome assembly GCA_964404295.1 of uncultured Sedimenticola sp. Classification (GTDB taxonomy): domain Bacteria; phylum Pseudomonadota; class Gammaproteobacteria; order Chromatiales; family Chromatiaceae; genus Thiolapillus. The sequence goes on along the minus strand of CAYOJM010000042.1, from coordinate 31,391 downwards.
GGTGCTCTGGGCCGCCTCGGGCGCGCGCACCGGATGGGGATACGAAAGCGCAACCGGAACTGCGGCCAAGCTGGTGCGCAAGCTGTTGAGCGAACTGAAACTGACTGCCAAGGTTTCTTCCTGATCGCGCTCCATGGCCAACGACACCCTCTCCCACTCGCTGCCCGAACCGGCGCCACCTTTATTGGCCTGGACGGAAACCCTCGTCATCACCATGTTGCCGCCCTTGATGGGGTGGTGGCTGCACCGCGAAGATCCTCTGTTCATCACCTCCGACTTTCCATGGCTCGTGCTGGCACCGGTTCTTCCAGCCTTGAGGTTCGGTTTCGTACACGGCTTCATCAGCGCCCTCTTGCTGGTCGGGTTGATGGTGCTGGGGTGGGAGACGGGCAGACTCCCGCTGGAGACTTTTCCAGATGAGGTGGCGGTCGGCATGCTTATCCTCGCCATGCTCACGGGGGAGTTCACCGACATGCACCATCGCCGGCTTCAACAGCAGCAGGTCATCAATGCACACCAGCGCACCCGCTTGGACGAGTTCACGCGCAACTACCATCTGTTGAAGGTCTCCCATGACCGGCTGGAGCAACGACTGGCGGCCGGCACGCACAGCCTGAGGGGGGCTCTGCTGGATCTGCGCCGACAGTTGACATTGCCCACGGAACGTCCGTCCGATCCGCTCACTGCCGTGTCCGACCGTATCCTCGCCCTGTTCGCCGGATTCGGTTGGATCCGCGTCGCCGGGCTCTATGCCGTTCACCGGCACCACATCGCACCCCATCCAATCGCCCGCATCGGCGCCATGCAACCAGTGGACCCTTTCGATCCGCTCATCCGTCATGCCGTCAACGACGGCAGTCTGGTCAGTATCGGAGATCAAGCACTTGAAACCTCGAAGCGCCCCCGCTCCCAGGTCTTGGTGGCCGTGCCCCTCGTGGACGTGAACGAAAAGGTGTGGGGCGTGTTGGCGGTTCAGGAACTGCCCTTCATCGCCTTGCATGAAGAGAACCTGCGCCTGCTGGCGGTGCTGGGTGGCCATATCGGCGATCTGCTGGCCGGTGCCGCTTCGCTCCAAAGCGGCGAGAGCATGGAGGCGGGTGACTTCCGCTACCATTTGGCACAAGCCTTACGTGATCGCCGCAAATACGGACTTCCCGCCATGGTTCTGGTGCTTCGCTTCCCGCGGGATCACAGCCGATGGCAAGAGATGATGGAGCTGTTTCTCGGTCAGGTGCGCGGACTGGACCACCCTTGGCGCATGCAGGGGGAAGAGAAAAACCACCTTCTGTTTCTGCTCATGCCCTTGACCGGAGAAGCGGAGGCGGACGCCTACCGACGGCGCATGGACCGCGTGCTTCACGAGCGCTTCGGCGCCGGTTTCAACGATCTGGGCATCGAGATGCGACGCCTTCCCCTGCAGGGGAAGGACTCCCTGGTTGAACTACTGGAGCGGCTGCATGAGCTCGCGGGCATCCACCCGGCTGCTGATCCTGCTGCCCGCTAGCGCCCTGGCGGCCGAGTTGGCCGCGGCCACGGCGCTGCTGGTCCCCGTACCGGCAGTCACCTCGCCCATGGATTTCTATCTTTCGGTCCACCTGACCGCCTCCGCTTTGTCGGCCCCCCTACTCTATCGGCTGTTTCCGTTGCACCACCGTAGACAGCCGTTGGCTGCGCCGACGACTTTGTTCATACTTGCGTTCTTCATCCCGGTGCTCGGCTTGGCCGGCCTGCTCTTGGCCCTCCTGCCGGCACTACACCGGCCGCGACGGACGCCGCCGCGGCTTTACGAAGCCATCGAAATTCCTGGCCTTCCGTTCAAGCCTCTGGAGGTGAGCGAACAACCCCTGTTCGGGCAAGCGGGACTGGCCAGTGTGATCCGCAATGCGCCGGATCCGGAGAAGCGGGTACGTGCGGTGATGGCCACCCGCCAACTGCGCGACCGCGATGCCGTGCCCATATTGCGCATTGCTTTACGCGATCCGGTGGACGACGTGCGCCTGCTTGCCTATTCATTGCTCGACGCCAAGGAACAGCGTCTCAACGAAACCATATCCATCCTGCTGGAAGAACGCCGATCGGCCTCGCCCCTACACCGAATACGCTTGGAGGAACGCCTGGCCGGCCTCTATTGGGAGCTGGCCTACCTCGGGCTGGCCACGGGTGAAGTACGTGAGCATGTCCTCTCCAAGGCACTGGAGCACATCGAAGCGGCCGAAAAGGGCAGCCCGGACGCCATGGGAATCCATTTCCAGAAAGGACGGATCCTACTTCGCCTGGGGCGACTGGAACCGGCCCAAAGCGCTCTCGAACGGGCGCGTGACTTGGGGTTGGATCCCAACGACGTGGATCCCTATTTGGCCGAAATTCACTTTCTGCGTCGACAGTGGGATGGGGTCCGCCGCCACCTGGCCGGCATCCATCCTTTGGCGCGGCTGGAACCCCCGCTTTCGTTGCTGCATGCCTACTGGGTGAACAAAGGCACATGAAAGAGTGGAACCGTGTCATCGACAGCGGCCGGAGCGGCGACGTGCTGCTCCTGCTCGAAGGCACCTATCCTTATGTAAGCGGCGGGGTGTCCAGCTGGGTCCACCAGATCATTCTCGGCTTTCCCGAGCTGCGGTTCTCATTGGTGTTCCTCGGCGGCAGCCGTGAGCATTATTCGGAGGAAAAATACCCCCTGCCCGACAACGTCGTCCATCTGGAACGTCACTATCTGATGGAGTCCTGGCAACAAACCCGCATCCGGCCGCGTCGGGGCCGCCATCAGGTCTTTCGGCGGATGGCCGAGTTCCACCAAGCGCTCAAGAGCAGAAACGCCTTCCCCGAAAAACTGATCGCGGATGCGCTCTCCGCCCTCGGCCGTCGCGGAAAGCTCGCGCGGGAAGACTTTTTGTTCAGCAAAGCCGCCTGGACAATGATCACCGACCACTACCGTCGCTACTGCACCGACCCCTCTTTCGTCGATTACTTCTGGACTGTTCGCACCATGCACGCGCCCATGTTCCTGCTGGCCGAGATTGCCGATGCCCTTCCTCCCGCACGCCTGTTGCACTCGGTCTCCACCGGCTACGCCGGCCTGCTCGGCGCTTTGGCCCATCACCGTCATCGCTTGCCCTTCCTCCTCACGGAACACGGCATATATACCAAGGAGCGGAAGATCGATCTGGCCCAGGCGGACTGGATCCAGGATGCACGGGAAGTGTTCGGCGGCGGTCTGGACGACGACGTGGGCTACATCCGCCATCTGTGGATCCGTTTCTTCGAGGGGATCGGCCGGATCGCATACGATGCGGCTTCGGTCATCGTTTCCCTCTATGAAGGCAACCGAAAACGGCAGATCGCCGATGGTGCGGATCCAGATCGCTGCATCATCATCCCAAACGGCATCGATCTGGAACGTTTTCTGCCGGTGCGTGAAAAACGTTCCGAGCGGCCCCGCCCCATTCTGGGCCTCATTGGGCGGGTGGTCCCCATCAAAGACATCAAAACTTTCATCCGCGCCATGCGCACCTTGTGCACCGCCCTGCCCGAAGCGGAAGGCTGGATCATCGGGCCCGAGGACGAAGACCCCGACTATGCCTCCGAATGCCGTGCATTGGTACGCAGCCTGGGTCTCGAGGGCCGGGTGCGTTTTCTCGGATTCCGCCGGGTCGAGGAGGTGCTCTCGGAGGTGGGCCTACTGGTGCTCACCTCCATCTCAGAAGCTCTGCCCTTGGTTCTTCTGGAGGGATTCGCTGCAGGAGTGCCAGCGGTGGCCACCGACGTGGGCGCCTGCCGTGATCTCATCGAAGGCGGTACGGAAGAGGACCGGGCTCTGGGGCGGGCAGGCGCCGTGGTGACCATCGCCAATCCCGAAGAGACCGCCCGCGCAGCGCTGGCGTTGCTCACCGACGACAGCCGCTGGCGGGCGGCGCGGGACGCCGCCATCCGCCGGGCGGAGACATTCTATGCACAGCACCTCATGTACGCCCGTTACGGCGAGCTGTACCGAGCCCATCTGCAAGCTGCGGCCGGAAGAGGAGACGGCTGATGGCCGGCATCGGATTCGAGTTGCGCAAGCTGCTGCGCCGTGACTCCTACTTCGGACTGCTGCGTGCCTATGGCTATGCCGGTGTCATCAGTTCGGGCCCATGGATCCTCTCCATCGTGGGCGTGCTGGCCATTGGGCTCTTTTCCGCCACCCGGGTGGTGCCGGACACCCTGGTGGTTCAGTTTCTGGTCACGGTGACCTGGATCATGGCCGGTTCGCTGATCCTCACCGGTCTGTTGCAACTCTTGTTCACCCGTTACATCGCTGACCGGCTGTTCGAAAAAAGAGACCGGGTGGTGCTGCCCAATCTCATGGGCGCCCTCACCCTGGTGACCTTGGTCGCTGGCGGCCTGGGTGCACTGCTCCTTCACGTGGCTTTCGATGCGTCGGCTCTGTACGAATTCGCCACGCTCGGCAGTTTCGTGGTTCTTTGCAACATCTGGATTCTGGTGATCTTTCTGTCGGGCATGAAAGCCTACCGGCTCATTTTAGGGGTCTTCCTATTGGGCTACGGCGTCACCGTGGGCGCCGCCATGGCCCTCACCGCCTTGAAGCTGGAAGGACTCATGCTCGGTTTCTTCATCGGCCAGTCCGTATTGCTGTTCGCCACCCTGGCGCTCGTGGTGCGCCACTATCCCGGCGAAGATTTCGTAGCCTATGACTTCCTTCGACGCAGCCAAGCCCACTACAGTCTCGCCATTACAGGTTTGCTTTATAATTCCGGCATTTGGGCAGACAAGTTCATGTTTTGGATGAATCCTGCCACTTCGGACGCCGTCATTGGTCCGCTGCGCGCCTCGGTCATCTACGACATCCCCATCTTTTTGGCCTATCTCTCCATTATTCCCGGCATGGCGGTCTTTCTGGTACGCATGGAAACCGACTTCGCCGAGATATACGACCGCTTCTACCGATCTGTGCGGGAAGGGGACACCCTGGATCACATTCTCGGCTATAAACGACAGATGGTGCTCACCATACGCCAAGGCGTATTCGAGATCTTCAAAGTCCAAGGGCTGACCATCGTGGTGCTCCTGATGGCCGGCCCGGCACTCCTCGATGCCCTGGGAATCTCCCACCTCTACCTGCCTCTGTTCAACGTGGATCTCATCGGAGTGGGGATCCAGGTGCTGCTGCTGGCCATTCTCAACGTCCTGTTCTATCTGGACCTGCTGGGCTTTGCCCTCTTTCTCTGCCTGATCTTTTTGACCGCCAACTTGGGCTTCACCTGGATCACGTTGCAGCTGGGCCCACAGTTCTACGGTTTCGGCTTTGCCGCCGCCGTGACGCTGGCCGCCCTGGTGGGATTGGCAATACTGTCCCGCCAGTTACGGCGGCTGGAGTACGAGACCTTCATGTTGCAATGACTCGTGGCCCCGTGCAGGCTGACAAGGGCGGCTGGAATGCTATAATCCGCCGCCTTGACAACAGACAAAGCGGTATCAGACGCGTTCGATGGCGAAAGAAGATGTAATCGAAATGGAAGGGGTGGTGAAGGAGACGTTGCCCAACACCATGTTCCGGGTGGAGCTGGACAACGGCCATGTGATCACGGCCCACATTTCCGGCAAGATGCGCAAGCACTACATCCGAATCCTCACCGGAGACCGGGTGAAGGTGGAGATGACCCCATACGACCTCACCAAGGGCCGGATCGTCTATCGCGAACGTTGATCCCCGCCGGTGGCGCCGTGGATCCGGCGCCGACCGCCTCCCGCAAGGATCCAAGATTCAAGCCTTCTCCGGCTGATTTTCGAAGTCGAACGCCAGCTCGTCGCCCTCCAGCCGGATGTTCACATGACCGCCCTCGCTGAGGGCGCCGAACAAGAGTTCTTCCGCCAGCGGTTTTTTGATCCGTTCTTGGATGAGCCGGGCCATGGGGCGCGCGCCCATCCGAGGGTCGTACCCATGCTCGGCCAACCACAACCGCACCGCTTCGTCCACGCCAAGCGTGACCCCCTTCTGCGCCAACTGCTCCTCCAGTTCGAACAAGAACTTGCTCACCACATGGGTGATGCTCTCGAGGGAGAGCGGTTTGAACTGGACGATGGCATCCAAGCGGTTGCGGAACTCGGGAGTGAACAATTTGTTGATGGCCTCCATTCCATCACTGCTGTGGTCCTGGGGCGTGAAACCGATGGACCGACGGCTCATCTCCTGGGCGCCGGCGTTGGTGGTCATGATGAGGATCACGTTACGGAAATCGGCCTTCCGCCCGTTGTTGTCGGTGAGGGTGCCATGGTCCATCACCTGCAACAGCAGATTGAAGATGTCGGGATGGGCTTTCTCGATCTCGTCCAGCAGGAGCACCGAGTGGGGGTGCTTGTTGATCTCTTCGGTGAGCAACCCCCCCTGATCGAACCCCACATAGCCCGGCGGCGCGCCGATGAGTCGGGAGACGGCGTGCCGTTCCATGTATTCAGACATGTCGAACCGAATCAGCTCCAACCCAAGGATTCGGGCAAGCTGGCGGGTGACTTCGGTCTTGCCGACCCCCGTGGGCCCGGCGAAGAGGAAGGAGCCCACCGGCTTGCGCTCGTCGGTGAGTCCCGAGCGGTTCATGCGGATGGCAGTGGTGAGCGCTTCGATGGCTTCGTCTTGACCGAACACCACCATGCGCAGATCGCGGTCGAGGTTGCGCAGGGCCTCCACGTCCGACGTAGTCACCTTGCGTTCGGGGATGCGGGCGATACGGGCCACCACCGCCTCCACCTGGTCCACGTCCACCTCGGTGACCCGCTCGTTTTCCGGCTGCAACCGGGTGGCGGCGCCGGCCTCGTCGATGACGTCGATGGCCTTGTCCGGCAGGTGGCGATCGTTGATGTACTTGGCCGACAGTTCGGCCGCCGCCTCCAAGGCCGCATCGGTGTAGGTCACGCCGTGGTGCGCTTCGAAACGGCCACGCAACCCTTTGAGGATCTCCACCGCCTCTTCCACCGACGGTTCCACCACGTCGATCTTTTGGAAGCGTCGAGTGAGGGCGTGATCCTTCTCGAAGATGGTGCGAAATTCCTGATAGGTGGTCGAACCGATGCAGCGCAACTCGCCGGAGGCCAGCATGGGCTTGATGAGGTTGGAGGCGTCCATAGTGCCGCCGGACGCGGCGCCGGCCCCGATGAGAGTGTGGATCTCGTCGATGAAGAGGATGCTGTCTGGAATCTTTTTCAGCTCCTTGAGCACCGCCTTGAGCCGCTTTTCGAACTCGCCGCGGTACTTGGTTCCGGCCACCAATCCGCCCAGATCGAGAGAGAAGATGGTGGCATTCTTCAGTACATCGGGGATGTCACCATCCACGATCTTCTTGGCCAGCCCCTCGGCGATGGCGGTCTTGCCCACGCCGGCTTCGCCCACCAGGAGGGGGTTGTTCTTGCGCCGGCGACAGAGGATCTGCACCGCCCGCTCCACCTCTTGGGTGCGGCCGATGAGAGGGTCGATCTTACCCTGTCGCGCCAGCTCGTTGAGGTTGGTGGTCCAGTTCTCCAGGGCGGAGCTTCGCGATTCGCCTTCGTTCCCGGCGGCGCTCTCCCCCTCGGGCGCGGTGGTGTCGCGATCGCTGTCCTCTTCGTCCTTCACCTTGGAAACGCCGTGGGAGATGTAGTTGACCACGTCCAGCCGGGTGATGCCCTGGCGGTTGAGGAAATAGACGGCCTGGGAATCCTTCTCGCTGAAGATGGCCACCAGCACGTTGGCACCCGTGACCTCTTTCTTGCCGGATGCCTGCACGTGAAAGACCGCGCGTTGCAACACCCTCTGGAATCCCAGCGTGGGCTGGGCCTCGCGCTCTTCGCCCTCGGGCAGCACGGGGCAGGTTTCGTCGATGAACCGGCTGATGTCTTCGGCCAGCGCTTCGATGTCCGCGCCACAGGCCTTGAGCACGTCCACCGCGGACGGATTGCCCAGCAAGGCCAGCAGCAGATGTTCGATGGTGATGAACTCCTGCCGCTTTCGCGTGGCCTTGATGAAGGCCTGATTCAACACGTATTCCAGTTCCTGGCTCAACATCATCGATCCACCCGAACGGACGTCAGGCTTCCTCCATGGTACACAACAACGGATGCTGGTTGGCCCGGGCGTAGTCGTTCACCTGGGCCACTTTGGTCTCGGCCACGTCCCGCGTGAAGACGCCGCACACGCCCACCCCCCGCGTATGGACGTGGAGCATGATCTGGGTCGCCTTCTCCTCGCTCATGTGGAAATAGGATTGAAGCACCTCCACCACGAAATCCATGGGGGTGTAGTCGTCGTTGAGAAGCAGCACCTTGTACAAGGGCGGCTTCTTCAGCCTGGGACGGCCTTCCTGGGTGAGAAGTTCCCCATCCTGGTTGTCCTTGAACCTGTCACTCATGGTTGTCGATCGTCGGTCGTCGATACATTCACTCACCTGGTTCACCCCACCCACTGCCGGGCGTTGCGAAAGAGCCGCATCCACGGGCCGTCTTCGCCCCAATCGTCCGGATGCCAACTGTTCTGCACCGTGCGGATCACCCGCTCGGGGTGGGGCATCATGATGGTCACCCGGCCGTCTTCCGTGGTCAGGCCGGTGATGCCTCGGGGCGAACCGTTTGGATTGGCCGGATAGCGCTCGGCCACCGAGCCATCGTTTTCAATGTAGCGCAGGGCGATGCCCTTTTCCATAGCCTGGGCGTCGCCGTATTCGGCCCGTCCTTCACCGTGGGCCACCGCGATGGGCAATCGAGAGCCCGCCATACCGGCCAGGAGGATGGATGGGCTCTCCAGCACCTCCACCATCACGAAACGGGCTTCGAACTGTTCCGATTTGTTGCGCACGAACCGGGGCCAATGGGCCGCCCCCGGGATGAGCTCCCGGAGGTTGGAGAGCATCTGGCAGCCGTTGCACACCCCCAATGCGAAGGTGTCGGGACGCTCGAAAAAGGCCTGGAACTGCTCCCGCGCCCGTTCGTTGAAAAGGATGGACTTGGCCCACCCCTCGCCGGCGCCGAGCACGTCGCCGTAACTGAATCCTCCGCAGGCCACCAATCCCCGAAAACGGTCGAGGGTGACTTCGCCGGACAGGATGTCGGACATGTGCACATCGACGCATTCGAAGCCGGCCTTGTGAAAAGCCCAGGCCATCTCTTGCTGACCGTTCACCCCTTCCTCACGCAGGATGGCCACGGGCGGCCGAGCCGATTCGATGAAGGGCGCCGCCACATCTTCGTCGGGGTCGAAGGTGAGTCGCGCCGAAAGCCCCGGATCGGGCCGGTCGATGCGTTCGAACGCTTCGAGGGCACACTCGGGGTTGTCACGCAGCGACTGCATCCGGTGACTGGTTTCGGACCACTGCTTCTGCAAGGCGCCGCGCGGCCGCCGCAACAATTCGCGTCCCCGATGGCGGAACAGGATGACGTCGTCCTCTCGGGTGGTGCCGATGAGGTAGCTGCAGTCGCCCAAGCCCGCCTCCTCCAACCAGACCAGGATGTCGTCACTGTCGGCGTGGCGGACCTGCAACACGACGCCCAGTTCCTCGGCGAAGAGCGCCGCCAGAGGGTCCTCGCCGAGCACGCTGATGTCCACGTCGAGGCCGCACCGCCCCGCGAACGCCATTTCGAGCAAGGTCACCGCCAACCCCCCATCGGAACGATCATGACAGGCCAGCAGCAACCCTTCCCGGTTCAACTCCTGCACGGCGTCGAACAGGCGCCGCAACAATTCGGGCCGGTCGAGGTCGGGCACCCGGTCACCCAGCTGGCCATACACCTGGGCCAGCGCCGATCCCCCCAGGCGGTTGCGCCCCTCTCCCAGATCGATCAGGATGAGGTCGGTGTCGCCCAGATCGGTACGTAGTTGCGGGGTGAGCACACGGCGGGCATCCGACACCGGGGCGAAGGCACTGACGATGAGCGACAGCGGCGCGGCCATCTCCCGGCGCCGGCCTCCTTCCTCCCAGACGGTTTTCATCGACATGGAGTCCTTGCCCACCGGAATGGCCAGCCCCAGCTCTGGGCAAAGCGCCATGCCCACCGCTTCCACCGTGTCGTACAACCGGGCGTCTTCCCCGGGGTGGCCGGCGGCGGCCATCCAGTTGGCGGAAAGTTTGATCTTCTCCAGGCCTTCGATGGGCGCCGCCATGATGTTGGTGACCGCCTCTCCAACGGCCATACGACCCGAGGCGGGCGCGTCCACCAGGGCCAGGGGGGTGCGCTCGCCCATGGCCATGGCCTCCCCGGCATACCCCTCGTAATCGGCCAAGGTGACCGCCACGTCCGCCACCGGCACTTGCCATGGCCCCACCATCTGGTCCCGCGCCACCAGGCCGGTGATGCTGCGATCGCCGATGGTGACGAGAAACGTCTTGTCCGCCACCGTGGGCAACCGCAGCACCCGTTCCAGCGCCTGTTCCACGGAGACGCCTTCCAACATCAGGGGCACCAGCCTGGGTTCGACGTGCGTCACCCGTCGCAACATCTTGGGGGGCTTGCCGAACAACAAGCTCATGGGCATGTCGATGGGATTGTTCTCGAACAATCCGTCTCCAAGCAGCAACCAGTCTTCGTCCACGGCCTCGCCCACCACGGCGTAAGGGCAACGTTCACGCTCGCAAATGGCCTGGAAACGTTCCAGTCGGTCGGGATGGATGGCCAACACGTAGCGTTCCTGGGCTTCGTTGCACCAGATCTCCATGGGGGTCATGCCCGGATCGGCCGTGGGAATGGTGCGCAGCTCGAACCGTCCGCCCAAGCCGGCATCGTGGATCAGTTCCGGCAAGGCGTTGGAGAGCCCTCCGGCTCCCACGTCGTGTATGAAAAGGATGGGGCTCTCCTCCCCTAGAGCGCAGCAGCGGTCGATGACCTCCTGGCAACGGCGTTGCATCTCGGGATTGGCCCGCTGAACCGAGGCGTAATCCAGATCTTCCGACGAAGCGCCCGAAGCCATGGAAGAGGCCGCGCCACCGCCCAGGCCGATGAGCATGGCCGGCCCGCCCAGCACCACCAGGGGCGCGCCTGCGGGAAAAGGCTTTTTCTCGATGTGCTCTTCGCGAATGTTGCCGATTCCCCCGGCCAGCATGATGGGCTTGTGGTAGCCGCGCAACTCGGTGCCCTCGGCCGCCGGCACTTCCATCTCGAAGGTCCTGAAATAGCCGCACAGGTTGGGCCTGCCGAACTCGTTGTTGAAGGCGGCGGCGCCGATGGGTCCTTCGAGCATGATCTCCAGCGCGGAGACGATGCGCCCCGGCCTGCCGAAATTCCGCTCCCAAGGTTGTTCGAAACCGGGAATGCGCAGGTTTGAGACAGAAAATCCGCACAGTCCCGCCTTTGGTTTGGAGCCGCGTCCGGTGGCCCCTTCGTCACGGATCTCACCGCCGGATCCGGTAGCGGCTCCAGGATCGGGAGATATGGCGGTGGGATGGTTGTGGGTCTCCACTTTCATGAGAAAGTGGATGGGTTCGCTCCGTTCGGCGTAGACCCGATCGTCCGGGCCGGGGAAGAAGCGGGTGCCCTCGCTGCCCTCCACCACGGCGGCGTTGTCCCGGTAGGCGGACAAGACCCCCTCGGGCGCCCGGTCGGTGGTGTTTCGGATCATCTGGAAGAGGCTGCGTTCACGCGGCTCGCCGTCGATGATCCAGCGGGCGTTGAAAATCTTGTGGCGGCAGTGTTCCGAGTTGGCCTGTGCGAACATCATCAGCTCGACGTCCGTGGGGTTGCGTCCAAGCCCTTGGAAGCTCTCCACCAGATAATCGATCTCGTCCCCGGAGAGGGCCAGCCCCAACTCGGCATCGGCCCGCTCCAGTGCCGCCCGTCCGCCGCCCAGGATGTCCACCTCCGTGTAGGTGCGCGGTTCGGCATGGAAAAAAAGCGCTTCGGCGTCGTCCAGGCTGTAGAAGACCGTTTCCGTCATGCGGTCGTGCAAGACGGCCGCCGCCTCCGCCAGCTCGTGGTCGGTCAAGGACTCCGGCAAGTAGTGAACGACGCCCCGCTCGATGCGCTCCACCTTGGCCAAGCCACAGTTGTGGGCGATGTCCGTGGCCTTGGAGGACCAGGGCGAAATGGTGCCGGGTCGCGGCGCCACCAGCAGCATCCTCCCCCGGGGCTCGTGCACCTCCAGGGTGGGGCCGTATCGAAGAACGCGCTCCAACACCCGAAGCTCGTCGGATTCCAGGGTCTCGAACAGCTCCACCAAGTGCAGGAACTCGGCGTACAGTTCTACCGGGCGGCCCAGACGACGGGCCACTTTCTGCTCCAGTTTTCTGAGGCGGAATTCGGAAAATGCGGGCGCGCCGCGGAGCTTGAGCATGGGGGTTCCTCGGTGAATGACGGCAGGCGAAAATGATACTACAGCGCCCCGAGCGCGGCGGGCGGCACGTGGCTTCACGCCTTGGCCGCCAGCCGCTTCAAGGCTTCGGCGGCGGCCGCCATTCCGAAGGTCGCGGTCACCGGCGCACAGGCCCCGTAACCACCGCAGTTGAGCCCGCCCGCCGGCCCGCTTTCGCAGTGTCCTTCCGCGGCGACGATCCGGACTTGCGGTTCGTCGCTCCAGACCGCCGGCACACCGAAACGGCGCTTGGGGTTGCGGCTGAAGCCATACCGTTGACGCAACAGGCGACGGGTCCGGGCCAACAGGGGATCCTGTTCCGTCCGGCTGAGGTCGCTCACACGGATGCGCGTCGGATCGGTCCGTCCGCCGGCGCCCCCCACGGTGATGATGGGAATGCGGGCCCGCCGGCAGTGATGCACCAAGGCCGCTTTCACCCGGGCGCTGTCGATGCAATCCACTACCTGGTGGACGTCGGACGCGATCAGACCGTCCAGGTTGTCCGGCTCCGCGAAGGTCTCCACCGGGATCACTTCGGCGCGGGGGTTGATCTGCAGGATGCGCTCGGCCATCACCTGGACCTTGGCCCGCCCCAACGTCGAATCCAGCGCGGGCAACTGACGGTTCATGTTGGACTCCACCAGATGGTCCAGATCGATGAGGGTGATCCGCCCCACTGCGCTGCGCGCCAACGCCTCCGCCGTCCAGGCGCCCACGCCACCGACGCCGATGACACAGACATGGGCGGTGCGAAAACGCGCCAATGCGTCCAACCCATACAGACGGCCGACGCCGCCGAAACGTCGCTGAAAATCCACGACCGAAGATATATTAAGGGATATTGAAAAGCTGATATATTAACGTGATTTGTTCGATGCCATCGGTTCTATAAATAACGCATGACGGAAATCCGACTCACCGAATACAGCCACGGCTCGGGTTGCGGTTGCAAGATCGCACCCCGGCTACTGGACGAAATCTTGCAGGGCGCCGTCGGTACGCCCGACGACCCCCGGTTACTCGTGGGCAACGCCAGCCGGGACGACGCCGCCGTATACGATCTGGGCGATGGCCGGTCGGTGATCTCCACCACCGACTTCTTCATGCCCATCGTGGACGACCCGTTCGAATTCGGACGCATCGCCGCGACCAACGCCATCAGCGACATCTATGCCATGGGCGGCACGCCCCTGATGGCCATCGCCGTCTTCGGATGGCCCATCGACAAACTGGGCCCGGAAGTGGCGCGTCGAGTCATCGATGGCGGCCGACATACCTGCAAGGAGGCGGGCATCCCCCTGGCCGGAGGCCATTCCATCGACGCCCCCGAGCCCATCTTCGGGCTGGCGGTGACCGGAACCGTCGAAAATCGCCACCTCAAACGCAACGACGCCGCCGAAGCGGGTTGCGCGCTCTATCTCACCAAACCGTTGGGTATCGGCATCCTCACCACCGCTCAAAAACAGAAAAAACTGAAACCGGAACATCAACGCATCGCGCCGGAGACCATGTGCCGCCTGAACAAGGTGGGCACTGAGCTGGGCCGGATCGACGGCGTCACCGCCATGACCGATGTCACCGGCTTCGGCCTGCTGGGCCATTTGTTGGAGATCTGCCGGGGCAGCGATCTGGCGGCCGCAATTCAATTCGAACGGGTGCCGCTGTTACCTCATGTGAAAACCTACCTGGCGCTGGGGTGTTCACCCGGTGGTGCCGAACGCAACTTCGCCAGTTACGGCCACGAAGTCGCCGGCTTGGACGACGAGAAACGGGCGCTGTTGTGCGACCCCCAGACTTCGGGCGGCCTGCTCGTGGCCGTGCGCCCCCAAGCGGAAGCGCGATTCCATGCCGTGGTCCGCGCCGCCGGCCTGGAGCTCCAACCCATCGGCCGCCTCGAGGCGTGGGGCGGTGGACCCCGCATCGAGGTGCGCTGATGAGGCTGCCCGAGATCGACGACTACACCACCCTCTTTCTCGAACGCAGGCCGCTGCTGGACGTGCGGGCGCCGGTCGAGTTCGCCGCGGGCACCATTCCCGGTGCCGTCAACCTGCCGTTGTTGACCGATGAAGAGCGCCACCTCATCGGCATTCGGTACAAAGAAGCGGGTCAGGAGGCGGCCGTTGCGCTGGGCCGGACCTTGGTGGACGGTGCGCCCCGCCGCGAACGGACCGAACACTGGGCTCGTTTCGTGCGGGAACACCCCCAGGGTGCGCTCTACTGCTTCCGTGGCGGCATGCGTTCAAAAATCACGCAGGAATGGATCCGGGAAGCCACGGGCGTCGCCTACCCCCGTGTCAAAGGAGGCTACAAAGCCTTGCGCCGCTTTCTCATCGAACAGCTCGAAGAGAACGCCCGCGTCCTCGAACCCGTGATCATCGGCGGTCGCACCGGCGTGGGCAAGACACTGCTCATCGCCGCCCTGGACGACAGCATCGATCTCGAAGAGCTGGCCTGGCACCGGGGTTCCGCCTTCGGCCGCCACGCCACGCCTCAACCCACACAGGTGGATTTCGAAAACCGGCTTTCCGTGGCACTGCTCCGCCACCGGCACGAAAAAGGGCCGCGCGTCCATCTGGAAGACGAAAGCCGCGCCATTGGCTCCCGCCACCTTCCGCCCGTACTGTTCGAACGCATGTCCCAAAGCCCCCTGGTGATACTCGAGGCCGACCTGGAAACCCGCATCGCCAACTCCATCGACGAATACGTGGTTCGCTCCCTGGAGGAATACCGCCGACTCCACGGCGAAGAAGAAGGATTCGAACGCTGGGCCGACCAGGCCAGAAACGGCCTGAACCGCATCGCCCGCCGTCTCGGCGGCAAGCGACACAAGGCCCTGTCCGAAGCGCTGGAGGCCGCCATCCGGGCCATGGAGAAAGGCGCTCCCGCCGATGTCCACGCCGGCTGGATCGCCCATCTGCTCACCGAGTATTACGATCCTATGTACGACTACCAACTGCGCCAAAAAAGGGATCGCATCATATACAGCGGACCTAAGAACGAGCTCCTGGAATTCCTGAAGAAAAACCCAGCCTGACCACAAGACCACCTCACCGGCGCCGCCACATCACCTTTTTCTTTCCCCTCTTTGTGAAATATATGGAAATGAGGCCGACCTCACCGCCCAATACTTTATTTTCCATTTGCCCATGCCAAGAAAATTTTATATATTCTCGTCGTGATCTAAATTTACATGGATGTTGCTTCCGTCCATTCCCTTCAAACATATAACGTCAGGCAAGAGGAAAATAATGGTCAAAAAGAAAATCGCATCCGTGGAAGAGCTCTCTGCAGCCGAGCTCTATGAACTGGCCCGGCAAAGAGAGGAAGAGGAGCGCCGCATGCAGGAAGAAGCCCGTAAAGAACAGCTGAAAGAGCTGCGGGCTAAGCGCCGTGCGCTCATGGCCAAACACAAGCGGGAACTGGCCGCCATCGACAACGAGATCGCCAAACTCACCGGAAAGAAACCGGCCGGCGGTCGGCGCGGCGGACGCGGCAGCGTCACTGAAGCAGTGCTGGAGGTGATCTCCAGCGTGGGACGGATCACCACCTCGGAGCTTAAAAAAGCGCTGGAAGAGAAAGGAATCACTGTAGGAAACCTGCCTCAGACCCTGGCCTATCTCAAGCGGCAGGGGCGGATCACTTCACCGGCCCGAGCCACCTACGAACTGGCCAAACAGTAGATCCGGCGGCGGCTTGTAATAGAAAAAGGGGTTGCTCACGGCAACCCCTTTTTGCTTTCCGTTTGGTAGGCGCGAACGGAGTCGAACCGCTGACCCCCACCATGTCAAGGTGGTGCTCTAACCAGCTGAGCTACGCGCCTGAAGCGTGGTGCGAACTATAGCGGTTTGTGCCCCGCCAGGCAAGGGCTTGTCCTGGTTCAATACATCCAGACACGGAGGCGTCAGGGACATCGTGCCCGGCGATGCAAAAAACCTCGACCCCTTACACACGATGAACCGCTCTCCCGCCTCATACCGAAAACACTGATCCCATCCGCTCGACCGACGCAAAAAAAGGCCGGCATCCCGCCGGCCTGAACGATTCACGGCACTGCCAGAACTCAAGCGGTGGGCGACACCGCGGTTCGTTCGAGTTTTGGCATGACCGTCTTCTCCTCCAACTCCATCCTCTGGCGTAAGCTTTTCAGGATTTCACGAGTGTCCTCAATGAACTCTTCGGTGAACTGGAACTCGCAATCCCGCAACCATTTCTTCTTGAAACGCGTGAATTCCGGTTTGAGCAGCTTGTCGTTGTTGATGAGCCCCCACGCCAGGTTCTTGACCGCCGGATCCTCGTGCGTCAACAGGCTCGGATAGAAGCCTTTGTGCTCGTCGGCCAAGTGCTCCGAGAGCATCTGGCACAGATCGCACAAAAGAATGTGGGCCACTTTGGCGATGGGGTGGATGCGCAGCTGTTCCGGCGTCATCAGGCGCTCGATGACCGAGGCCATTTCGATGATCTCTTTTCGACGCCGCTGCAGGTTGGCGATGGTGGTCATGGCTCCTCCTCCTCTGGTTGACCGGTCTTGCTTTGTAGTGGTTGGTCTTGGACACCGGTACCCTTTGCGGGTTGACTTCGATTCTAGACGGGGCTTTTCAAATTTACTTGATCCAGATCAACATTTTTTGCCCGAATTGACATTTGTCATGGCAAACAAAAAACCCGGCTATCGCCGGGTTTTTCGATGCAGGACTTTCGAGGCCGTCAATGGCCGCCCCCTTTCAACGCGGTGACCAGCCCTTCGCACACCTCTTTGGCATCGCCGAAGATGAGGGAGCAGTTGTCTTGATAGTAGAGCAGGTTCTCCACACCGGCATATCCCGGTCTCATGGAACGCTTGATCACATAGACGTGGCGCGCCTTGCCCACCTCCAGGATCGGCATACCGTAGATGGGACTGGAGGGGTCGGTCTTGGCCGCCGGGTTGGTGACATCGTTGGCTCCCACCACCAACGCCACGTCCGCTGTGGCGAATTCGGGATTGATCTCATCCATTTCGAAGACCCGATCGTACGGAATGTCCGCTTCGGCCAGCAGAACATTCATGTGGCCGGGCATGCGCCCCGCCACCGGATGGATGGCGAATTTCACCTCCACCCCACGCTCTTCGAGCAGATCCATGAGCTCTTTCAACGCATGCTGCGCCTGGGCCACGGCCATGCCATATCCCGGAACGATGATGACCTTGTCGGCATCCTCCATCCAATAGATGGCGTCCTCCACGGAAGCGGCCTTGACCCCCTTTTGGGCCGCCGCCGCCATGGCGCTGGCGGCCTGGTCGCCCTCTCCGCCGAAGCCCCCGAACACCACGTGCAGGATGGATCGGTTCATGGCCTTGCACATGATGTAGGAGAGGATGGCGCCGGAAAAACCCACCAGCGCGCCCACGATGATGAGCAGGTTGTTTCCCAAGGTGAAGCCGGTGGCGGCGGCCGCCCACCCGGAATAGCTGTTGAGCATGGAGATGATCACCGGCATGTCGGCGCCGCCGATGGGAATGATGAGGGTGAAGCCGAGCACGAAAGCCAGCAACGTCATGAGCACCAGGGCGACGAGGCTTTCGGTGGTGCCGAACCACACCGCCAAGCCCACGGTGATCACGCCCATGAATGCATTGAGCAGGTGCTGCCCCTTGAAGACCACCGGCGCGCCGGAGAGGATTCCTTGCAACTTTCCGAACGCGATCACGGAGCCGGAGAAGGTGATGGCACCGATGACGATGCCGGCGGCCAATTCACCCATGAGCACCGGATCGAGCTGCCCGGCCTGCGCCTTGTTCAAGTAGGTACCGAGCGCCACCAGCACCGCCGCCAGGCCGACGAAGCTGTGAAGCGCGGCCACCAGTTGGGGCATG
The DNA here is from genome assembly GCA_964404295.1 of uncultured Sedimenticola sp. Lineage (GTDB taxonomy): Bacteria > Pseudomonadota > Gammaproteobacteria > Chromatiales > Chromatiaceae > Thiolapillus. The sequence continues at coordinate 13,236 of CAYOJM010000042.1, read as the reverse complement.
GCGGTCATCTGTACCCGCGCCGCCATGATGGAGCCGATGACCGCCCCGGCCGCCACACCGGCGATGATGAAGCCGTAAGACTGGACTTCGCCGCCGGCCAGGGTGGCGGCGACGGCGATGAACATGCCGGCCATGCCGAAGAAATTGCCGCGTCGCGCCGTGGCCGGGTGGGTCAGTCCTTTGAGAGCGAGAATGAACAGGACGGCGGCGGCGAGGTAGGCCAGTGCCTGCGCGTTGGCTGAAAGTTCCATGGCCCTCTCCTACTTCTTCTCTTTTTTCTTGAACATGGCCAGCATCCGGTTGGTCACCAGAAAACCGCCGAAGACATTGATGGAGGCCAGCAACACGGCGAAGAAGCCGAACAGCTCCGCCGCGGTACCGGCGGCCTCGGCGCCGGTCACCAGGAGCGCCCCCACGATGACGATGCCGGAAATGGCGTTGGTGAGGGCCACCAGTGGAGTGTGCAGTGAAGGCGTCACGCCCCAGATGACGAAATAGCCGACGAAGCAAGCCAGCACGAAAACATAGAGGGCGACCAGAGTATCGGGCATGGTATCTATCTCCCGGAAATCAACCGTGGGGCTGCATGAGCGCAGCGGCGGTGATCTCGTCCTCCGCCAGGTCCTTGAGCACCGGCCCCGACGGCCCCTTGTCGAACATGATGGCTAGAAGATTGGCGACGTTGTTGGCGTAGAAGGTGGAAGCGTCCCCGGCCATCATGGAAGGGTAGTTGGTGTGCCCCACCAGAATCACCCCATGCTTTCGCACCACCTTGTCCGCCTCGGTGAGAGGGCAGTTCCCGCCATTGGCCGCCGCCAGGTCCACGATGACGGAACCCTCGCGCATCCGTTTCACCACCGACTCGGTGATGAGCACCGGCGCCGGCCGGCACGGAACGAGGGCCGTCGTGATGATGACGTGGGCCCGGGCCAACTCGTCGGCGAGCAACGCCTGCTGGCGCGCCTTGGCCTCGTCGGACAATTCACGGGCATACCCCCCTTCACCGCTGCCCTCCTCGCCCAGATCGAGATCGATGGGCTTGGCGCCCAGGGATTCGATCTGCTCGCGCGTTTCGGGCCGGATGTCGTAGGCATACACCTCGGCGCCCAATCGGCGTGCGGTGGCGATGGCCTGTAAGCCGGCCACGCCGGCGCCCAGCACCACCACCCGCGCCGGCTTCACCGAACCGGCCGAGGTCATCATGAGCGGAAAGAATCGGCCGTAACGGGCGGCCGCCTCGATGACGGCACGGTAGCCGGCGATGTTGCTCTGGGAAGAGAGGGCGTCCATGGACTGAGCGCGCGAGATGCGGGGGATCCGCTCCATGGCGATGGGGCGGACGCCGCGTTCGAACAGTGCCTGGAGTACCTCGTCGCGCTCGTCGCAGGTTTCCACGAAGCCGACGTACAAGGCGCCTTCGCGCATCTGGGCCACCTCGTCCAGATCCGGCTTGCGCACTTTGACCACCAGCTCGGCGCCCAAGGCATCGCTTCGCTCCACCAGTTCCACGCCGGCCGCGGCGTAATCGTCGTCGTGGTATCCGGCGTCCAGGCCCGCGCCGCGCTCCATGCGCAGGCTGAACCCCTTGCCGGCGAGCTTGCTCGCCACCTCGGGGGTGATGGCCACCCTCGCCTCGCCGGGACGCGTCTCTTTTGGGATTCCGATGATCATCTGGCGGGGTCCCGTTCCACTAAGGTTGATCGGCTGATATAGAACAGCGGCGCATTATCCCACAAATCGGCGCAGGTGGAACGGCGGGGGTCATGCAGTACCGAGCCGCTTCAGCACCGCCAATGTCGTCAGGAAGGCCGCCACCGGAAAGAGTGCGACACTCACCGGCGGCAGCCCGAAAACGATGACGGCATAGTAGAACCCTTTGGCCAACAAGTAGAAGACACCGCCGATGAGCGCCCCTGTGAGGATCTGCTGTCCCGGATGGGCGCGCCGATGGACCCCGCTTACCAGCGGCACCGCCAGCAGCAGCATCACCACCAGGGTGACCGGCGTGGCCACTTTGCCCCAGAACGCGAGCGCCAGCTCCACCGTGCGTTGTCCGGCCGCGCGCAGCGCCTCGAGTTGGCGATGGATCTCCAGCGCCGGTTGCAGCTTCGGCCGGATGAGGGCGAAGCTGAGCATTTCCGGATCCAACACGGTACGCCAGTCCATGCGGTCCAACCGTCGCGTCCGTACTTTTTCGTCATCGATGCGGCTCTGGCGCACATTCAGGAGCCGCCAACGCCCCTCTTCGAACAGGCCGGTCTCGGCCACCGTCACCCGGCGAAGCCGTTGCACACCATCGACTCGATAGATCCGAACCCCCCGCAGGCGACCGTCCGGCGTGGCGCCCTGGACGTTCACGAAGGTGTCTCGATCCCGCACCCAAAAGCCGTGGCGCGAATCGAAAGCCACCTGCCGGTTCATCCGCTCGAGGCGGTAGGTCTGCCCCCACCGCTCCAGCGGCGGGCCGATCCACTCACCCAACACCAGGAGCAGGCCCACCAGGGGAACGGCCGTGCGGGCCATGGCCCCCATCATCTGTGCGGGCGACATGCCCGCCGCCCTCATGGCCACCAGTTCGTGGTGGGCAGCCATGCCGCCCAGCGCCAGGAGGGCGCCGATGAGCCCGGCCACCGGAAACGCCTCGTAGATGAACCTGGGCATCATGGTGGCGACCACCAGGAACACGTCACCCAAGCCGTAATCGCCCCGTCCCGCATCTCCGGCCTCGTCCATGAAGGTGAGGACGAAACTGAGAGTGGTGACGACCACCAGGGTCAGTAAGGTGGCCTTCACCACGCTGGTGAGAATGTAGCGATCGAGCCTTCTCATGCCGTTCCACGGCGCAAGCGCCGCCATACTCTTTGGAATCGGGGGGAGTCCCAGACCAGGAGCAGCACCGCCACTCCCACGGCCGAGGCGGGCACCCACCAGATGCCCGCCCAAGGGGGAACCATGCCCCTTTCCATCCACTCTTTCGCCAAGCGCAACAGGTTGAGGTAAACGGCGTAGAACACCACCGCCAGCACCAGCCGCCCGTGAACACCCTGACGGGGAAGAGAACGAGCCAGGGGCACGCTCACCAGCATGAGCGCGAACACCGACAAGGGTGTGGCCAGCCGCCACTGCAACTCCGCGCGCATTTTCGGGGAGTCTCCGGCCAACAGCAGCGCTAGCGGCATCATCTCCACGCTGGAGGCGCGGAACAACGTGCGGGCGTCGGGCATGCGGATCCCGTAATGCTCGAAGCGGGCGACGGTGAAGCCGGCCTCGCCCGGCATCCCGTCGTACCTGTGCCCCGACTCGAGAACCAGGAACCGACCCTCGTCGCTCTGCTCCACCCGAGCCGAAGCAGCCAGCACCAACCCCTCTCGGTCATCCCGTTCATACCGCACGAAGAGGCGGCGCAATCGACGCTCGCCCTCGATCTCGCCCACGTAGACCAGGAAACGCCCACCGTCGAACTCCGTGAAACCGCCCGCGCGCAGGCCCGCGAAACGGACCGAGTGACGCTCCCGCTCGGCCATCTCCTGAACGTGGGACTTGGCCAGCGGATAGAGATGGAGGGAGACGGCGCCCACCCCCGTCGCCAACACCAGGGCCACCGCGACAAACGGCCGGTACAGCCGCCGGGTGCCCACGCCCGCCGCTTGCAAAGCCGCCATCTCGCTGTTGCGGTACATCTGTCCCACCACCCAGAGGATGGCGAAAAAGAAGGCCGGCGGTGTGATGTAACCGGCCAGCTTGATCACACGCAAGCCGACGTAGATCCCCATGAGGCGCAGGCTGATATCGCCGGACGCCACCTCCCCCAAAAGTTTGACCAAGGTGTTGGCCAGGATCAGCATGAGCAGCACCGCGAGGATCACCACCAGGGTCTTGATCACCTCGCGCATGAGCATGCGATCGATGAGTGTGAACAATGCCTGCCTTCCCGATCCGCCAGCGCCAGGCCATTCTACTGGGCCGCGGTTTCATGGGAAACCGTAATGAAGGTACACTTCGGCCATTCCCATCCATCACGCCACGACCCAATGGAATACAGCGTCCGCTCCACATCTCTCGACGCCCTGGCCACCGATTGCCTGGTGGTCACCCTATCCGACAAAAAGAAATTGGATCCCGCCGCCGAAACGGTGGACCGACTCACCGGCGGCTTGGTGAAACAGGTGTTGGCGAGCGGCGACCTGAACGGCGCTTGCGGCCGGCACCTGACCATTCCCGCCCCGCCGGGCTTGCGGGCCCGCCGCCTGTTGTTGCTGGGGCTGGGTGACGAGAAGAAACTGACCTTCACCACACTGGGCAAGGCGCTCGCCGCCGTGGTTGGCGAATTGGACGAAGGCGGCAGTCGGGACCTGGCGGTGGCTCTGCCGCGCACACTGGCACAAGACCAACTCTACGGCGCGGTGAGGGACGCCGTCTTGCGCATGGAATCGGCCCTCTATCGTTTCGACACCTGCAAAGGCGACAAGAAGCCGCCGCGCAAGCCGTTACGGCGTTGCGTCTTCATCGAGGACGAAGCCGAGCGGCGGCGGCCGGTCCGCAAAGCGGTGACACACGGCCGGGCCATCGCCGCCGGAATGGCGCTGGCCCGGGATCTGGCGAATCTCCCGGGCAACATCTGCACTCCGGACCACCTGGCACGCGAAGCCGGCAAGCTGGGACGTCGATATGAAAAGCTCAAGGTCTCCGCGCTCACGGAAAAGCAGATGGAGCGGCTCGGCATGGGTGCCCTGCTGTCGGTCTCCCGTGGCAGCCGCCAGGAGGCCCGCCTCATCGTCATGGAGTATCAGGGCGGCAAGGCCGGCGCCCGGCCTGTGGTGCTGGTGGGCAAGGGGCTCACTTTCGACGCCGGTGGCATCTCTCTGAAACCGGCGGCCAACATGGATGAGATGAAGTACGACATGTGCGGCGGAGCCGGGGTCATCGGCACGCTGCTGGCCTGCGCGGAGCTGGACCTGCCGCTGAACGTGGTGGGGCTGGTGCCGGCGTCGGAAAACCTGCCCGACGGCAACGCCAACAAGCCCGGAGACATCGTCACCAGCATGGCCGGGATCACCATCGAGATCCTCAACACCGATGCCGAAGGCCGCCTCATCCTCGCAGACGCCCTCACCTACGCCGAGCGCTTCAAGCCCGCCGCCGTGATTGACGTCGCCACCCTCACCGGCGCCTGCGTGGTCGCCCTGGGACACCACATCAGCGGCTTGCTCGGCAACGACGACGCCTTGGTGGAGGCGGTGCAGGCGGCCGGCGATGCCATCGACGACCGCGCCTGGCGGCTGCCCATGGGCGAGGACTATCAGAAGCAGTTGGAGAGCCCGTTCGCCGATCTGGCCAACATCGGCGGCCGCAGCGCCGGCACCATCACCGCCGCCTGTTTCTTGTCGCGTTTCGCGGAAAAGTACAAATGGGCACACCTCGATATCGCAGGCACCGCGTGGAAGAGCGGCGGCAAGGAGAAGGGCGCCACCGGCCGACCGGTGCCTCTACTCACCCAGTTCTTGTTGCAGCGGGCGGGCCGGCTGCCGTGACCCGAGTCGATTTCTACGTCCTGCGTGCCGGCAGTCGGGGCAACCGCTACCTGCTGGCGGCGCGTCTGGCGGAAAAGGCGTGGCGCAGCGGCCACCGGGTGTTGTTGTGCGTGGATGACGAAGAGACTCAACGGCACATGGACCGCCTGCTCTGGACTTTCAGGGACGTGGCTTTCGTTCCCCACGGCCTGATCCAACAGGCCGAGCCCCGACGCAATCCGGTGCGCATCGCCATCGACCAGCCGGACGAGGAAGACGACGTGCTCATCAACCTCCGGTCCGAAGTGCCCCCCTTCTTCAGTCGCTTCGAACGGGTGGCCGAATGCGTGGATTCGGATCCTCAGGCGCGCGAGGCCGGGCGCGCCCGCTACCGTTTCTACCGGGAGCGGGGTTATCCTCTCCACACGCATGAGGTGGACTGACCCTTCCCGGCTCCGCACGCGGAGCAGACCAACACCGTGCCCTTTCTGCGATCGCCATTTCGGCCCGACGAGAACTACGCCGTCGCCTCCCGACTCTTCATCAAGGCGCTGGCGCTGATCTACTTCGCCGCTTTCGTCTCCCTCGCGCCCCAGATCAGCGGACTCGCCGGCGAAGAGGGCATCCTTCCTTTCCGGCGGGTACTGGACCAGAACCTGGCCGACCACGGTCTGGCAGCCCTGTTGCGGGTGCCCACTCTCTTTTGGTTCGACGCCTCGGACGTCGTGCTCGAAGGGGCGGCCTGGACCGGCGCCGGGCTGGCGCTATTGCTGCTCTTCGGCCGATGGGAACGGGTGGCGTTGATCCTGCTTTTCGTGCTCTATCTCTCCCTCTACCGCGCGGGACAGCTGTTCATGAATTTCCAGTGGGACACCCTGCTCCTGGAAGCGGGCCTGCTGGCCGTCTTCCTACATCGCAGCCCCACGGTACTGGTGCTGTTCCTGTTCCACTGGCTCCTGTTCCGCCTTCGGTTCATGTCGGGTGTTTTCAAACTGGCCAGCGGCGATCCTTCATGGGCCGGCTTCACCGCCCTGGACCACTACTTCGAGACCCAACCCCTGCCCCACGTGGGCGCCTGGTTCGCCCACTGGCTTCCGGAGTGGCTCCATCGTGCAGGGGTGGGCCTGACCTTTTTCACCGAATTGCTGTTGCCGTTCTTTCTCTTTCTCCCCCGCCCTTTCCGCCTGGCCGCCGTGGGACTCACGCTCCTCATGCAGGTGCTCATCCTGGCCACGAGCAATCACAATTTCTTCAACCTGCTCACCATCGCCCTATGCCTGCTCCTGCTCGACGACCGGGTGGTGAATCGGCTGTTGCCGCGCCGCGACCGGAAGGCGCCGCCGGTCGATGCCCCGGGCGCGGCACACCGGGTGAGCCTGGCCGTGGTGGCCGTGTTGTTGATCACTTCGAGCCTGGGCGGTTTTCTCTCCCTGCTCGGCGTTCCCGTTCCCGAGCCGGTGGCACGGGTACGTCAAGCGGCGCAGGCGTTCGGCGTAGGCGCGGTATACCACGTTTTTCCCACCATGCAGACCGAGCGGCAGGAGCTCATCATCGAAGGATCGGACGATGGGCGGGAGTGGAAGGCCTACACCTTCCGTTACAAACCCCAGGACCCGGGGGCGACCCCGAGGTTCATCGTGCCCCATCAGCCGCGGCTGGACTGGCTCATGTGGTTCGTTCCCACCCAGCATCCGGTCCATCTGTTCTGGTTCGGCGAACTCATGTACAGCCTGGAACGGGGTTCCGCCCCCGTGCTCTCCCTGTTGGCGGACAACCCCTTCCCCGACCGTCCACCCCGGCACCTGAGGGTCACCGCCTGGCGCTACCGGTTCACCACGCCAGAGGAGCGCGCGCGCACCGGGCTATGGTGGCGGCGGGAGTATCTGGGCCTCTTTCCCATGGTGCCGCCCCGCCGACCATGAGACCAGGTCGAATCGTCTCCGGAGGCCAAACCGGCGTGGACCGCGCCGCACTGGATGCCGCACTGGCCGCAGGCGTACCCGTCGGCGGCTGGTGCCCCCGTGGACGAAAAGCGGAAGACGGCGTCATCCCCGACCGCTATCCGCTTCGGGAATTGGCGGGTGGTTATCTTGCGCGTACCGAACGTAATGTCGTGGACAGCGATGGCACCCTCATCATCCATTTCGGCCCGCTCACGGGCGGCACCCGCCAGACTCACCGTTTCTGCCTGCGCCATGGGCGCCCTTGCCTGCTGCTGGACGGGACGCGGCTTTCGGTCGAAGCAGCGGCGCGGCGGGCGCGGGCGTTCGTCGAATCCCAGGGCATCGAAGTGTTGAACGTGGCCGGGCCGCGAGCCAGCGGAGATCCCCGCGCCTACCCTTGGGCGCGGGCGGTGGTGACGCGAATGCTGGGCGGCGCGCCCGTCACCCCGTCCGATGGAGAAGCCGACGCCAAATCCGACTGACCTCGGGATAACCAGCCAAGGCTTCGAGCAGGCGCCGGTGCGGAATCCAAGCCGTCGTTTCCGACGTCAGCCAACGCACGCCCGGCGCGTCCGGTCCGAAATTGACCGCCACCTGGTCGAGAAAACGGTCCAGGGCCGCCGCTCCGCCCCTGGCCGCCGGGCGTGCCCGCCACCACCCCTTGGAGAGCGAGGTTCCGATCTCCTCCAGCCGCCACCAGACCCGTTCCAGATTCGCCCGATAGTCGGCCACGAGGGATGCGGCCACCTCCTCCAACACACGCTCGGCCTCGGATGCGTCGAACCGACCCGGATAGCCGTGATCCTGCACGAGTCGCTCCACCGTGAACAGCATCAGGTCACCCAGGAATTGACGCCGGAATTCGTCGGACAGATCCACGCCCTTTCCGCTGCGTGCCACACCCGATCGATATTCGGACGCCGTTTCGCACGGCGGCACCCGCCGGTGGAGCAGCGGCAGGTTCGCCGACAAAAAACGGTCTCCCAGCTCGGCCCGAAGCAGCCGGCCCAGCACCGGACCCGCCATGCGCAATCCCAAGTGGGCGAAAGGAATGAAATGGCGCAGCCCGGCGGGCGAGACGACATAGTTTCCAGTATAGACGGTACGGGCCGGCGCCAGGCTTTCCGCCGGAGGACGGTGTTGGAAACAGGTGACCCGGGTGGGATGGGCGCCGTCGAAGAAGCCGTCCAGCCGGGCGGTGAAGGCATCGAAAGCCTGGGCGAGATCGTGTTTCCCCGGCAGTGTGCAGCGATAGGGGTGGGGGGCGCGACCACCGTCCAGCCCGAAACGCTGCGCCAGATCGTGATAGGCGCCGTGGGCCGCCTCGTGGCCCGTCTCGTGGAAAGGACAAGGCGCTTGCGGCTCGAGGGCCGCGGCCCGCTCCAGGAAGGCGGCCAGGTCATCGAGGAAATTGCCGATCATCACCGCCGGCGCCACCGGTGGATCCCCGACCACCTTGCCGGTCACCACTTCCGGCCGCCGGGTTCGAAACAGCACATCCAGATGGTGGAAATAGTTGACCGCCGCGCGTTCGCGCCGCCCTTCGCGCGTGCACTGGAGCACCTGGAACTCCTCGTCGCTGTCCACGAACCAGACCAGCTCGTCCGCGCCGACACTGCGTGCCAAATGGAGTGCGACGATGTTGCGTACGCGCGACGGCCCCTTGTGCCAGTAGCGGTTGGGATCAAAGGGACCCAACGCGGGCGCCAAGGCCGACCGGGTTTCGGCCTCCACACGGGCGACACAAGCCGCCTGATCCTCGGGGGAGAAGTGGTCCACCCGAAGCCCTTGCAGGCTGAAGCGGCGTGCCAGTTCGGCATGGCGGCGACGCGCTTCCGCATCGGCGCTGTCATCGGCGACCACCACCCGAACCGCCCGATACCGGCCATCCTCCCGTCCTCCGTATTCGAAGGCGTGACACAGGTCGAGAAGGCTTTGCAGGCCGCGCTCCAGTTGGCGCGGCCGGTCGGCAACGGGAATGACCACGACGAACCTGTGGCGCCGGTCCGAGCCATGCAGCGCCAGGAGCTGCTCCCGCTCCCGATGGAGGGCCTGGAGCCGGTCGACGGCGCCGTCGTTCGCGCCCTCGACCCAGGTCAACGCCTCCGCCAGTTCGAGCGCTTCGTCGTATAGGGAGAGGAGCCGTTCCAGACGGCATCCGGAAAGAGCGTGGGCGAAACGGCGGCGCAGATCATGAACAGCGGGATGATCGGCGTGGCGGTCGAGAAAGGCGCGAAGATGACGGAAGAAACCAAAACCCATCAGCGGCGTGAACTGTAGGCGGGAAACGCATCCCGATCGATGACGATCTCCAAGAGGTTGAGGCCGGACCTCATGTCGAGGCTCTCGAACGCCGCCTCCAGCGCGTCCACCGTCTCCGCGCGACGGTGGGCCATGCCGAAGGCTTCGGCCAGCTTGGCGTAGTCGGGGTTGACGAAATCACAGTCGATGAAACGACCGCCGTACTGCTGGGCCTGGTTCTTGCGGATCAAGCCCATGGTGCCGTTGTTGAACACCACCACGGTGAGCGGGATGCGATAGTTCACCGCGGTCATCAACTCCATGGCGCACATCTGGAAGCCGCCGTCTCCCAGCAGAGCGAAGGTGGGCCGGTCGAGGGCGAAACGGGCGCCCACCGCCGCCGGCAGGGCATGGCCGAGGGACGAAATCCCCGAATTGGGGAAATAGTGGAATTCGGGCCGGGCGCGTAGAAAGTTCTGGGCGAAGATGATGTTGTCATCGAACAGCAGCAGGGGCTCGTCGAAACGGCGCTCCAACAGCCTAAAAAAGCACTCCACCAGTTCGAAGCCCTCGGGAAAGAGGGCGCTGCGTCCGCGCCGGGGCGGCGCATCATCGGCCGCGTTTTTCGGTTCCAGTCGCTCAAGCAGCGCGTCGAGGAACAGGCCCACGTCCGAGACCACCGCCAGATCGGCCCGAAAGACCTTCTCCAACTGATCCGGATCCCGATCCACTTGGACGATCCGACGCCCTTCCAGGAGTTGGGCATCCCACAGGTAACTGGTGCGTTCGTTGAAGCCCGCGCCGAGGATCAGCAGAAGATCGGCCCGCTCCCGAATGTATCGATAGGCGTGATCCCCGGACGTGACCCCCAGAGTGCCGAGGGCCAGCGGCTCGTTCTCATCGACGAGCCCCTTCGCCTTCAAGCTGGTGGTCACCGGCGCGCCCAAGCGCCGGCTGAGCCGCGCCACCTTGGCCCCGGCGCCGGCCGCGAGGCACCCATATCCGGCCAGGATGACGGGCCGGCGGGCCGTCTGCAACAACTGGACGGCGACCTCCACCTCGTCGGGTCCCGGTCGATTCGGCCTGCGCCGACCGAAAGCCACCTGTTCCAGCACGGCGGCGTCCACCGGTTCGGTCTGCACGTCGAACGGAAAGCTGAGCAACACCGGCCCCGGGCGGTTCGAGGTGAGTACGTGGGCCGCCCGGTTGAGAACGGTGCCCAGGTAGTCGGTACGTTCCACCAGCCGCGCGTAACGGGTGATCCCGTCGAACAGGGCCACCTGGTCGATCGTCCCCCCTTCGCCGCTGCTCTCCTGCAAGCCGCCGCGGCCGAAGATGGCGGTGGACGTCTCGCCGGTGACGGCCAACACCGGCAAGCGGTCGGCGTGGGCGTTGGCGATTCCGGTGACCAAGTTGGTGGCGCCCGGCCCGGCGGTGGTGATACAAGCCCCGATGGCGCCGGTGGCCCGGGCGTAACCGCCGGCCATGAAGGCGGCGCCCTGTTCGTGCTTGGCGAGGACGGTCTGGATGGGGCTGGAATGGAGGGCGTCGTAGACCGGCAGGATGTGGGCGCCGGGCATGCCGAAGATGTGCCGGATGCCCAGTCGCTCCATGAAACGAACGAGCACTTCGCTGACGGAAATCTGCATGGGGCGCCCGGCGGCGTGGACAATCCGGTGGCGCATTATACCACCGCCCCATCAGCGCCCGGCGATCCGCTCGAGGGGCCGCCGTCGACGCCAGAAACGTCCCGCTCTCCTAGGCGCCATCGACCGGCGGCGGCCGTCGCAGGCATCCAGCCGGATCTCCTCCACCCCCCGCGCGATTTCGGTTTCGAGCGCCGACTCCAAGGCGTTCAAGGCGGAACGCCACCTGTCGGGGTCCTCCGCCGCCACGGCCTCCGCCACTTCGGTCGCCAACAACAGCCGACGATCCGGCGCCCTTTCGGCCACGTGGGCCGACAGCCCCAGGGCCAGAGGGTCGTCGGGGGGCGGTAAGACCCACTCCGGCGCCCGGCCCAGGGGACGCGCCACCACGCCGGCGTCGTCGAACCACAATCCATTGAAACCGAAATCGGTGCCGACGCCGCGCCGCGCCTCCATGAGCCCGTGGACCAACATCTGGGTCTCGGTCAGCACCTGCCGCCAGAAGCGTGCGCCGGTCCCCTGCGGCATGGCCCGTTCCAGTCCGACCTCCGGCACTTGGGAGAGCGCCGTGAACCGGACCTCCTGCGGGGTGTCGGCGACGAGGAACCATCGGCCCGGCCCGCGGATCTCCAAACGCAACCCTTTGCCGGAGAAATGGTCGTCGAAGCGGTGTGCCAACGCCTGCGCCGTCTCTGCTTCGGGCTCTCGGTGGAGGGGAAAGAGAAGCAGCCGATCGCGGTCGGGGCGAAAATGGACGGGATGGGCCTGCGCCACCCACTCGGGACCGGGCTCGGCCCCCGATCCCATCCGCCGCCAGGGTGCCGCGACCCGCGCTTCGGGCGGCACCTCGAATGCATCGAACAGGGCCGCCGTCAGCCCCAAAGGGCCAGGGGCGCTGCGCCCGCGCACGAGCAGCGACTCCAGCCGGCGCAACCGGGGCGCCCGCCACCCCGTCGGTACCTGCAACAGGTCGGGCACCACACAGTGCAACCACCGCCCGCCGCCGGGCACGGCGCTCACTTCATGTTGCCGAGGATGGCATCCTTCACCGCCCCGAGTTCGGCCTCGATGACGATGGGCTCGGCCGTGCACTGCCGGATGGCGGTGTCGGGATCCTTCAGGCCGTTGCCGGTGAGGGTGCAGACGATCTTACTGCCTTCGGGAATCTTGCCGGATCGGACATCGCGCAGGGCCCCCGCCAGAGAGGTGGCCGATGCCGGCTCACAGAAAACCCCCTCTTTCTCCGCCAGCAACTTCTGCGCCGCCAGGATCTCCTCGTCGGTGCATTCGTCGAACCAACCGCCCGACGCCTTCTGCGCTGCCCACGCCTTGTCCCAGGATTGGGGATGGCCGATGCGGATGGCGGTGGCCACGGTCTCGGGGTGATCCACCGGGCCGCCGCGCAGGAAAGGAGCGGAACCGGCCGCCTGGTACCCCACCATCTTCGGCGCGGAGTTGACGATGCCGTGGTCACGGTACTCGGTGTAGCCCTTCCAGTAGGCGGTGATGTTGCCGGCATTGCCCACCGGCAGACAGTGGTAGTCGGGCGCCGATTCCAACTCCTCCACGATCTCGAAGGCGGCGGTTTTCTGCCCCTCGATGCGATAAGGGTTGATGGAATTGACGATGGTCACCGGCGCTTCCTCGGCCACCTCTTTCACCAGGCGCATGCCGTCGTCGAAGTTGCCCTTGAGCTGGATGGTGACGGCGCCGTACATCATGGTCTGGGCCAGCTTGCCCATGGCGATCTTGCCCTCGGGAATGAGCACGAAGGCGGCGATGCCGGCGCGCGCGGCGTAGGCCGCCGCGGAGGCGGAGGTGTTGCCGGTGGAGGCACAGATCACCGCGCGGCTCCCCTCCTCCACCGCCTTGGTCACCGCCATGGTCATGCCGCGG
>CAYOJM010000041.1:0-2755 GCA_964404295.1 uncultured Sedimenticola sp. | reverse complement strand
GAAGCCGCGCCAGAACCTCGGCATCTACCGCATGCAGGTGATCGGCCGCAACCGCGTCATCATGCGCTGGCTGGCCCACCGCGGCGGGGCGCTGGACTTCCGCGACTGGCAGGCCCGTCATCCCGGCGAACCCTTTCCCGTCTCGGTGGCCCTGGGCGCCGACCCCGCCACCATCCTGGCGGCGGTCACCCCGGTGCCCGATACCCTCTCGGAGTACGCCTTTGCCGGCCTGCTGCGCGGATCGCGCACCGAGGTGACCAAGAGCCTGGGCAACGATCTCCAGGTGCCGGCCTCCGCCGAGTTCGTGCTGGAGGGGGTCATCCATCCCGGCGACACCGCGCCCGAAGGCCCCTTCGGCGACCATACCGGCTACTACAACGAGGTGGAAGAGTTCCCGGTCTTCACCGTCGACCGCATCACCCATCGGAGAGAGCCCATCTACCACAGCACCTACACCGGCCGCCCGCCCGACGAGCCGGCCATTCTCGGCGTGGCCCTCAACGAGGTCTTCGTGCCCATCCTGCAGAAGCAGTTTCCCGAGATCACCGATTTCTATCTGCCGCCCGAGGGCTGCTCCTACCGGCTGGCGGTGGTGCGCATGAAGAAGCAGTACCCGGGACACGCCAAGCGGGTGATGTTCGGCGTCTGGTCCTTCCTGCGCCAGTTCATGTACACCAAGTTCGTCATCGTGGTGGACGACGATGTGAACGCCCGGGACTGGAACGACGTCGTTTGGGCCATCACCACGCGCATGGACCCGGCGCGCGACACCGTGCTGGTGGAGAACACCCCCATCGACTACCTCGATTTCGCCTCGCCGGTGTCGGGGCTGGGTTCCAAGATGGGGCTGGACGCCACCTCCAAGTGGCCGGGCGAGACCAGCCGCGAATGGGGCCGCCCCATCACCCGTGACCCGGAGGTGGTGAAGCGGGTGGACGCCCTGTGGCGGACGTTGGGTCTCGACTGACGCCGGCCACCCCATTGACGCAAGATTTACGGGTTGTTGGCGAGCCGGATCGCGTCCTACACTGCCGCCATGTCCCGACAGCCACCCCTATCCGCCGAGGAGATCGCCCGCCGGTTGGACGAGCTTCTCGAGGTGGAGTTCTCTTTTCTCCAAACCGACCCCATCGCCGTCGAGCTGGCCCGCCTGACCCGAGAACGCCAGCGGTTCGTCCTCGATTGGATTCGGCGCATGGCCACCGCCAACGTGCAGATCGCCTATCAATTCGCCCTGCGCGCGGTGGAAGCCTTGGAGCGGATGGCGCCGGAGCGGGTGGCCGCCTGGTGCCTTCAGGCGATGGACCGTTACGACGGCGAAGGGCTGCGGCCGGCCATGGAGACCATTCGTGATTTGGAGGGCTACCTGGAGTGGGGCCACCTTCGGGCCGCCGCCGCGCTCTATGAAACGGCCGCGCCGGTGCTCCGCTCCTTCGTTCAAGGGTTGAGCGGGCGGCGCCTGGAAGTGGCGTGTGACGACACCCCCTGGACCGACGGCGAAACGCTCTATCTGCCGGAGCTGGTGGCCCGGTTCGAGGCGCCCGAGGACAACTTCCAGCTCTTCAAGGCGCTGGCCACCCATCTTTGGGCCCAGACCCGTTACGGCACCTTGAACGTGGATCCCTCCGGGTTGGACGGCGGTGCGCGCCGCTCCTGGTTCGAGGTCCTGGAAGCCCTGCGCCTGGACGGCCTCATCGCTCGGGAGCTGCCGGGGCTGTATCGCCGCATGGAGGCGCTGGCCCGCCGCCTGGAGACGCCGGCATGGCCCGACGCGCTGGCCCGGTTGCAACCGGAGTTGGTGGCCGGCGGCGTGGCGGCGAGCCTGAGGCTTGCGGACCGCTTTCACGGCGATCCGCCGGCGCCGCCGCCTTGGGTCGGAGGCATGGCGCTGGAGGCGGCGTGGGCGGCCCGCGATCGGCGCTTGCTGCGGGATCAGGCCAGGTTTCGGGAGGCGCTGCGCGTCATCGCCGAGGAGATGGCCGACGGGGAGCGGGCGCCGGAACGGTTCGATCTGCGGGAGCGGCCGGGAAGCGATCCCGATCTACCCGAGCTGGAACTGCTCCATGCCGATCAGGTTGTTCCGGTGCCGGAGACGGTTCGGCGGCTCATGACCTCCATCCAGCTCGACCTTTCCGGCATTCCGGAATCCTATCTTCGGCCGGCCGGTCCCGGTGAATACGACCCCGCCCTGTTGCGTGATGAGACCCGGGATCCCGATGACGTGTGGAGCGGCACCTACCACGAAGAGGGCGCCTTCTTCTACGACGAGTGGGACTTCGGCCGCCAGCACTACCGGAAGAACTGGTGTGTGCTGCGCGAGCACGACCTCGAACCCGGCGACCCCGGCTTCTACGACCGCACCCTGCGCAAGTACCGCGGCCTGGTGAAGTCCCTGCACCGCACTTTCGAAGTGCTGCGGGGCGAGGATCGCGTGCTGCGCCGCCAGCCCCATGGCGAGGAGGTGGATATCGACGCCTTCGTCGAGGCCTGGAGCGACGCCCGAGTGGGGCTGGAGATGAGCGACCGCCTCTTCGCCCGCATGCACAAGGACGAGCGCAACATCGCCGTGCTCTTCATGGTGGACATGTCGGGCTCCACCAAGGGGTGGATCAACGAGGCCGAGCGCGAGGCGCTGGTGCTGCTGGTGGAGTCGCTGCAGATCCTGGGCGACCGCTACGCCATCTACGGCTTCTCCGGCTGGGCGCGCAAGCGCTGCGAGGTGTACCGCATCAAGACCTTCGACCAGCCCATGAGC
>CAYOJM010000040.1:0-36256 GCA_964404295.1 uncultured Sedimenticola sp. | reverse complement strand
CCGATGTCCTCGCCCACCGGCACCGTCACCCGCGTCATGATGATCTCCTTGTAGAGGTTCTTGTCCAGCACCTGGGCCAGGCCCGCCGCCAGGGTGAGCAGGGTCTTTCCCGTGCCGGCGCTGCCGAGGAGGGTGACGAAGTCGATCTCGGGGTCGAGGAGCATGTTGAGGGCGAAGTTCTGCTCCCGGTTGCGGGCGCGAATGCCCCACACCGCGCGCTTGGCGGTACGGTAGTCCTCGGCCAGTTCGATGATGGCGTGGTCCGCTTCCTTGCGGCGCACGATCGCCTCGAAGGCTTGCTCGTCCTCCATGTAGAGGCACTGGTTGGGGTACCAGCGGGAAGTTTCAGGACCCTGGATGCGGTAGAAAGTGCGCCCCGAATCCTGCCAGGCCTCCATCTCCCGGGCGTGAGTCTCCCAGAAGTCGTCCGGCAGACGCCGGATGCCCCGATAGAGTAGATCGACGTCGTCCAGTACCTGGTCGTTGCTGTAATCCTCGCTCGGCACACCGATCAGGGCCGCCTTGATACGCAGATTGATGTCTTTGGAAACCAGGGTGACCCGGCGTTCCGGCATCCGCTCTCGAAGGGCCAGCGCGGCCGCCAGGATGGAGTGGTCCGGCGTGTGGCCCGGCAGATGGTCGGGCAGGTGGCCGATGAGGCTGCGGGTTTGGAAATAGAGTCGGCCGCGGTCATTTTCTTTTCCGCTCACGGATGCCGATATGGGCAGCCCGCCTTCGATCTCCTCGTGAGAGCGGCCGGCGAGGATGGCGTCCAGGAAGCGGCTGGCTTGGCGAACATTGCGTGCCACTTCCGATGTGCCTTTCTTGTGCCGATCCAGTTCTTCCAGAACCACCATGGGGATGAAAAGATCGTGCTCGGCAAACCGGAACAGGGCCGTGGGGTCGTGCATGAGGACGTTGGTGTCCAGCACGAAAAGCCGTTTTCTTTCCGCAGCCTTCAACCGAGTTCTTTCTTCAGCGCCTTAAGGGTCTCCAACACCTCGGCCACATGACCTTGGACTTTCACTCCGCGCCACTCATGGCGCAGGATGCCCTCGGGATCGATGAGGAAGGTGCTGCGTTCGATGCCTCGCACCTGGCGGCCGTACATATTTTTGAGTTTGATCACCCCGAAGGCCTCGCACAGCTTTTCTTCGGTGTCGGCCACCAGGTCGAAGGGAAAGCCCTGTTTCTCCTTGAACCGTTCCTGCGCCTTGAGGCTGTCGCGCGACGCACCCAGGATTACCGCCGACTGGCGCCGGAACTTGTGGATGGCCTCTTTGAAGTCCAAGCCTTCCCGAGTGCAGCCGGGGGTACTGGCCTTGGGATAGAAATAGAGCACCAACCAACGCCCTTCATAGTCCGACAGGTGCGCCGTGCGGCCGCCGGTGAGCAGCAGTTCGACGTCGGGTACCTTCTTGCCGATTTTCACCATCGTCCACTCCTAGGGTGTTCCATTTCCCGTCGATTGCGTGGCTCCAAGGAAGAGCTATTTTGCCTTCGCCCGAAGACGAAAAGAGGGGCCGGGTCGACATTTTCGGGTCGATCGACTCAGAAATCCTGTTTGTAGGGCTCCATCACCGCGTCCAGATTGAGGCTGTCGCAGTAATCGAAGAATTCGTCACGCAACAGGCCGATGCGGATCCCCGGTGGGATGCCGATGTGCATGTGCACGGCGAACATGGGGGTGCCGGTGTGGGGTGCGGCGTAACTGGTGGTGTTGAGATCGAGAATGTTGATGCCGCGCTGAGAGAAGAAAGCGGCCAGGCTGTTGACGATTCCGGGGTGGTCCAGAGAGACCACGTCCACCGTGTAGGGGAGCGCGTCATAGGGGCCTTCGGGCGGCTCGGTGTACTTGGAGACGATGGTCAGCCCCAGATTGCGTTCCAGATCGGGCAGCTGCCCTTCGAGCCGGGCCAGCTGGTTCCACGGGCCCTCCACCAGCAATAGAATGGCGAATTCTCCCCCCAACACCGTCATACGGCTGTCCAGGATGTTGCAATCGAGGTCGTAGATGACCCGGGTCAGATCGTCCACCAGGCCCGGGCGGTCCTTGCCCAGGGCCGAAATCACCATCTGGTTGTTGGGGCGTTTCATGGAGGCAAGTTTAATCGAGAAGGGAATCGATGTCTGCTTCACGCAAGGCCTGGGCCGCCTCCTCCGGGCTGACCGTGCTCACGAACAGGCCCGAGCCCAGCTCGAAACCGGTGGGGATGCTGGTGCGGGGGCAGATCTCCAGGTGCCAGTGGTAGCTGTCGCGGTGGGCGGCGTATTCTTCGCCGTGGGGCAACGAGTGGAGGAAGAAGTTGTATTGCACCCCGCCCACCACGCGGTCCAGACGGGCCATGGTGCGGCGGAACAGGTCGGCCAGGTCGTCCAGATGTGCTTCGGGCGTGGTGAGGAAATCGGCTTCGTGATCCAACGGGAGGATCTGGATTTCCCATTCGAAACGGCTGGCGAAAGGCTTGATGGCCACGAAATGGTCGTTGCGCTCTATGACGTACTGGCCGACGTCGATGCGGCGGCGCACCTCGCCCGATTCGCGGTCGTAGATGGTGGCTTCGAAGGTGAGGGCCTCGTCGATCAGGGAGCAGAACACGCACTGGTTGTACTTCCCGTGGTAGAGATGGCTGTGGTGCACTTCGTTCTGCACGTTTTCCGGCACCACCGGCATGGCGATGATCTGGCTGTGGGTGTGGGCGATGCTGGCGCCCGCCGCCGGTCCGAAGTTCTTGAACACCAGCACGTAACGCAACCGGGGGTCCGCGGCATAGAGCTCCGCCATGCGCCGGCGGTAGATGCCGAACAAACCAGTGAGATGTTCGCGGCTCATCTGGTGCACGGCGATGCCGTGGTTCCAGTGGTCGATGACCACCTCGTGGCGGCCGTACCCGTCGATCACCTGTTGCAGTCCGAAGGAGAGGCTGGTGCCCGGTGTATCGTCACCCAGCACCGGGTAGAGGTTGGGCACGATACGCACCTCCCAGGGCCCGTTTTCAGGATAGACGGCAATGGCCGGAGGCGTGCGGTCTTCGTTGCCTCGACAGAAGGGACAGTGCGCCACCACCGAACGGGTGTCCCGCTCCAGGCGCTTCTCTTCTTCCTTGGGGCGCATGCCCCGGGCGGTGGCCACCAGCACCGATTCCGTCGGCACGATGGGGTTGATGCGGATCTCCCGCACTGGACGGGTTCGGGTTTCGTCGGACATGGGTCGTGAGGAGGAGTGCTCTGCGAATGCGGCGATTATGCAGCCCCGGTGTGGGTTTGGAAACCGGCGCCCGTGCGCCCTGAATTCTGAGGTGGGAAGCACGGATCGCACCCGTGTGGCGGGGCAGCGGAAGATCGGTTGTCAGTGAAAAAAGCAGCGGGCTAGAATAGCGAACTTGCGCGGCGTGCCCTGCCGCGGTCGATCGCCGGAGTTGAGAATATGTTGAAGGGGAACCTGGTCGCCTTGGTCACCCCCATGCGCGGGGATGGCAGCGTCGATTATCCGGCGCTGCAGAGGCTGGTGGATTGGCACGTGGAGCAGGGGACGGATGCCATCGTCTCGGTGGGGACCACCGGCGAGTCGGCGACCCTGGACGAAAAAGAGCATTGCGAGGTCATCGCCCGCACCATCGAATACGCCGCCGGGCGCATTCCAGTCGTCGCCGGCACAGGCGCCAACGCCACCACCGAGGCCATCCGCCTCACCCGCTGCGCCGCCGAGGCGGGCGCCGACGCCTGCCTGCTGGTCACGCCTTACTACAACAAGCCCACGCAAGAGGGGCTCTATCTGCACCACATGGCGGTGGCCGAGGCGGTGGACGTTCCTCAGATCCTCTACAACGTGCCCGGGCGCACCGCTTGCGACATGTTACCTGAGACGGCCATCCGCCTTTCCCGGGCGGACAACATCGTCGGCATCAAAGAGGCCACCGGCGATCTGGAACGGGTAAAGGCCATCCGCGAAGGGGCGGGCGCCGGTTTCGCCATCTACAGTGGTGACGACGCCACCGGATGTGAGGCCATGTTGCAAGGTGCCGACGGCGTCATTTCGGTGACGAGCAACGTGGCGCCGGCGGCCATGACCGAGATGTGCCGCGCCGCCTTGGCCGGGGATCGGGACCGGGCCGAGGCGTTGGACGCCCGTCTGCAGCCGCTCCACCGCAATCTGTTTTTGGAATCGAACCCCATCCCCGTGAAGTGGGCGTTGGCCGAAATGGGGCGCATCGAAAAAGGCATTCGGCTTCCGCTGACCTGGCTCAGCGAGCCCTGCCACGCGCCTTTGCGTGAGGCCATGCGCCAGGCGGGGGTCCTGTGAAATCCATCATCGGCCCCCGAGCCGGGACACGCCTGCCCATGAGACGCCTTTTTTCGTCGCCGCTTCTGTTGTCGATCGTCCTTTTGTTGTCCGCTTGCGGTTCGTTCAATCTGGACAAGGTGCTGCCCGACAAGCAGGTGGAGTACAAACGGGAGGTCATCGCCGACAAGCATCTCGAAGTGCCGCCCGATCTCACCTCCAGTCGCATCGACAACCGCATACCCGGCCTCGAAGGGGGCGGCAGTGCCAGCTACGCCGATTACACCCGGGCGCGTGAAGGAGGGGGCGGTGCCGGCATCGCCCGTGGACCTCGCAAGGTGCTGCCCGAGCATCCCGACGTGCAGGTGATGCGTGACGGCCAGGATCGGTGGCTGGTGGTCAAGGGCGCCCCGGATGAAGTGTGGGACCGGATCGTGGCCTTCTGGCAGGAGAACGGCATCCTTCTCGATGAGATGGATCCCGAAGCCGGCGTGATGCAGACCACTTGGCTCGAGAACCGGGCCGACGTGCCCAACGATCCTATCACCGACTTCATCCGCAGCGTTTTCGAAGGGGCCTATGGCGCATCCACTCGGGACCGGTTCCGCGTGCGTGTGGAACCGGGTGAGCGCCCAGGCACCACCGAAGTCTATCTCACCCATTTCGGCATGGAACAGGATTTCGCCACGGGCACCACCAACGAGGAAGACCAGATCTTCTGGAAGGTGCGTCCGCGCGATCCAGGCTTGGAAGCGATCATGCTGCGCAAGCTGATGGTGTACATGGGCTACACCGAGGACGAGGCCAAGACGCGGCTTGCGGCAGCGCGCGACCGTCAAGGGGTGCGCAGCCGCATGGACAAGGGCGATGGGCGTCTGGCGCTGGTGGTGGAGGCGCCTTTCTCCCGGGCTTGGCGGATGGTGGGGCTCGCCCTGGACCGCGTGGGCTTCGTAGTGGAAGACCGGAACCGTTCCGCCGGAACCTATTACGTCCGCTATCGTGATCCCACCGCCGGCAGCGAACAGGGGTGGCTCTCCAAACTGGCGTTCTGGCGCAGCGACGAGCCGGCGGATGAAGAGACCCTCTACCGCGTTCGGGTGGACGCGGAAGGAGAGCGAAGCCGCGTCACGGTGCACGACGAGGAGGGACGACCGCTCACCGATGCGACCGCTGAGCGGATTCTCACCATGATCCAGGAGCAGTTCCGCTGACCGGCCGGAGGCGGGGCGGTGCGGTTCGCCTCTCTGGGCAGCGGCAGCCGGGGTAACGCGACGCTCATCGAAGCCGGTGAGACCCTCCTGCTGGTGGATTGTGGTTACTCGGTGCGCGAGTTCGAGGGACGCTGCCGGGTTCTCGGCGTGGAACCGGACACCATCGACGCCCTCTTGGTGACCCATGAACACGGGGATCATCTCAAGGGGGTGGGCGCCCTGGCTCGAAAATACGGGCTTTCGGTGTGGATGAGCCACGGCACCTCCTGTGCGGGGCGATGCGGTGTCTTGCCCGAACTCCATCTCTTTTCAGTCCACGGTACCGGTTTTCGTATCGGCGATTTGCGCGTCATCCCTTTTCCCGTGCCTCATGATGCCCGGGAGCCTTGTCAGTTCGTTTTCGCCCATGGCGGACGCCGGTTTGGATTGCTCACCGACGCCGGTCACATCACGCCCTACATGCGGACGCATCTCGAAGGGCTGGATCTGATGTTGTTGGAGTGCAACCACGATGCCGCCATGTTGGCTTCCGGCCCTTATCCGCCCAGCCTGCGCCGGCGGGTGGGCGGGCGGTTCGGTCATCTGAGCAACGATCAGGCGGCGACCTTGCTGTCCGGGCTCGATCGGAGCCGCTTGGCCCATCTGGTGCTGGGCCACCTGAGTGAAACCAACAACCATCCCGAGCTGGCGCGCACGACGGTGCTCGAACGCTGTGGTGATCTGGAGCCGGTGCTCTCCGTGCTGGCCCAGGACGATTGCAGCGATTGGTTCAGTCTCGACGCCTGAGTCGCGCCAGGGCCCAGCGGATGTGTTCCGCCACCAGGGGAGGCGCCGTGGGCAACCGGGCCTCCAGCACCCGAATCACCTCGATGCCGCCGCCGCTGTTGCCCAGGGCCACCGCCAGGTTGCGTTGCCAGCGCCCGTGGCCGATGCGGCGGATGGCGGAGCCTTCGGTGCGCGCGAGAAAGGTGGCTTCGTTCCAAGAGAAGAGTTCGATCAAGGTGGCGCGATCGAGGCCGTGACGGGGGAGGAAATCGGCTTCTCGGGTGGGGGGCGAAAAGCGGTTCCAGGGACAGGCCAACAGGCAGTCGTCGCAACCGTAGATGCGGTTGCCCATGAGGGGGCGCAGCGGCTCCGGAATGGGACCCGGATGCTCGATGGTGAGATAGGAGATGCACCGGCGGGCGTCCACCACCCAGGGTTCGACGATGGCCTGCGTGGGACAGCGGTCGATGCAGGCGGTGCAGCGGCCGCAGTGGTCCGGCACCGGATCATCCACCGGCAGAGGCAGATCGGTGTAGAGCTCGCCCAGGAAGAACCAGGAGCCGGCCTCACGGTTCACCAGGTTGGTGTGCTTGCCCATCCAACCCAGTCCCGCTTTCACCGCCAGGGGCTTTTCCATCACCGGCGCCGAATCGACGAAGGCCCGGTATCCAAAGGGGCCCACCGCCTGTTCGATGCGTTTTGCCAGGCGCTGGAGTCGTTTGCGCATCAGTTTGTGGTAGTCCCGGCCCAGCGCGTAGCGGGAGACGTAGGCGGCGGCCGGGTCTTCGAGCAGCAGACGGGGATCGGGTTCCGGGGGACGGAAATCCATCCGCACCGAAATCACCCGCACCGTGCCGGGCACCAGTATCTCGGGCCGCCAGCGCTTGCTGCCGTGGCGGGCCATGTACGCCATTTCGCCGTGGAAACCGCGCGCCAGCCAGGCTTCGAGTCGGGCGCTGGCCGCTTCCAGATCGGTGTCCGTGATGCCGGCCTGCTGGAAGCCCAGTTCCCGGGCCCATCGCTTGATTTCGGCCGCCAGTCGGGCCAGCCGGTCGGGGTGTACCGCCGCTTTCATGGCCGTAGAATACGTCAAACGAAGGTTTTCACACAGGCCGGCCCATGAGCGAACTTCGACCCGTGCCCTCTGTCCACCGGTTACCCCAGGCGCTGTACCGCGCCGAACAGGTGCGTGAACTCGACCGTCTTGCAATGACGCGCTACGGCATTTCGGGAGAGACGCTCATGGAACGGGCCGGCACCGCCGCCTGGGAGCGGCTGGTCAGACGCTGGCCCCATGCCGGACGGCTGGTGGTGCTGGCAGGGGTCGGCAATAACGGGGGCGACGGCTTCGTGGTGGCGCGCCGTGCCCTGGAAGCGGGGCGTTCGGTGCAGGTCTTGCAAGTGGGGGACCGCGATCGCTTGAAAGGTGACGCCTTGTACCACGCCGAGCGCTATGCCGCCGCCGGTGGGGTGTGGCGTCCTTTCGAGGGGCGGTTGCCGGAAAATGCCGACCTCCTGGTGGACGCTTTGTTGGGCACCGGCTTGGAGCGGCCGGTGGAAGGGATCTGGTCGGATGCGGTCCAGGCCATGAACCGCCAGCGGGCGCCCGTGGTGGCCCTCGATCTTCCGTCCGGTCTTCACGCCGACACCGGCGCGGTGCTCGGTTGCGCGGTGAAGGCTGAGCTCACCGTCACTTTCATCGGGCTCAAACAGGGGTTGTTCACAGGCGAAGGGCCTGAGATGTGCGGCGAGGTCGAGTTCGATGCGCTCGACGTGCCGGCCCGGCTGTACGGCCATCTGGTCGTTTCCAGCCGCCGCATCGACTGGGCCCAGCAACGGACGTTGCTTCGGCCGCGTCGGCGGACCGCCCACAAGGGGGATTTCGGCCATGTGCTGGTGGTGGGGGGCGATCACGGCATGGGCGGCGCCCCCCGCCTGGCGGCGGAAGGGGCGCTGCGTGCCGGAGCCGGGCTGGTCACCCTCGCCACACGGCCCGAACATCTGGCGCCCGCCCTGTCCGCCCGGCCCGAGTTGCTCGCCCATGCCGTGGAACAGCCCTGGCAGCTCGATCCGCTCTTGCGACGCGCCACCCAGGTGGTGGTGGGGCCGGGGCTGGGTCGGGGGCCCTGGGGGCGGGCGCTGTTCGAAATGGTCATGGCCGCCGGACGGCCGCTGGTGGTGGATGCGGACGGCTTGAATCTGCTCGCGGAGAGCCCGGTTCGCCGTGACGACTGGGTTCTGACTCCCCATCCCGGGGAAGCGGCGCGGTTGCTCGGCATCGACACGCAAGAGGTGCAGGCCGACCGTTTCGCCGCCGTGGAGGCGCTGGAGGCGCGTTACGGAGGGGTGGTGGTGCTCAAGGGCGCCGGCACCCTGGTGGCCAGCGGCGGCGATCGGCGGGTGGCGGTCTGCACCGACGGCAACCCCGGCATGGCCAGCGGCGGCATGGGCGACGTGTTGGCCGGTGTCATCGGTGCCCTCATGGCCCAGGGTCTGGCGCCGGCCGTGGCCGCCGAGATGGGGGTCTGTCTGCATGCCGCGGCGGGCGACAAAGCGGCCCGTGCGGGCCGCCGTGGCCTGTTGGCCGTGGACCTGATGTCTCACATTCGTCGGCTGGCCAATCCCGAGGATGTTTGAGGCCGAGGTGTATTGCGATACCGAAGAGGCCCAACTGGCCCTCGGCGGAATGCTGGCGCGTCACGCCGACACGCCGCTCACCGTCCATTTGGTGGGCGATCTGGGGACCGGCAAGACCACCTTGGTACGCGGTTTCCTGCGCGCCCTGGGGTATGAAGGGGCGGTGCGCAGCCCCACTTTCACCCTCGTCGAGCCCTACGACTTTCTCGATCCGCCGGTCTATCACCTGGACCTCTACCGCCTAGGGGATCCCGAAGAGCTGGAATACTTGGGCGCGCGTGAACTGCTGACGGAAGCCGCCTGGCGTTTCATCGAATGGCCGCAACGGGGCGCCGGCTGGTTGCCGCGCCCCGATCTGGAGATCGAAATCCGCCATCACGGAAACGGGCGTAAGTTGCAGTTTCGCGCCCACACGCCGGCGGCATGGAGAGCGATTGGGCACCTACGCCAAGGAAAAACTTGAGGTAATCCCCATATCTTTCAGAAAATGCTAGGAAAATACTTCCTGGTGTGCTAGCTTTTTCTTGGGGCAGGCATCGAGGGATCCGCAATGGCCGGTAGCAAACGCTCACTCGTCCTCCTTCTTTTGTGGTGGATGGCGGGCTGGGCCCTGACGGCGCAGGCCGCAGGCAAGGCCCAGATCGAGGGGCTGCGCCTGTGGAACGCGCCGGATCATACGCGGCTGGTCTTCGACCTCACCCGACCGGTGGAGCACCGGCTGTTCACCTTGGAAAATCCCCACCGCCTGGTCATCGATTTCATCTCCACCGATCTTAGGAAACGGCTCGATCCGACCGCCAAGAAGAGCCGTCACATCCGCAAGATCCGTTACGCCCCTCAGTCCGACGGCAAGTTCCGAGTGGTGCTCGACCTGGCCCAGCCAGTGCGCCCACGCAGCTTTTTGCTGCGGCCCAGTGGCGACTATGGTCATCGTCTGGTGATCGACCTCTACGACCGTGAAGGGCGGGCTCAGGTGGCGCGCAAGGCCGACACGCCGCGCGAAGGGGAGTTGCGCGACATCGTGGTGGCCATCGATGCGGGTCACGGCGGCGAGGACCCCGGTGCCCGGGGGCGACGATTGGGGACGCGGGAAAAGGACGTCACCCTGGCCATCGCGCGGCGGTTGAAGAAGCTCATCGATGCCGAGCCGGGGATGCGCGCCGTCCTCACGCGCAGCGGTGATTACTACGTAGGACTGCGCAAACGGATGCAGATCGCCCGGCGGCACCATGCCGATCTCTTCGTTTCCATCCATGCCGATGCGTTCAAGAACAGCAAGGCGCGCGGGGCTTCGGTGTTCGTTCTCTCCCGCCGTGGCGCCTCCAGCGAGGCGGCCCGCTGGCTGGCGGCGAAAGAGAACGCATCCGATCTGGTGGGCGGCGTGAGCCTGGACGACAAGGACGACATTCTCGCATCCGTTCTTCTCGATCTGGCCCAAAGCGGTACGTTGGCCGCGAGCATGCGGGCCGCCACCCTGGTCCACCGCGAGATGGGGCGCATCGGCAAGCTTCACGGCAATAAGATTCAGAACGCCGGTTTCGTGGTGCTCAAATCGCCGGACATCCCCTCCATGCTGGTGGAAACCGGCTTCATCTCCAACCCCACCGAGGAGCGGCTGCTGGCCAGCGCCACGCATCAGCAAAAAGTGGCTCGGGCCATTTTCAAAGGCATCCGGGCCTATTTCGATCTGGAGCCGCCGCCGGGGACCCGTCTCGCCATGGAACGCCGAAAGAGAGAGGCGGCCGAGGCGCGGCGATACGTCATCAAGCCCGGGGACACCCTCTCCGCCATCGCCGCCCGCCATCGGGTGAGCGTGGCCGCCCTGCGCAGCGAAAATCGGCTCAAAGGGGATCGGATCCGAGTGGGTCAGGTGCTGCGTATTCCCAGTACTTGATCCTGTCGTGGGCGTGTCCGACCGCCGTTTTTTCCGTTTTCGATCCGGCACAAATGATTGCTTCGACCCGCGGGTGATGCTATAAGTCCCCCTGCAAGTTCCCGGGAGGCCGACGAGGGTCCTTACCCTTCGTCCGGGCGGAGGATACGGGAGTTCTTCGCGAGGGGAGGCTTGCAGGTACCGGCATCGACTCGGGTCGGCACCGAACCGGATCTGCCGGTGTCGAAGCGGGGTCCACCGGGCCCGCTTCCACTGTCGATAACAAATAACTGAAGGAGGAACCATGAAACCAGGAACCATACTCAATGTGGGACTCATCCTGGGCGGCTCCCTGCTTGCGGGCGTCGCAATGGCCGAAACCCCCAGTGCCACCATGCTCGCCAACACCTGCGCCGGCTGCCATGGCACCGGCGGCGTGAGCCACGGTCCGGCCACCCCGACCATCGCCGGCGTCTCCGAGGAGTATTTCAAGGAAGTGATGGAGGCCTATAAGAACGGTGATCGCCGTTCCACCATCATGGGCCGCATCGCCAAGGGGTACTCGGAAAAGGAGATCGCGCTCCTCGCCGGCTATTTCGCCAAGCAGAAATTCGTTCCTGCAAAGGGCCAGACCTACGACGCCAAGCTGGCCAAGAAGGGTGCGAAGCTGCATGACAAGTACTGCGAGAAGTGTCATGCCGACGGCGGCACCTCCGTGGAGGACGATGCCGGCATTCTCGCAGGACAGTGGACACCTTATCTCAAGTTCACCCTGTCCGACTTCCTTGCCGGCAAGAGTGAAATGCCCAAGAAAATGAAGAAGAAGCTGAAGAAGCTTCACGAGAAGAAGGGTGACGCCGGTATCGAGGCGCTGCTCAATTACTACGCCAGCAAGAAGTGAGGGGAGGGAACGAAATGGCTCAATTCACACGTAGAAACTTCCTCAAGGTCACGGGTGCTGCGGCAGCAGCCACCACCGCCCTGGGTTACAGTTCCTTCGCCATAGGCGGGGCCAAGAAGAAAGTGGTCATCGTCGGCGGGGGCATCGGCGGCGCCACGGCCGCAAAATACATCAAGATGATGGACAGCACCATCGACGTGACCCTCATCGAAGCCAACAAGGATTATCACACTTGTTTCATGAGCAATGAGGTGATCGCCGGGCTGCGTTCCATCGATTCCATCCGTTTCGGTTACGACGGCCTGAAAAAGCACGGCGTCAAAGTGGTGCACGACTGGGTCACCAGTATCGATCCGGGCAAACGGGTGGTGAAGACCCAGGGCGGCGGCACCTTCAACTACGATCGCTGCATCGTCTCTCCCGGCATCGATTTCCGGTGGGACACCATCGAGGGTTACGACGCCAAGGTGGCGGAGAAGATCCCTCATGCCTGGAAGGCCGGTCCCCAGACGGCGCTGCTGCACAAGCAGCTGCGGGCCATGCGCGATGGCGGTACCGTTATCATCGCACCGCCGCCCAACCCCTTCCGTTGCCCGCCGGGACCCTATGAGCGGGCCTCGCTCATCGCTTCCTACCTCAAGAAGCACAAGCCCAAGTCCAAGATCATCATTCTCGATCCCAAGGACAAGTTTTCCAAGTTCGGGCTCTTCACCGAAGGCTGGAAGCGCCACTATGGCTATGGCACCGACAACAGCATGATCGAATGGATCAGCGGTGCCAACGGCGGCAAGGTGGTGTCGGTGGATGCCAACAAGTGGACCGTGAGCGCCGACGTGGAGGACTTCAAGGGCGACGTAATCAACATCATTCCCGCCCAGAAGGCCGGCAAGATCGCCTTCGACGCCGGGCTCACCAACGACAAGGGTTGGTGCCCCATCGACGGTAAGACCTTCGAGTCGAAGATCCACAAGAACATCCACGTGATCGGGGATGCTTCCGTGGCCTCGCCGCTGCCCAAGTCGGGTTATGCCGCCAACTCCGAGGCCAAGGTGGCCGCGGCCGCAGTGGTGGCGCTGCTCAACGGCGACAAGGCGCCGCAGCCTTCCTGGGTGAACACCTGCTACTCCATCATCCATCCGGGTGAGGGGATCTCGGTGGCCATGGTCTATGCCTACAAAGACGGCAAGATCGTCAAGGTCAAGGGCTCCGGCGGGCTCACGCCCAAGGAGTTCGACGCCGAGATGCGTGCTCGGGAAGAGGCGTACGCCCATTCTTGGTTCAAGAACATCACTGCGGACGTGTTCGGCTGATCGAACCGGGAAACCGAAGGAGAAGGGCGCTGCTTCGGCAGCGCCTTTTTCGTTTCCGTTCGGTACGAGCCCAGGCTCCGGGGAAGCGGTCGCCGGTGGCGGCGTCGCGCATGGACGGCATGTGGTGGAACGGTTGCGGCGGTTTGCCGTGATCCGGGCCTTTGCGTACACTGCCGACCTTTTTTCGAAAGGACGTTTCGGTGGTGTACAGAATCGCACTCTCATTGTGGTTGTTGTTGGCGTTCGGCCTTGCCGGGGCATCGGACGAAGCGGAGCTCCGTCGACAGTGTGAGTCTTGTCATGGGCCGGACGGCTACAGCCGGGATCCACGGGTTCCCACCATTGCCGGGCTGTCCGCCATCTCCATGGAAGAGAGCCTCCTTCAATATCGGGAAGGCGCCCGCCCCGCGGACCGCTACCGGCCCGAGGGCGGGGAGGAGAGCGACATGGTGGAGGTGGCCAAGGCCCTCTCCCGAGACGAGATCGTGCGGTTGGCGGAACACTATGCCGCCTTGCCCTATCGGCCCATGGTTCAGCCTTTCGATGCGGCGTTGGCGGCGAAGGGCGAGGTGTTGCATCGGGAGCGGTGCGAAAAGTGCCACACCCGAGGTGGATCCAATCCGGATGACGACGCCTCCCTCCTCGCCGGACAGGGCAGGGCCTATCTGGAACGCCAGTTCCAGCTCATTCTCTCGGGTGAGCGGGTGATGCCCAAGAAGATGCGCAAACGTATCCACGCTCTCGATTCGGAGGACGTGGAGGCACTGGTGGAGTATTACGTCAGCCGCCGGTGAGCCGGGCTCCGATCTGTGCCAGAATGGCGGCCATGAAGCGCCCCATTCGCGTTCTGCCCTCCGCGCTCGTCGACCAGATCGCCGCCGGTGAAGTGGTGGAGCGCCCCGCTTCGGTGGTGAAGGAGCTGGTGGAGAATGCACTCGATGCCGGTGCCCACCGCATCGAGGTGGAAGTTGAGCGGGGGGGTGTCAAGACCATCCGCGTGCGTGACGACGGTGCCGGCATCGCCCGTGACGAGCTGCCTCTGGCGTTGCGTCGTCACGCCACTTCCAAGGTGGCGACCCTGGAAGAGCTGGAGCGGGTGGCCACGTTGGGTTTTCGGGGCGAAGCGCTGCCCAGCATCGCGTCGGTGTCACGCTTGACGCTGATCTCCCGAACCGCCGAGCAGGATCACGCCTGGAAGTTGGAGGGCGGGGACACGGCACCGGTGCCCGCGGCTCATCCCCAAGGCACCACGGTGGAGGTGCGCGATCTCTTCTACAACGTTCCGGCGCGGCGGAAGTTTCTCAAGACGGAGAAGACGGAGTTTCGCCACATCGAACGGCTTCTGCGTCGGCTCGCCCTGGCCCATTTCGAAGTGGGGTTCCGCCTGGTGCACAACGGTCGTGAAGTGATGCACTTGCGTCCGGCGGAAAACAGGGCGGAACGGGAAGGTCGATTGGCCGCGTTGTTGGGTGACGCCTTCGTGGACGGCAGTCTGCATCTGGTCCATGAAGCGGCGGGGTTGACCCTGTCGGGCTGGGTGGGGTTGCCGGCGTGTTCCCGGAGTCAGCCCGACATGCAGTATTTCTACGTCAACGGCCGGGCGGTGCGCGACAAGCTGGTGACTCACGCCGTGCGTCAGGCCTATGAAGACGTGCTCTACCATGGTCGCCATCCCGCCTATGTGCTCTATCTGGAACTGGATCCCCGCCAGGTGGACGTGAACGTCCACCCCGCCAAGCATGAAGTCCGCTTTCGTGACGCGCGGTTGGTCCATGATTTTCTGTTTCGCACCCTTCAAGAGGTGCTTGGCCGGCCCGCGGTGGAGGCACCGGCGCCATCGCTGGCTTCCACCCCGTCCGCCGTGCCGCCCACGCCTGCCCGGAGCGCCGTCCCCCTGGAGGTGTCCCGAAGTCAGGCGCCGTTGGATCTGGGGGTGGCCGAGCGGGCGGCGGCCTACGAGGCGGCATTCCAATGGCAGGCGGCGAGCGAGGCCCCGTCCGGTTCCGGGCGGGCAGAGGATGGGCAGACGCCGCCGCTGGGCTACGCACTGGCCCAGTTGCACGGCGTCTATATCTTGGCCGAAAACGAACGTGGGTTGGTGCTGGTGGATATGCATGCGGCCCACGAGCGGATCACCTACGAGCGGCTCAAAACGGCCTTGGCTCGAGAGGAGGTTCGCAGCCAGCCGCTGTTGATACCGGTGTCGGTGGCGGTCTCTCCGGCGGAGGCGGAACTGGCCGAGGCGCACCGGCCGTTCATGACGCGGCTGGGTTTGGACGTGGACCGGTTGGATGAGGCGACCCTGGTGGTGCGCGCCTTGCCGGCGCTGCTCGAAGGGGCGGATGCGGAACGGCTGCTGCGCGATCTGCTTTCCGATCTGGCCGAGCACGGCCGGAGCGACCGCCTGCAGGTGGAGATGAACCGTCTGCTGGCCACCATGGCCTGCCACGGTTCGGTGCGCGCCCATCGAAGGCTCACACGGGAGGAGATGAACGCCCTGTTGCGCGATATCGAGCGCACCGAGCGCAGCGGGCAATGCAACCACGGCCGCCCCACTTGGGTTCAGCTCGACATGGCGGCGTTGGATCGCCTGTTCCTTCGGGGAAGATGAAGGCGCCACGACCCCGGGCCATTCTGCTCATGGGCCCCACCGCCTCGGGAAAGACCGATCTGGCGGTGGCCTTGGCGCGTCGGCTTCCGGTGGACCTCATCAGCGTCGATTCGGCGTTGGTCTATCGCGGCATGGACATCGGCACCGCCAAACCGTCGCCCGAACTGCGGGCGGAGATTCCCCATGGATTGGTGGACATCTTGGATCCGGAAACACGCTATTCCGCGGCCCGGTTCCGGCGCGACGCCTTGGCGCTGATGGAGGAGAGCCGGGCGCGGGGACGGGTTCCCCTGCTGGTGGGCGGCACCATGCTCTATTTTCATGCTCTGGAACACGGTTTGTCCGAGTTGCCGTCGGCGGACGAAGCCTTGCGTCGCCGACTCCAATCGGCCTACCGGGAGCGGGGCGGTGCTGCGTTGCACCGCGAGCTTGCGGCGAAAGACCCTGTTGCGGCCGAACGGATCCATCCAAACGATCCCCAGCGGCTGTTGCGCGCCCTGGAGGTGATCGAGCTGACCGGACGACCCTTGTCCAGCCTCCAGCGGGGGGGTGAACCCTTGGAGTGGGAGCTGCTCAAGTTGGTGCTCGCGCCAGCCGACCGGGCGGTACTGCACCGCCGTATCGCTCTCCGTTTTCGTGACATGTTGAACGAGGGGCTGGAAGCGGAGGTGGCCGCGCTCCTGGCCCGCCCCGGCGTTCATCCCGACCTGCCCTCCATGCGTGCGGTGGGCTATCGTCAAGTGGCGGCCCATCTCCTGGGGCGATGCAGCCGTGAGGAGATGATCGAACGGGCGGTGGCCGCCACCCGGCAACTGGCCAAGCGCCAGTTCACCTGGCTGCGGCGCGAGCGCGAGGCCGTTTGGCTGGACGAAGGCCGGGCGGTGGAGCAGGCGCTCGCCCTGGCGGAAACTTTCGTGGCGAAGGCGCGTCCAACGGCCGGTTGAGTGCGATTGCCCCCTTTCGGTGCTGTGTTATATTAGGAGCGGCCACGCGCACCCGGCAAAACCCCAACCATAACTGGCAGCAGGCTTTTTCGCTGCGATCACTATAACAACCGCCACATAAGAAGGAGTTCCATCATGTCAAAAGGGCAGACATTGCAGGACCCTTTCCTCAACGCATTGCGTAAGGAACGCATTCCCGTATCCATCTTTCTCGTCAACGGCATCAAGCTGCAGGGAACCATCGACTCTTTCGATCAGTTCGTGGTGTTGCTGAAGAACCAAGTGAGCCAGATGGTCTACAAACACGCCATTTCCACCGTTGTGCCGTCGCGCAACGTGCGCCTCAACCCGCCTCAGGAGAAACAGCCTGACCATCTTGATTCCGGCAATTTCTGACGCCTTTCTCCAAGTCGACCGGCGCCCCGCGGCCTTGCGGCCGCCGGGGCGCCGTCGTGCTGGCCGTCGGGGCTGAGGTGTTCGAGCGTCCCCGTACCGGTGAACACGCGCTGCTGGTGCACGTGAGCCGTCGCGGCGCGCCCGATCCCGAAGAGTTGCAAGAGTTCAGGGATCTGGCGATTTCGGCCGGAGCCCGGGTGCTGGATCTGGTCACCGCCACGCGGGCCGTGCCCGACCCTCGCTATTTCGTGGGTCGGGGCAAGGCGGAAGAAATCCGTGATCGAGTGGCGGCGTTGGGTGCCGAGCTGGTGCTGTTCGATCATGCACTTACACCCAGCCAGGAGCGCAATCTGGAAGGGCTTCTCCAATGCCGGGTGCTGGACCGCAACGGCCTCATTTTGGACATCTTCGCCCAGCGCGCCCGCTCTTTCGAAGGTAAGCTACAGGTGGAACTGGCCCAGCTACGCCACCTCTCCACCCGTCTGGTGCGAGGTTGGACTCACCTGGAGCGGCAGAAGGGCGGCATCGGCCTGCGCGGACCCGGGGAGACCCAGTTGGAGACCGACCGTCGCCTATTGGCCCGGCGCATCGACCAGATTCGCCGCCGCTTGGCCCGGGTGGACGGACAGCGTCACCAGGGGCGGCGCGCCCGGCGCCGGGCCGAAGTGCCCACCGTGTCCCTCGTGGGATACACCAACGCCGGCAAGTCCACCTTGTTCAACCGTCTCACCCAGGCCCACGTCTATGCCAAGGATCAGCTTTTCGCCACTTTGGATCCCACTTTACGGCGGTTGACGCTGCCCGGCGGGGAAACGGTGGTGCTTGCGGATACCGTCGGTTTCATATCGAAGCTGCCTCACGAGCTGGTGGCCGCTTTTCGCTCCACTTTGCAAGAGACGGTGGAGGCGGCATTGCTGCTTCACGTGGTGGACGCCGCCGGCCGGCGGCGGGAACAGGCGGCCGAGGTGGAAAAGGTCCTGGCGCAGATCGGAGCGCAGGATGTTCCGCGCATCGAAGTCTTCAACAAGATCGATCGGTTGTCCGACGGAGAACCCCGGGTGGAGCGCAACGAAAGGGGAGAGGTGACGCGCATCTGGTGCTCCGCCGCCACCGGTGCCGGCCTGGAGCTGCTGATTCAGGCGTTGGACGAGCGGTTTCGGCGACGGCACCTCCTTAAGCGGGTGCGTCTGGGTGCGGAGGAAGGGCGATTTCTGGCGTTGTTGCACGCCCGTGGCAAGGTGGTTTCCAGCCACCCGATGAGGGACGGTGGTTGTTTGGTGGAGGTGGACTTCTCTCCGACCCAATTCGCCCGGTTGGAGAAGCAGGAACCCGAGCTGGCCGCGCGGATGAAAGATCCGGATCGCTTTCCATAGCACTTTTTCCGCGAGTTGGTAAAATCGCACCTTCGCGAAGCGCTTCGGCGCCGATTCTTTTCAGAGAGGACGATCCATGGCCTGGAACGAACCGGGTGGCAACGATCGCGACCCGTGGAGCGGCGGCAAGGATCCCGGCCCGCCGGACCTGGACGAAGTGGTGCGCAAGCTGCAAAAAAAGCTGTCCGGCCTCTTTGGCGGCAAGGGCGGCGGCTTGGGCACCGGCTCCGGTGGTGGCGGGCTGCCCGTTCCCAAGGGCAACCGGCGGCTGCTTTTCATCCTCGCAGCCGTGGTGGTGGTCGTGCTGCTGCTGATCAAAGGGTTCTACATCGTTCAGCCGGCCGAGCGGGGGGTGGTTCAGCGGTTCGGCGCGTTTCACACCGTCACCATGCCCGGCCCCCATTTGATGATTCCCTTCATCGACGAGGTGACGGTGGTCAACGTGGACCAGGTCAACAAGTTCGGCCATCGGGCGCAGATGCTCACCCGTGACGAGAACATCGTCGACATCACCCTCACCGTGCAGTATCGCATCCAGGATGCCGCCAACTTCTTGTTCCGCGACGCCGATCCGGTGAAGACCATCTACAACGCGGTGGAGTCGGCCCTGCGCGAGGTGACCGGCAAGAGTGCGCTGGACGAGATCATCACGGAGAACCGCAGCGCCATCGCAGCCATGGTCAAGCAGAACACCCAGCGGCTGCTCGATTTCTACCAGACCGGCCTGGTGGTCACCAATGTCAACATCCAGGACGCCAAGCCGCCCG
Source organism: uncultured Sedimenticola sp. (assembly GCA_964404295.1). Taxonomy (GTDB): domain Bacteria; phylum Pseudomonadota; class Gammaproteobacteria; order Chromatiales; family Chromatiaceae; genus Thiolapillus. The sequence continues at coordinate 17,186 of CAYOJM010000040.1, read as the reverse complement.
AGGAGGTGAAAGACGCCTTCGATGACGCGACCCGGGCCATGGCCGACAAGGAACGGGTGCAGAACCAGGCCGAAGCCTATGCCAACGACATCGTGCCGCGCGCCCGCGGTGCCGCGGCGCGTCAGATCGAGGACGCGAAGGCCTACAAGGCGCGGGTGGTCTCCGAGGCGCGAGGTGAGTCCAAACGCTTCCTCGAATTGTACGAGGAGTACCGCAAAGCGCCCGATATCACACGCCAGAGACTCTATCTGGACACCATGCAGGAGGTGCTGGCGGCCACCGGGAAGGTGATTCTCGACGTGAAGGATGGGGCGGGCAACGTCACTTTCCTGCCGTTGGACAAACTGCTTGGGCCGGCTGCGGCCAAGGCGGCACCGGCGGCGTTGCCGAGCTATGAGAGCCTGCAGGCCGAGTCGGCGGCGCAGAAGGCGGTGGAAGAGGCGGCACGCACATTCGAACGCAGGCGCAACGCGGATCGCGCCAGGAGGACTCGCTGATGAATTCGGCAAAGGCAATGCTGATCGGCGGGCTGGCTCTTCTGCTGGTGCTGGTGGGTTCGGCCTCGCTGTTCGTGGTGCAGGAGTACGAGACGGCCTTGCTGCTCCGGCTGGGCAAGATCGTCGATTCCGATTTCAAGCCGGGGCTCCATTTCAAGCTGCCGGTGATCCAGACGGTGGAGAAGTTCGACAGCCGGTTGCAGACGCTGGATGCCAAGCCCGAGCATTTCCTCACCAGCGAAAAGAAATTCGTGGTGGTGGATTCCTACATCAAGTGGCGTATCGACGACACGGCCCAGTATTACCGCTCCACGCGGGGCAACATGACCACCACCGCCCGTCTGTTGGGCGAACGCATCAATGCTGCGTTGCGCGACGAGTTCGGTAAGCGCACCATCAATGAGGTGATTTCCGGAGAACGCACCCAGATCATGGAGCAACTCACGCGCAAGGCGGACGAAAACGCCGCCGATCTGGGGGTGGAGATCGTGGATGTGCGGATCAAGCGGATCGATTTCCCTCCCGAGATCAGCAACCGTGTCTATGAGCGGATGCGCACCGAGCGGGAGCGGGTGGCGCGCGAGCTGCGGGCCCAGGGCGCCGAGGCGGCGGAGAAGATCCGCGCCGACGCCGATCGCCAGAAAACCGAGATCCTGGCCGAGGCCTATCGCAAGGCGGAGGAGATCCGCGGCCAGGGTGACGCCCAGGCGGCGGCCATCTACGCCGACGCGTTTTCCCGGGATGCCGAGTTCTACAACTTCTGGCGCACCCTCAAGGCCTACCGCAAGGTTTTCGAGGATGGTCGCGGGCTGATGGTGCTGGATCCCGATTCGGAGTTCTTCCAGTATTTCCGCAGCCAGGAGGGCGCGGGACGCTGAGGGACGGTCGGGCCCGCTGCCGAGGGTTGAATGATGAATCGAGACCCGGGTGGCAATCCGGGCGGGTCGGCCGGGGTACGCCCCGGCCTTTTCCGGTGAGGACGAGACCATGGCCTGGCAGGACCTGTTTGCGGCCCTGGCGTTGATGCTGATTCTGGAAGGGATGCTGCCCTTCCTCAATCCCCAGCGCTATAGGGACATCTTGCGCCTGCTGGATCGGATGGACGATGGCACGGTGCGCCGGATGGGTTTGGTCAGCATGCTCATCGGCGTGGGTCTGCTCTACCTGGTGCGATGACGACACGACGCAAACATTGGCTGCTGCCCGACGGGGTCGATGAGCTGTTGCCGGCGGACGCGGCGCGGGTGGAGGCCCTGCGCAGGCATCTGCTGGATCTCTATGCCGGCTGGGGTTACGAGCTGGTCATCACCCCGTTCATCGAATATCTCGATTCCCTTCTCACGGGGGTCGGGCGGGATCTGGAGCACCAGACTTTCAAGCTCACCGATCCCCTGAGCGGCCGCTTGCTGGGGATCCGTGCCGACATCACCCCACAGGTGGCGCGCATCGACGCCCATCAACTGCGCCGGGAGACGCCGGTGCGGCTCTGTTACATGGGCAGCGTGTTGCGCGCCTACGGCGACGGCTTTTCCGCCGGTCGCAGCCCGCTGCAGATCGGCGTAGAGCTCTATGGCCACGCCGGGGTGGAAAGCGATCTCGAGGTGCTCTGCCTGATGATGGCCACCCTGGAGACGGCGGGGGTGGAAGGCGTCTTCCTGGACCTGGGCCATGTCGGGATTTTCCGCGGGCTGGCGCGCCAGGCGGGATTGGCCCCCGAGCAGGAGCGGGCCTTGTTCGAGGCGCTTCAGCGCAAGGCGGTGCCGGAAATCGAGTCTCTGGTGGCCGAGTTCGACCTGCCCGGAGCTGAAGGTGACATGTTCAAGGCTCTGGCCGGGCTGGACGGCCGCAGCGGGGTGCTGGAACGGGCCGGAACGGTTCTGGCCGCGGCTTCCGACGAGGTCCATCGTGCACTGGAATACCTCGGTCGGGTGGGGCAGGGGCTGGCCGCTTGCCGTCCCGATCTCGTCGTCCATTTCGATCTGGCGGAGTTGCGCGGCTATCAATACCAGAACGGGTTGGTGTTCGCCGCTTTCGTGCCGGGATCGGGACGTGAGATCGCCCGTGGCGGACGGTATGACGAGATCGGCGGCAAGTTCGGCCGGGGGCGCCCCGCCACCGGCTTCAGTACCGATCTGAAGACCCTCATGCGGTTTGGAGACTTCCGGGCGGATGGCCCGCGCGAGCGGGTGTTCGCCCCCTGGTCGGGAGACGACGCCCTGGAGAAGCTGGTGTCGGCGCTGCGCGCTCGAGGCATCCCGGTGGTGCGTGAACTGCCCGGACAGAAGGGGGACGCCCGCGCCCAGGGCTGTACCCATGTGCTGGTGAAGTCGGGGTCGCGGTGGGAGAAAAGGCCGCTGGACGAACCGGACATCGACACCGAACACAACTGAAATCCTTCCGAGAGAACGAAATCATGGGAAAGAACGTAGTGGTCATCGGCACCCAATGGGGTGACGAAGGCAAGGGTAAGGTGGTGGACCTGCTCACCGACAAGGCCGACGCCGTGGTGCGTTTCCAGGGCGGCCACAACGCAGGGCACACCCTGGTCATCGATGGTCGGGAGACCATTTTGCACTTGATCCCTTCGGGCATCTTGCGCGAAGGGGTGCGCTGTCTCATCGGCAACGGGGTGGTGCTTTCGCCGGCCGCCCTGCTCGTAGAGCTGGAGAGGTTGGAGAAGGCCGGGGTGGACGCCCGCGCCCGTATCGGCCTGAGCGAGTCCTGCACCCTCATCCTGCCTTACCACGTGGCGCTGGATCAGGCGCGGGAGAAGGCGCGGGGCAAAAAAGCCATCGGCACCACCGGGCGCGGCATCGGTCCGGCCTATGAAGACAAGGTGTCGCGACGCGGCATCCGATTGGGGGAGATGTTGGATGCCGACCATTTCGCCGAGCGGTTGCGGGAGGTGATGGATTACCACAACTTCGCCCTGGCACATTATTTCAAACAACCTACGGTGGATTATCGACAGGTGTTGGACGAGGGGTTGGCGCAGGCCGAGGCCCTGCGCGATCTGGTGGAGGACGTCACGGGCACGCTCATCCGCATGCGGCGCGAAGGCAAAAACATCATGTACGAAGGTGCCCAGGGCGCGCTTCTCGACATCGACCACGGCACCTACCCTTACGTCACCTCTTCCAACACCACGGCTGGCGGGGCTGCCACGGGCACAGGCACCGGGCCGCGCGAACTGGACTACGTGCTGGGTATCGTCAAGGCCTACACCACCCGCGTGGGCGCCGGTCCTTTCCCCACCGAACTTCCCGACAAAGACGGCCCCGGCCACCACATGGGGACCCGGGGACATGAATTCGGCGCCACCACCGGGCGCAAACGCCGGTGCGGCTGGCTGGACGTGGTGGCGCTGCGCCGTTCTTTGGCCATCAACAGCGTGTCCGGGCTTTGTATCACCAAGCTGGACGTCCTCGACGGGCTGGAGACGTTGAAGATCTGCGTCGCCTACGAGTTCGAAGGCGAACGCATCGACTATCCTCCGGCGGGTGCCGACAATTTCGAAAAGTGCAAGCCGATCTACATCGAGCTGCCCGGCTGGCGGGACACCACACGAGAGGCGGGTGATTTCGACGCATTGCCCGAAGCGGCCAAAGCCTACCTGCGCAAGATCGAGGAGTTGTGCGAGACGCCCATCCACATCGTCTCCACGGGGCCGGATCGGGAAGAGACGCTGGTGCTGCGCCATCCTTTCGACGGGTAGTTCCGAGTGAAAAGGCGGGCGGACGTTGGCTGTCGTCTTTCCAGTCGTAAGGTGCGGTGACGGAAGGGAGCGTCCGTCGGCTTGCGGCCGGCTTCGCCTTGTGTGCGAGGCCGGCCGTTTTTCCGTATCGGCAGGGGATTAGTCCTCTTCGCGGCCGTATTCGTCGTCGAAACGGACGATGTCGTCTTCTCCCAGGTAGCTGCCCGATTGGACTTCGATGAGTTCCAGAGGGATCTTGCCCGGATTTTCCAGCCGGTGCACCTCGCCCACGGGAATGTAAGTGGATTGGTTCTCGGTGAGCAGAAAGGTCTCTTCGCCACGGGTGACTAGGGCGCTGCCCTTGACCACGATCCAATGTTCGGCCCGGTGGTGGTGTTTTTGCAGGGAGAGTCGTGCGCCAGGCTTCACCGAGATCCTTTTCACCTGATAGCGTTCGGCACGATCGATGCCCTGGTAACAGCCCCAGGGGCGGTGGACCTGAGCGTGGATCTCGATCTCCTGGCGCCGGGCCTCGTCGAGTTGCTCGACCAGTTCTTTGACCCGCTGGGCCTGGCTGCGGTGGGCCACCAGCACCACATCCGGGGTGTCCACCACCACCAGGTCACGCACCCCGAGCGCCGCCAGCAACCGGCCGTCTGAGCGCAACAGGTTGTCTTTGCAGTCCAGGGCCACGACGTCGCCCTGAATGACGTTGCCGTTCTCGTCCTTGTCGCCGATTTCCCACAGCGCCGACCAGGAACCCACGTCGCTCCAACCCGCTTCGATGGGGATCACCACCCCGCGGTTGGTGTGTTCCATCACCGCGTAGTCGATGGAGTCGGAGGGCGAGCGTGAGAAGGCTTCTTTGTTCAAGCGGATGAAGTCGAGATCCCGGCGGGCGCGCGCGCAGGCTTCACGGCAGGCTTCGACCATTTCCGGGCGCTGTTTCTCCAGCTCGTCGAGGTAGGCCGAAGCGCGGAACATGAACATGCCGCTGTTCCAAAAGTAGTCGCCCGATTTGACATACATTCCGGCGGTGGCCAGGTCCGGCTTCTCCACGAAACGATCGATGCGCAGGGCGCTGCCGTTCTGATCTAGCCGACGACCGGCTTGAATGTATCCATAGCCGGTTTCGGGATATTCGGGCACGATTCCAAAGGTGACCAGATGACCTGCTTCCGCCAGCGCCTGGCCTTCGGCCACGGCGCGGCCGAAGGCTTCGATGTCCCGGATCACATGGTCCGCGGGCAGGATCAACAAGACGGGATCCCGATCCCCGTTTCTTGCGTGGAGCGCGGCCACGGCGGCCGCCGGCGCCGTGTTGCGGCCTATGGGCTCGAGCAGTATGGCCGCTTTCCGGTAGCCCGCCTCGTGGAGTTGCTGGGCCACGAAGAAACGGTGCTCCTCGTTGCAGACCACGATGGGGTCGGCTTCCGCCAGCGAGCGGGTGCGGTTGCAGGTCTCTTGCAGCATGGAGACCTCGGATACCAAGGGCCAGAACTGTTTGGGATGGGTCTTGCGCGACACCGGCCACAGTCGGGTGCCCGAACCGCCGGAAAGGATCACTGGAATCATGGGTGTTGCCCTTACCCTGTATAATTTCCCGATGCGGAGGATAGCACTCCCGGCGCCGAAACGACCCTTCCGGTATTTGGAATGCGAGGCGGGTCGCTCTTTGCATTCGGCAGGACGCCCCGCCGGCGCGTTCTGATCCTTCGCTCGCACGACTTTCCTTCCAACGCCCATGCCGCCCCGTTCACGAAAAAAAGGTGCCGCCCGGCACAAGCCGTCGCGTTCTTCCTCTTCCCGCTCCAAGGGGCGCCGCAAGGGGCGGGCGCGTCCGGCCGGCCGCTGGCTCCGTTGGGTGGCCGGTTTCATGGTATTGACCCTCCTGGTCGGCGGGGCCTATGTGCTCCATCTTTCCCAGGTGGTGCGGGTCAAGTTCGAAGGCAAACGCTGGGCGGTGCCGGCGCGGGTCTTTGCTCGACCCCTGGAGCTCTATCCGGGGGCCCCGATCACCCGAGGCCGACTCGAGACCGAGCTGGAAAGGCTGGGCTACCGCCGGGTGAAACGGCCCGTCGCGCCGGCTCAGTGGTCGAGGCATGGGGAGTGGATCGAATTTCACAGCCGCTCTTTTCTGTTCTGGGACGGAACGGAACCGGCCCGCCGGGTGAAGGTACGATTCGACGGCAACGGCGTGGCTTCGCTCACCACGGGACAAGGGAAGACCCTGGATCTTTTTCGGCTGGAGCCGCCCGTCATCGGGAGCATCTATCCGGCCCATCGCGAGGATCGGGTGCTGGTGAGCCGCGAGGCGCTGCCCGACCATCTGGTGGCGGCCCTTCTGGCGGTGGAGGACCGCAGGTTCTACCAGCACCATGGCATCGATCTGGGCGGGATCGCCCGCGCCCTCGTGGCCAATCTGCGGGCGGGGCGGACGGTGCAGGGGGGCAGCACGCTCACCCAGCAGTTGGTGAAGAACTTTTTTCTCACGCCGGAGCGGAGCCTCAAACGCAAGATCGACGAAGCGCTGATGGCCCTCATCGTGGAGGCCCGTTACGAGAAGGACGAGATCCTCGAGGCCTATGCGAACGAGGTCTATCTCGGACAGGATGGCGATCGGGCCATCCACGGTTTCGGGCTGGCCGCGTGGTTCTACTTCAATCGCCCGTTGGAGGAGCTGGAGCTGCACGAGACGGCATTGCTCGTGGCCCTGCTCAAAGGCGCCTCCTGGTACAACCCGAGGCTCCACCCGGAACGGGCGCGGCGGCGGCGCGATCTGGTGCTGGATCTGATGGTCCGGCAGGGGGTTCTCACGGAGGCGGCGGCGCGTCGGGCCAAGGCGCGTCCTTTGGGGGTCACCGACCGGCGGCGGCGAGGCGGCGCCCGACAGACGGCTTTCGTGGAGCTGGTGCGGCGTCAGTTGCGGCGAGACTACAGGGAAGAAGATCTCACGTCCGAAGGGTTGCGCATCTTCACCACCTTCGACCCTTGGGCCCAGGCACAGATGGAGCGAACGTTGGCGCAGGGGTTGGCCGCCATCGAGAAGGCGCGCAAATTGCCGCCGGGCACGCTGGAGGCGGCGGCCGTCCTGGTCTCGCCCCAGGCGGGTGAAGTGCGCGCGTTGAGCGGTGGGCGACGCGCCGGATATGCCGGGTTCAACCGGGCGCTGGACGCGATACGGCCCATCGGCTCTCTCATCAAACCGGCGGTCTATCTGTTGGCGCTGTCGCAGCCGGATCGATACACCCTGGTGACGCCTCTGGAGGATGAGCCGTTGGCGCTCAAAGATGGCCAGGGACGGGTCTGGCGGCCGAGGAATTACGATCGGAAGGCCCACGGCCGGGTACCGCTCCACCGGGCGCTTGCCGAATCCTACAATTTGGCGACGGTGCGGTTGGGGCTGGATTTGGGGTTGGAGTCGGTGGTGGCGTTCTTGCGGCGATTGGGCGTCGAGCGGTCGGTGCAGCCGGTGCCGGCCCTGCTTCTGGGCGCGTTGTCCCTGTCGCCGCTCGAGGTGGCGCAGATGTACCAGGTGTTCGCCGCCGGCGGATTCCGGTCGCCGCTTCGGGCCATCCGCGAGGTGACCGATGCCGAAGGCCGACCGCTGCAGCGCTATCCTGTGGAGGTGGAGCAGGTGGTGGCGCCCGGGCCGACCTATCTTCTCGTCCGTAACCTGGTGGAGGTGGTTCGTGAGGGGACGGGAAAGGGCGTGCGCCGCCATCTGCCGGATACCGTTGAAGTGGCGGGTAAGACCGGGACCACCAACGGGCTGCGTGACAGCTGGTTTGCCGGCTTCAGCGGGGATTGGTTGGCGGTGGTCTGGGTGGGTCGGGATGACAATCGTGGCACGGGCCTGACCGGCGCCACCGGTGCCTTACCGTTGTGGGCGCGATTGATGAAAGCGTTGAAGCCGCTTCCGTTGGGACGGGTGCCGCCCGAATCGGTGGTCCATGTGTGGGTGGAGCCGGACACGGGCCGGCTCACCGCCGAAGGCTGTCCCGGTGCCGTGGCCATGCCGTTCATTCGGGGCTCCGAGCCGCGTATTCGCTCGGACTGTCTGGAAGCGCGATCCCGCAAGCGAGGCGTGGTCGATTTTCTGGAGGAGCTGTTCCAGTGAGGATGAGGATCGAGAAACGGTACCGTTGTTGGGAAATTCTGGGGCTGGTGGTCCTGCTCGGCGGTTGCGCCTCCAGTGGCGGGCCGCCGTCCGCTCCCGTTCGGTCCAAACAGACTCCGGTCGAGCATCGGATGCCGGCCGGAGACAGTGGGGCTGGGGCGTCGGTGACGCGCCCCTATCGCGCCCCGGCGCCGGTTTCCAGGGCGCGGCCCCAACCGCACCGTGCCGTGGCCGCCCTGCTCGATCGGGCGGCGGATCGGCAACGGGCGGGCGATCTGGATGGGGCCGCCGCCGCCTTGGAGCGGGCTTTGCGGATCGCACCGGACGATGCCCGCATCTGGAACCGGCTGGCCCGGGTGCGCCTGGCTCAAGGGCGTTTCCGGCAGGCTGCAGGCCTGGCGGCCAAGTCCAATTCGCTGGCCGGTGGGGATCCTGGATTGCGTGCCGACAACGATCGGATCATCGCCCGCGCTCGAGCCGGCCGATGATGGACGTGGCCGACGTGTTGGGTCCCGAAGGGATCCTGGCTCGTGAACTGCCTGGATTTTCCTGGCGTCCTCAGCAGCAAGCCATGGCCGAAGCGGTGCGCGATGCGTTCCAGGAGCGCCAGTGGCTGGTTGCCGAGGCCGGAACCGGCACCGGTAAGACCCTGGCCTATCTCGTGCCGGCTTTGCTCTGGGGCCACAAGGTGGTGATCTCCACCGGAACCCGCAACCTTCAGGATCAACTGTTCCATCGAGATCTGCCGCTGGTGCGCCGGGCTTTGGCCAGTCCCCTGAAAGTGGCGCTGCTCAAGGGGCGGGCCAACTATCTGTGCTTGTATCGGTTGGAGAATGCCTTGTTGGATCCGCGTGGCCGGTCGCCGGAGGTGTCGAGCCAGTTGCATAGGGTGCAAACATGGTCTCTCCATACCAATGACGGCGACCTGGCCGGCCTGGCCGAACTGCCGGAAGATGCGCCGGTTCGCGCCCTGGTCACTTCCACGGCCGACAATTGCCTGGGCACCGAGTGTCCAGCCTTCGATCGCTGTCACCTGGTGGCGGCCCGGCGTCGCGCCCAGGAGGCCGACCTGGTGGTCATCAACCACCATCTGCTCTGTGCCGATTTCGCCCTGCGCGACGACGGATTCGGGGAGTTGCTGCCTTCGGCCGACGCCTATGTGGTGGACGAAGCCCACCAACTCCCCGAAGTGGCGGGCCATTTCTTCGGCTTTTCACTGAGCACGCGCCAGTTGGTGGAATTGGCCCGTGACGCGCGCACCGAGTATCACAAGGAAGCGGGTGATTTTCCGGTGTTGCCCGAAGCGGCGGACCGGTTGGAAAAGGCCGCGCGGGACTTCCGCTTGGTGTTCGGAAAGGAAGATGGTCGAGACGCTTGGGAGGCGGCTCTCGGAAGGGAGGCCGTGGTCGCGTCGCTGGCGCAACTGAAAGAGGCGCTCGAAGCGCTGGAGGCGCAGCTTGAAATCCTCGGTGGACGGGGCCGAGGTCTGGACAATTGTCGGGAGCGCGCCGTTCGGCTGCGCGAGGGGCTGGCCCGCTTCGACGCGAATGGGGCGGAAGGGGACGAGGTGCGCTGGTACGAGGTGCACCCTCAGAGCCTGAGGTTGTCGGTCACGCCGCTGCAAATCGCAGATTCGTTTCGCCGCCACATGGCGCGACACGCCGGTGCATGGATCTTCACTTCGGCCACTTTGGCGGTGGGCGACCGTTTCGACCATTTCCTGGATGAGATGGGCATCGAACAGGCGCGTACCATGCGTTGGGACAGCCCTTTCGACTACCGCCGTCAGGCGTTGTGGTACGTGCCGCGGGGCCTACCAAGACCGGAAGCGCCCGATTACACCGAGCGGATGATGGCGGCCGTTTTGCCGGTGTTGGAAGCGAGCCGGGGGCGGGCTTTTCTTCTTTTTACCAGCCACCGGGCCTTGCAGACGGCGGCCCAGTGGCTGGCGGCCCGCAGCAGCTTGCCGTTGCTGGTCCAGGGAAGCGCCCCCAAGGCCGAACTGGTGGAGCGGTTCGTGGCCGCCGGAAATGCGGTGCTGCTGGGTACCGCCAGCTTCTGGGAAGGCGTGGACGTGCGCGGCGACGCGCTCTCCGTGGTGGTCATCGACAAACTTCCGTTCGCATCGCCCGCAGACCCCGTGCTCAAGGCGCGTCTGGAAGCCCTTCGGCGCAGGGGTGACAATCCGTTCATCCACTATCAGATTCCGCGCGCGGTCATCGCCCTCAAACAGGGGGCCGGCCGCCTCATTCGCGACACCACGGACCGTGGTGTGTTCGTGGTGTGCGATCCCAGATTGTTGCAATCCGGTTATGGTCGGGTCTTTCTCGAGGCCATGCCGGACTTCGACCGCACGCGGGAATTGGAACGGGTGCTCGAGTTCTTTGGTCCTGCATCGTAAGGTGGTAGGAAGCCCGCCCCCGGAGGACCGAACATTCGCGGCGGGCGCCGCTCCTGCATCAAGGTGTAGGAGAACCGCTCCCGGGCCGAATGGAAAACGGATTCATGGCTGAGTCAGCGCCGGAGCACCCCCGCCTCCCGGAACGCACCGATGAGCGCCTCCAGGGAAGTGACGTCCCAGTCCGGCCGAGGCAGGGGATCCGGCCAGGGTGCCCCGGGCGGGAAGCGTCCCGTGCGCACCAGGGCGGTGCGCATGCCCAGTCTGGCCGCGCCGGCGATGTCGGTATCGGGCCGGTCGCCTACCATGATGCACGCTTCGGGGGTCGTGGCCAGGCGTTCCATGGCCATCTGGTAGAGCAGGGGTTCCGGCTTGCCGATCACCACCGCCTCTCTTTCCGTGGCCACCTCGAAGGGGGCGACGAGGGCACCACAGCCCGGCAGCACCCGGTGCTTACCCTCGTGCCAGCCGTCCACCGTGAGATCGGGATTGGTGGCCACCAGACGGGCGCCGCGGGAGAGGACCAGATTGATGCCCGTGGTGAGGCTGTCGAAATCCAGCCCCGGTCCTTCGCCCACCACCACGAAGTCGGCCTGTTCGGGATCTTCCGTGCCGACTTCCGCAAGCGCCCGATGCAGGCCGTGACCGCCTACCGCGAAGTAGCGGAATCCGGGCTTTTCCCGGCTCAGCCAGCGGGCCGTGGCCTCGGCGGTGGTGAGGATCCGCTCCGGCGGCACCTCGCCCAGTCCCATCTCACTCAAACGCCGTGCCACCTCCTCCGGCGGACGCCACGGGTTGTTCGTCAGAAAAAGATGGGGATGGTCCGAGACGGCATCCAGGAACTCTCGCGCCCCGGGCAGGGCCCGGTCGCCGTGGTAGAGGACGCCGTCCATGTCCAGCAGAAAGCAGGAGGCAATAGGTCGTTTCATCCCGGGTTGGTCGCCACTAGCCACCGCCGGAAGCATCCTGTGTCATTCCCAGGAACTCTTCCGGCACGTCGACTGGAAGGCAGGGCTTCGGATCTTCTTTGGTTTTTGGTTGCACGGGGTTCCACTCCTGCGAATGCGCATAATCCATCGGACCAGGATGCAAGAAAAGGGGATCAAACGGTGGGTGGAGAAATGCGAGGTGTAGATGGTATTGGTTGAATTCGTGGGTTCTGAGATCGGGATGGAGCGCACTTGGGTTGCCCGAGTCAAGGCCAGACACCGTTTAAGACGATAATGAAATTCACTGGATACTATTGTTCATCCTCTTCGTTGACAGGAATGGCCCGCAGCAGGATTTCGGGCAGATATTCGCGAAACCAGTGGTGGTTATTTCCCGGATGCCCTTCACCGTGGTGTGGTGGCCCGGTCTGGCAGTCGGCCCTCGTCGATCCGTTGCTGGACGGTGATGTGCTGCGTTTTTTCCGGTTGGGTTTTGAAACGTGACCCATTGAGTCACGTTCGAACCAAAGAAAAAGGGGGTTGGATTTCTCCAACCCCTTGATTTGTTTGGCTCCGCCAGCTGGGCTCGAACCAGCGACCCACGGATTAACAGTCCGTTGCTCTACCAACTGAGCTATGGCGGAATGGGTAGGGCGCGTATCTTACTTTCCGCGCCGGTTCAGGTCAATAGCGCCAGGGCGGCCTCAGAGCAGTTTCACCAGCCCCCGCAGCACCATGTCGGTGTGGCTGACGATTCCGATGATGCGGCGATTCTCCACCACGGGCGCGCGGCTGATGTTGAAGCGTTCGAACAGGCGTGCGCAGTAGCGGATGTCCATTTCCGGGTCCACGGTGATCACCGGCTTGGCCATGATTTCGTAGATGTTCACCCGTTCGGGGGCGCGGTCTTTGGCCAGCACCTTCTTGGAGATGTCGGAGAGCATCACCAGGCCGTATTCGTCGTCTTCGTGGCGTTTTTCCACCACCAGGCATTTGGTCTCCACATGGGCCATCTGTTTCAGGGCATCGGCCACCGTGGCCAGGCCGTTGACCAGGTCGAATTTTCGTTTCATCACGTCACGGACCCGGATTCGTTTGCGCTCATTCACAGCTCTTCCTCCACTTTTTCGATGAGGACGTTGGCCTGCTGGCTCACGCCCAGGGCGTCTTCCACGTCGATCTGGAACGCGATGCCGGTGCCGGGTTTGGCGTCCAGCTCGCCCACTTCGCAGATGGTCTCCAGAATGTCGCGTGCCATGTGCTCTTCCACCAGGAACATGAGCACGTCACGTTGGGTTTCCAGTTGCAGGCCGAAGAAGGTCTTGCTTCCTTTCAACCCTTCGCCGCGGGCGTTGTTGATGATGGTGGCGCCGGTGGCGCCGGCCTTGCGGGCCGCTTCCATGATCCGGTCCGTCTTGTCGTCTTCGATGAAGGTCACGATGAGCTTGAAATGCATGTCAGGACTCCATTTTTCGGGTTCCCGCCCGGCGGCTGCGCCACTGGGCGACCTGGGCGTGGGCCATCACCGTCATCATGGGGAACAGGCTGGCAAAGGCGATGAGGCCGAAGCCGTCCAGCACCGGACTGCGCCCCGGCACGTGGCTGGCCAGCCCCAGGCCCAGGGCCGCCACCAGAGGAACGGTGACGGTGGAGGTGGTGACGCCCCCCGAGTCGTAGGCCAGGGGGACGATGAGGCGGGGGGCGAAGAGGGTCTGGAGCACCACCACCACATAGCCGCCGATGATGAACCAGTGCAAAGGATAGCCGGTGACGATGCGCCAGGTGCCCAGCACCAGGCCGAGGGCCACGCCCAGGGCCACGGAGCTGCGCAGTCCCCAGACACCGATGGCGCCGCCGGAAACCTCGTGAGCCTTGATCGCCACCGCGAGCAGGGAGGGTTCGGCGATGGTGGTGGCGAAGCCGATGGCGAAGGCGAACAGATAGACCCAGTGGTAGTCGGACCAATGGACCGCTTCGGGGTGGTCGATGCCCAGAATATGTGGATCGGTGAGCTGCATGGCCATGGCCTTGCCCAGCGGAAAGAGGGCCAGCTCCAGCCCTTCCAGAAAGAAGGCCAGGCCGATGAGCACATAGAAGAAGCCCAACAGCACCCTGCGCAGGTTGGGGATGGTGCGGCGCAGCACGAAGACCTGGAAGCCGAAGATGATCAAAACGATGGGCAGCACGTCCAGCAGGGTGGCGGCGGTGGTATGGAGCAGACCCTGGACGACGTTCATGAGATCACCATGCCGTAGGCCATGACGAAGATCATGGGGGTGAGGGAAGCAAAGGCGATGAGACCGAAGCCGTCCACCATGGGGTTGCGTCCCTTGATGGCGGCGGCCAGCCCGACACCGAGGGCGGTCACCAGGGGGACGGTGATGGTGGAGGTGGTCACCCCGCCCGAGTCGTAGGCGATGCCGATGATCTCTTCCGGCGCCACCAGGGTCATGAGCAACACGCCCACGTAACCGCCGATGATGAGGACGTGCACTGGCCAGCCGCGGATGATGCGCAGCACGCCCAGGGTGATGGCGAAGCCCACCGACAGCGCCACGGTGTAGCGCAAGCCCCGGGCGTATCGGCGCATGGCCGCCGGTTCCGCCTCGATGAGCCCCCCTTCCGCCGCCACCTGGGCCGCCTCCCGCGCCACGGCGATGAGGGCCGGTTCCGCCACCGTGGTGCCGAACCCCAGCGCGAAGGCGAAGGCCAGCATCCAGAACAGGCTGCCTTTGCGGGCGAAAGCGTGGGCCATGTTGGTGCCGATGGGGAAAAGACCCAGCTCCAGGCCCTGCACGAACAGGGTGAGGCCGATGACCACGAAGAGGGTGCCCAGCAGCATGTCGGCCAGATCCGGCAGGGGTTGGCCGATGACCGCCAACTGGAAGAACGAGATGACCAGCAGAATGGGCGCCAGATCCCGCAGGCTGCCCAGAAGGGCCTGGAGTAAGGCAGGAAGGCCTCGTGTACTCATCGCCGCCTAGCATAACAGAACCCGGCCGGAGCCGGGTTCGTCAGATGTGACCATCATCGCCCGTTCGGGCAATGGGGTTCAGTTTCGTGCAAGTTGCCGCAGCACGTAATGCAGGATGCCGCCGTGGCGGTAGTATTCCCACTCGTTGGGGGTGTCGATGCGCACCCGGGCCGCGAAGATGGTCTGATAGCCGTCGGCCCGGGTGGCGGTCACCGTCACCTCTTTCGGCTCGCCGCCGGACAGGCCGGTGATACTGTAGTGCTCTTCACCGTTCAGGCCCAAGGTCTGGGCGTTCTCGCCCTCGGGGAACTGGAGCGGCAGTCTGCCCATGCAGACCAAGTTGGTGCGGTGGATGCGCTCGTAGGACTCGGCGATCACCGCCCGCACCCCCAGCAGGGCCGGACCCTTGGCGGCCCAGTCGCGCGATGAGCCGGAGCCGTACTCCTTGCCGGCGATGACGATGGCGGGCACCCCTTCTTCCTTGTATTTCATGGCGGCGTCGTAGATGGACATCTGTTCGCCGTCGGGCAGATGCCGGGTGACCCCGCCCTCGGTGCCGGGCGCCAGTAGGTTGCGCAGGCGGATGTTGGCGAAGGTGCCGCGCATCATCACTTCATGGTTGCCGCGGCGCGAGCCGTAGGAGTTGAAGTCCTTCGGCGCCACGCCGTGTTCCTGCAGGTACCTGCCGGCGGGGGAGTCGGCCTTGATGGCGCCGGCGGGGGAGATGTGGTCGGTGGTCACCGAGTCACCCAGCAGGGCCAGCACCCGTGCGCCGTGGAGGTCGCGCACCTCGCCCGCCTCCATGCCCATGCCCTCGAAGTAGGGGGGCTTGCGGATGTAGGTGGAGCTTTCGTTCCAAGCGAACCGTTTTCCGGAAGCGCCGGCCAGGCTGTTCCAGTTGTCGTCACCCTCGAAGACATTGGCGTAGGCCCGGCGGAACTCGTCGGCGGTGACGTGGGCCGTCATGGCCTCGCGCACCTCCCGTTGGCTGGGCCAGACGTCCTTCATGAAGACCGGGTTGCCGTCGGTGTCGGTGCCGAGCGGCTCGTTGTAGAGGTCGATCTCCAGGGTGCCGGCGAGGGCGTAGACCACCACCAGGGGCGGGGAGGCGAGGTAGTTCATGCGCACCTCGGGATGGACGCGCCCCTCGAAGTTGCGGTTGCCCGAGAGCACCGAGGTGACGGTGAGGTCGCCTTCGGCGATGGCCTTCGACACCGCCTCGGGCAGGGGGCCCGAGTTGCCGATGCAGGTGGTGCAGCCGTAGCCCACCACGTCGAAGCGCAGCTTCTCCAGGTACTCCAGCAGGCCGGCGTGCTTCAGGTAGTCGGTGACCGCCAGGGAGCCGGGGGCCAGGGAGGTCTTCACCCAGGGCTTCACCTTCAGTCCCTTCTCCACCGCCTTCTTCGCCACCAGCCCGGCGGCGAGCATCACCGAGGGGTTGGAGGTGTTGGTGCAGGAAGTGATGGCGGCGATCACCACGTCCCCGTCCTTCAGTTCGAAAGACTCGCCGTCGATCTCGCCACGCACCGGGCCGCCGCCCTGGATGTTGCCCTGTTCCTTGAGCTCCTTCAGGTCGGTGGTGAACCGTTCCTTTGCGTTGCGCAGCTCGATGCGGTCCTGGGGCCGCTTGGGGCCGGCGATGCTGGGCACGATGGTGGAGATGTCCAGCTCCAGGGTCTCGGAGTAGTCGGCCACGCGGCGGTCGTCGCGCCATATGCCCTGGGCCTTGGCGTAGGCTTCCACCAGCGCCACCTGCTGCTCACTGCGGCCGGTGAGGCGCAGGTAGTCCAGGGTCTCCTCGTCGATGGGGAAGAGGCCGCAGGTGGCGCCGTACTCCGGTCCCATGTTGGCGATGGTGGCGCGATCCCCCATGGGCAGGTGGCTGAGCGCATCGCCGTAGAACTCCACGAACTTGCCCACGACACCGTGTTCGCGCAGCTTCTGCACGATGGTGAGCACCAGGTCGGTGGCGGTGGCGCCCTCGGGCAGCTCGCCGGTGAGCTTCATGCCCACCACTTTGGGCACCAGCATGGAGATGGGCTGGCCCAGCATGGCGGCTTCCGCTTCGATGCCGCCCACGCCCCAGCCCAGCACGCCCAGGCCGTTGACCATGGTGGTATGGGAGTCGGTGCCCACCACGGTGTCGGGGTAGGCCTGGCGAACACCGCCGTTCTCCTGGTCGAAGACCACGCGGGAGAGGTACTCCACGTTCACCTGGTGGACGATGCCGGTGTCGGGCGGGACCACCTTGAAGTTGTCGAAGGCCTGCTGGCCCCACTTGAGGAACTGGTAGCGCTCGCGGTTGCGCTCGAACTCGATCTTGGCGTTGAGCTCGGCGGCGTCGGAGGTGCCGAAGGTGTCCACCTGAACCGAGTGGTCGATGACCAGCTCGGCGGGCTGCAGGGGGTTGATGCGGTCGGGGTCGCCGCCCAGTTCGGCGATGGCGTCGCGCATGGCGGCCAGGTCCACCACCGCGGGCACGCCGGTGAAGTCCTGCATCAACACCCGCGCCGGGCGGTACTGGATCTCCTGGCTGGGCTCGGCTTTCGGATCCCAGGCGGCCAGTGCCTCGAT
>CAYOJM010000039.1:0-5206 GCA_964404295.1 uncultured Sedimenticola sp. | reverse complement strand
CATCGTGCACATGGCCGGCGCCGCCGCCGCCCTGGCCGGCGTGCTCCTGCTGGGCCCCCGCAAGGGCAAGTACGGACCCAAGGGGGAGGTCAAGCCCATCCCGGGTGCCAACCTGCCGCTGGCCACCCTGGGTACCTTCATTCTCTGGTTCGGTTGGTTCGGTTTCAACGGCGGTTCCGTGCTGAAGCTGGGTGATGTGACCAACGCCAACTCGGTGGCCATGGTCTTCGTCAACACCAATGCCGCCGCTGCCGCCGGCGTGGTGGCCGCCCTCATCGTGGCCAAGAGCCTCTTCGGCAAGGCGGATCTCACCATGGCGCTCAATGGTGCCCTGGCCGGCCTGGTGGTGATCACCGCCGAGCCCTCCACCCCCTCGGTGCTGCAGGCGACCCTGTTCGGTGCAGCCGGTGGCGCCCTGGTGGTGTTCAGCATCCTGGCCTTCGACAAGATGAAGATCGACGATCCCGTGGGCGCCATCTCGGTGCACGGCGTCTGCGGTTTCCTGGGCCTGATGCTGGTGCCCCTGACCAATGACGGTTCCAGCTTCACCGGCCAACTCATCGGCGCTGCCACCATCTTCGGCTGGGTCTTCGGCGTGAGCATCGTGGTCTGGCTGATCCTCAAGGTGGTCATGGGCCTGCGCGTCTCCGAGGAGGAGGAGTACGAGGGTGTAGACCTGGCCGAGTGCGGCATGGAGGCCTATCCCGAGTTCACCGGAGCCAAAGGTTCTGGGCTCTGAGCTCGAATCCAGGTGATCCCTTTTCAAGGCGCCTTCGGGCGCCTTTTTTTCATTTTCGATGAGGGGGTCTTGGGCCGTGGGTCCCACGGCCGGTCCGGTTCAGGCCCCTTCCAACTTGAAGATGAGGAGCACGAACAAGAACAGCACGAATTCCGCCGCGGTGATGAAGATGAGCATGAAAACGATGCGCCGGGCGGAAGGCGTCATCCGAAGCCAGGGGCCGCCGAAGTACCACTTCCAGCCGGGAATCCAGGACCAGCGTTTCCAATGGTTCAGGTACTTGTGGAGCGCCCGCCCCCAGGGAAGGAAAGAGGTGTCCACCTCCTGCTTGCGCGCTTTGCGTTCCGCCTCCGGCACCCCGGAATAGTCGTCGACGATCTCCAGCAGGGCGGTGCCGTCTGGAGCGGCGCGGATGCGCAGCTCGGTGGCCTGCTTTAGCCCGCCTTTCCACAACAGGCGCCAGCCGCCGTCCGGCAAAGGCACCCGTTCCATGTGCAGGTCGAATGTGCGGCCGTTGGCCAGGTTGCGGCCCGTCAGATGCCACCGGTCTTCACCCTCCCGCTCGAAGCGGTCGAATACCACCAGCGGATTGATGCGCAGAAGCCGCTCCACGTCGTCCACGAATGGGCGCAGCGTCTCGGGGGTCCAGGGGGTGGCGATCTCCAAGCGGGCGAAATCCCGATCCGACTCCGCTGTCGAGGGAGACATCGAGTTCGAGGCGGCGTCCGGTCTCACGGCTTTGCGTCCGGCGGCACGATGAGCAGGGCAGCCCCCAGCGACCGGCTGAGCAGATCCAGTTTCATGCGCGAGGCGTAGCCGGGCATTCCTTTGGGACGGGGCGTGCCGAGCACCACGAGATCCGCCTTGCAGTCCGCGCACAGATGGATGAGACACTTGGTGGGATCCCCGAACAGGGCACGGCTGTCCAGGGCCACCTCGAAAGCCTGCGCTTCTTCTTGCAACCGATCCATCACCTCCCGCGCCTCGCGGGCCAGTTCTCCTTCCAGGTAGTGGCCGAAGGCCTCTTGGGTGACGGCGTTGTTGAGCCAATCGTCGCCCCGCATACCGGCCCAGAAATCGGGAATCACGTATAGATGGGTCACCCGGGCGCCGTCACGCCGGGCCAAGTCGAACGCGGCGCGTTCGGCGGCGCGGGCACCCGCCGTGCCATGGCTGGCCAGAACGATGTGAGAGACGTCCATCGGATGAAAACGCGCCCCGGCCCGACAACGGGGCCGGGGCGCGCAGTCAGACCAGCAGATAGATGCCCAGGGCGATGAGCAGCGCCAGAATGAGGGCCACGATGTCCTCGCGCCGATCCGATTCGAAGATGGAGAGGGCGGAACCGCGATGGAAGCGGAAGCCGTCTACCTCCTGCACGTCGATGTCCTGCTTGTCTTCTTTTTCGCTCATGGTCCGACCTCCTCAGATGGTTTCGTGCACGAAGATGACGATGACGATGAGGGAGAGCACCGCTTTGAGGGTGCCCACGATGCCGCCCACCACCAGCGGCTGGCCGCCGGCCTGCTTGATGGAAGCCAGGGTGATCTGCATCCCCAGGCCGGTGAGGCCGAAGGCGAACAGCAGGGTGATCCACTGGCGGAACTTCTTGATCTTCTTCGCCGTGTGGCGCACCGCCTTGTGGGCCTTCTTGAGCAGCTTGTTGGCCTCCTTGGAGAGCACTTTGGCGTTGTTCAGCCCGCGGATGACGGCATCGTCTTCG
The DNA here is from genome assembly GCA_964404295.1 of uncultured Sedimenticola sp. Lineage (GTDB taxonomy): Bacteria > Pseudomonadota > Gammaproteobacteria > Chromatiales > Chromatiaceae > Thiolapillus. The sequence continues at coordinate 2,744 of CAYOJM010000039.1, read as the reverse complement.
CGGCTCATGATCTTGCGGTTTTCGATCAGACGCGCCAGGGCGGCCTTGCGATCCTCACGCTGCACCTTGCCCATCTCCGACTTGAGCAGGGCGACCTCCTCCGGCGTGAGCAGTTTGGATTCTGGGATGTTGTTGTCGAAATACTTGCCCTTGTAGTGTTGGGCGGGCGCGAACACCCCGGTGGAGGAGAGGGCGAACATGAGGATGAAACCGAGGACGAACAGCGGGAACTTTTGGATCACCACCTGCCCGATGTTGACGCTCTCGGCGCTCTCTTCGCGCTTGACGAACCAGATGGCCAGCCAGAGCACGATGATGGGCAGGAAAAGCACCCGGGTGATGTTGAAGATCTCGGCCACTTTCAGGGTTTCGATGCCGTCGGGCTGATAGGCCAGGGCGGCGCCTGCCACCTGAGCCGAGTTGAGGATGCCGGTGCCGGCCCAGGCGCCGAACTGGACATGGCCCAGATCGAGCATGTTGCCGATGATGGGGAAAAGGAACATGCAGCCCACGCCCCACAGGAGGATGGTGCCGATGGTGTAGGCGATGTCGATGGCGCGCGCCTTGACCACCGGCGCCGCCGCCACCGTGGCCGACACGCCGCACACGCCCATGCCCGCCGAGAGCACGCCGGTCATGTTGTTGGGCAATCCCCGCATCCGACCGAACAGGAGCACCAGGCCGACGGAGCCGAGCACGAAGACCCCGATGAGCACCACCGACAGCTTGCCCAACTGCTGCAACTCGGCCAAGGAGTAGAGGGTGCCGAGCAGAATCACCCCGGTCTTGAGGCCCAGGCGCGACAAACGCACCCCATTCTGCGCCCACTTGGGCACGCCGATGGTGTTGACGATGAGAATGCCCGCCAGGATGCCCAGGACCACATAGTTCAATCCCAGAACCTGGTGCAAATATTTGGCGCCCATCACGGGACCCAGGGATTTGCTCCAGACGGCCACCGCGGGAGCGGCGAACCAGCGGATGATCATGGCCACCAGCATGATGAAGATGGCGCCGGCCACGGTGGAAAGGTAATAGTCCAGATCCCCCTCTTCATGGCTGCCCCACCAGTGCCAGATGCCCACCAGAATGCCGATGATGCCGAGGATGTAGCCCAGCCACACCATCTCTCCCTGGTATTTCTGGGCGTGGAGGGATTGGATGACGCCGTCCAGCGCGCCGGAGCCGGCCAGGATTCCGATGGCCAGGAAAATGAGGCCCATGATGAACAGGGCCGGATGCTTGTGCGTATAGACCATGGTGAAGTCCCCCTTTTGGTGTCGGTGCGATCCTTTTGTTGTTGTCTCCGAAGCAGGTGGAAAAGCAGCCGCTTCGGGCACACCCTCTTAGTGTAGTCCGATCTTTTCCGTTGACAAATTGAATGGTGGGTGGGCCTTCAGGCGCGGCGGCGCCCGGCCTCGTAAGCGGCTTCGAGGGCGGCCATGAGGCCGGGCACGTCGGCGGGATCCACCCCCATCTCCCGGCGGGCGATGGCGGCCAATGCCTCCCGCCGCCGGACTTCGGAACGGGCGCGGCGCAGCCCCTCCAGATCCAACCGGCCGTCGGCGACGAAATCGGCCGCCAACCCCTCCGGGCGGTTGAAGTGGAGGGGCGCCATCTCCAGCACCTCGTACTCGTAGGAATAGGCGCCGATGCCGTTGGCGGCGGCGAGGAGCGGGTAGAGCGCATCCAGGTCCTTGCCGGCATCCATGAAATCGTCCAGGTCGAGGACCAGCTCCGGTTCGTGAGTTTCGCCGCGAAACGAAAAGACGGCGCTCACGCGCACCCGGTTCTTCATGCCAGCCGCTCCCGGGCCCGGGCGATGGCCTGTCGCACCTGTTCCGGCGCCGTGCCGCCGATGTGGTTGCGCGCCGCCACCGAGCCCTCAAGGGTGAGGCAGTCGAAGACGTCCTCGTCGATGGCGTCGCTGAAGGCGCGCAGCTCCTCGAGAGTCAGGTCGGCCAGATCGCAGCCGCGCTCCACGCACAGGGCCACCGCCTTGCCCACCACCTCGTGGGCGTCACGGAAGGGCACCCCCTTGCGCACCAGGTAGTCGGCCAGGTCCGTGGCGGTGGCGAAGCCCTTGAGCGCCGCCCGGCGCATGGCCTCGCGGTTGCAAGTGATCTCGGGCACCATGTCGGCGAAGACCTTGAGGCAGCCCTTGAGCTGGTCCACGGTGTCGAACAGGGGCTCCTTGTCCTCCTGGTTGTCCTTGTTGTAGGCCAGCGGCTGGCTCTTCATCAGCGTGAGCAGGCCCATCAGGTGGCCGAAGACGCGTCCGCTCTTGCCGCGCACCAGCTCGGGCACGTCGGGGTTCTTCTTCTGCGGCATGATGGAGGAGCCGGTGCAGAAGGCGTCCGACAGGGTGACGAAGCCGAACTGGGCCGAGGACCAGATCACCAGCTCCTCGGACATGCGCGACAGATGCATCATGAGCAGGCTGGCGGCGGCGGCGAACTCGATGGCGAAGTCGCGGTCGCTCACCGCGTCCAGGGAGTTGGCGCAGGGGGCGTCGAAGCCCAGCTCGCGGGCGGTGAAATCGCGGTCGATGGGAAAAGTGGTGCCGGCCAGGGCGGCGGCGCCCAGGGGGCAGCGGTTCATGCGCCGCGCGCAGTCGCCCAGGCGCTCGTGGTCGCGCTCGAGCATCTCGAACCAGGCCATCATGTGGTGGCCGAAGGTCACCGGCTGGGCGGTCTGCAGGTGGGTGAAGCCGGGCAGGATGGTCTCCGCCTCGCGCTCGGCCA